>NZ_JBFAQY010000003.1:0-420412 GCF_040678965.1 Streptosporangium sp. NPDC049248
GGGCCACCTCGACGGCCTGCTCCTCGTCGAACGGCCGCACCTCGGCCCCGGTGTGGTCCAGGCGCCCGCCGACGGTCACGTCGCGGGGGCGCGGGCCGTTCCGGTGAGAATGGCCGACCGGCTCTCCCACCCTGGCCGGGGCGGGAGAGCCGGTCGGACGCCGGGTCCGGCCGGGCGGCCGGATCCGGTCCCCGGTGATGCTCAGTGCTTGGCGAAGTTCTGGGTCCAGTAGATGCCGCGTGAGCTGTCGGCCACGCCCACTCCGAGATGGGTGTAGGCGCAGTTCATGATGTTGGCCCGGTGACCGGAGCTGTTCATCCAGGCCCGCACCACTTCGGCAGGGGTGCGCTGGCCCATCGCGATGTTCTCCGCCCAGGCACGCATCGGGCTGAACCCGCTCGCCTTGATGCGGGCGGTCATGTCCGTGCCGTCAGGCGAGGTGTGGCTGAAGTAGTTCTTGGCCGCCATGTCGTCGGAGTGGCCCTGCGCGGCCGAGCGCAGCCGGGGGTCGGAGACGAGCGGGGCGCAGCCGCCCTTCTGTCGTTCGGCGTTGGTCAGGCGCACCACCTCCTCGGAGGTGGTGGACCCTCCCGGTGCGGGGGTGGGAGCGGTGGAGGTCGGAGCCGGTGTCGGCTTGGTGGTGGCCGTCGGGGTGGGGACCGGGCCGGGGGTCGGGGCGGTGGAGGTGGGGTTCGGGGCCGGGGTGGCCGTGGGGGAGCAGGCGAGCCTGACGGCCTTGGAACGGCTGACGTTGCCCCGGTAGTCGGTGGCGACGGAGTAGTAGACGCCGGGAGCGCACCGCAGTCTCACGGTCACCCGCCCGTTGGTCCCGCGCAGGGAGGCGCTCTTGACGACCGGGTCGGCGCCGGCCACGGCGCGCTTGATGCGGACGCGGACCAGCGCGGTGTCGTCGCAGCCCAGCCGTGCGGCGGAGGCCTGGATCCGTCCCGCCGCGGTGACGTAGGGCTTGGCGGCGTACACGCGACACTCGGCCAAGGGGGCGGACGCGGCGTGCGCGGTGGCGATCGGCGTGCTGAGGGCCGCCAGGCTCCCGAGGCACAGCAGTACCCCTAGTGGTCTGCGCATGTCGGTTCCTCCAGTTGGTGAGACGCTGGACGGTTCCGCATTCTGTCGGGGGCGGGTCGGCTTTGTCAGCACATTACCGACATTAATTGCGGGCTCCAGGTAAACCAGAGTGATCACATAGGCGTCTGGGGCTGACGATGCACCGGTCCAAGTCGGGGCTCATCTCCCCCCCGGGAAGTCCCTTTGTGGCCTGCCTGAGCTGGACATTCATCACATCAGCCGGTATGAAGATCGACTGGGCCGGGTGAGGCGAAGGGGGCTCCCCGGCGGGGAAGGTAAAATATTCACGTTCCCTGGGCCTACCAAGCGGTCACTCGCTGCGATTGAATGTGGCATGATCTCCCCGGCGCCCTCACCCGCCGTCGTCACCGTGCCGCGCGGCGTGCGCATCGGCTACGGTGTCGGCTCAATCTGCACCGCGACCTTCTCCACCGTCCCCGGCCTGCTGCTGCTCTTCTACATGACGAACGTGCTGGCGGTTCCCGCCTGGATCGCCGGGGTGGTGGCCTTCCTCCCCAAGCTCTGGGACATGTTCATCAACCCCTGGGTGGGCCAGCGCTCCGACCGGACGGTCTCCCGCTTCGGGGCCCGCCGCCCGTGGATGCTGCTGGGCGCGCTCACCCTGCCGGTGACCTTCACACTCACCTTCGCGGGCCCTCCGCTCACCGGCCTGTCCGCCGCGCTGTACGTCGGCCTCTGCTACTTCCTCACCGCGACGGCCTACGCCTTCTACGAGGTGCCGTACAAGGCCATGCCTGCGGAGATGACCGACGACTACCACGAGCGCTCCTCCCTGCTGCAGTGGAAGATGGTCTTCGTCGGCCTGGGGATCCTGCTCTCCGGGGCCGTCGCGCCGATGATCGCGGGCACCGAGGTCTCCGGCTACCGGACCATGGGGCTGGTCGTCGGCGGGGTGCTGCTGCTGTCGATGCTCGCCGCCTTCTTCGGCACGGCCCGCGCCCCGATGGTCGCGCGGGCCGAGGCGGAGTCGTCGCTCGGCGCCCAGTTCACCGCCGCCCGCTCGAACCGGACGTTCATGGTGCTGCTCGGCCTGAGCTGCGCCCAGATGCTCGCGGCCGGGATCATGCTGGCCGGCTCACCGTACTTCGCCACCTACACGCTGGGTGATCCGGCGGCGACCACCACGCTCTTCCTGGGCATCGTCGGCCCGCTGCTGATCACCATGCCGCTCTGGGTCTGGCTGTCCAAGCGTTACGACAAGCGCGGGGCGATGATCCTGTCGTCGGCGCTGTTCACGGTGGGCACCGTCGGGATGGCCTTCTCCGGACCGCTCGGCTCGGCGTACGCGCACGCCTGCGTGCTTCTCGTCGGCATCGGTTACGCGGGGTTCCAGCTGCTGCAGTTCTCGATGCTCTCGGACGTGATCGTCCACGACACGCTGGTCACCGGAAAGCGGCGTGCCGGAGTGTTCACCGGGCTGTGGACCGCCGCCGAGACCGTGGTCTTCGCGTTCGGCGCGTTCATCCTCGGCTGGCTGCTCGGTGCGACCGGGTTCGTGGAGTCCGACCCCGCCACGCCGGTCGCGCAGCCCGAGTCGGCGACCACGGCCGTGTTGTACGGCACGACGCTGCTGCCCGCGCTGCTGATGGTGGTCAGCATCGTGCTGACCACGCGCTACACCCTGACCGCGGAGAAACTCAGGAAGGCCGGGGCGGGGGCGGCCGAGACCGGAGCGACAGAGACCCAGAACGGCTGAGGCGCGGCCAGGGGCAGGAACGGCCTCGGGGTGATCATGGTGTGAGGTCGAGGGCAGCCGTTCGGAGCACCCCTCAGGGAGCGTCCGCCGGGAGCCCCCGGGCTCCGGCTCCGCTGAGCGCTTTCGGCCGCGAGGTCATGACAGCAGCTGAGGCGTGATCATCAGGAAGCCGCAGTCGCCGAAGGAGACGACGTCGCCCGGCCGGACCTTCGCCGGGCCCACCAGGCGCCAGTCGTTCAGCCGGGTGCCGTTCAACGAGCCGAGGTCGACGAGGACCCAGCCGTCCTCGTCGCGGCGGAGCTCGGCGTGCACCCGGGAGACGGTCAGGTCGGCGAGGACCAGGTCGCAGGCGGAGCCCCGGCCCACCACGTAGCGGGTCCGGTCGTCGGCGGGCAGTGCCAGCCTGGGCAGCCTGGGACGCCGCCAGGCCGACTCCACCCGCTTGGTGAAGTCGGAGGCCGAGGCGACGACCTCGGTGACCATGCGGCGGAACCGGCCGCGTTGCGGCAGGTCGGCGACGAGATTGTCGAGTTCGCCCTGATTGCGCGCACGCAGGGCCATGTCGACGCGGCCGAGGAACGTGTCGTGCGACAGATGCCCCTCGACAGCACGGTCACGGAGCTCGTTGATCGCACGATCGCGATCCCCGTCGGAGGCGCGGGACGGGGGATGCGTCGAGCTCATCCTCCGAGTATCGGCCCCAAGGGTGGAACCTGTCCAGAATATGCAGATCTCTTGCAGCGGGCATACTGAGTATGCATACTCAGTATGCATGGCGATCCGACACGGGCTCCTCGCCCTGCTGAGCCAGGGACCTCGCTACGGCTACCAGTTGCGCGCCGAGTTCGAGGCGTCGACGGGGGCGACCTGGCCGCTCAACATCGGCCAGATCTACACGACGCTCTCCCGGATGGAACGCGACGGCCTGGTGAGCCCCGGCGAGCAGGACGAGCAGGGCCGGGTCGTCTACTCGATCACCGAGGCCGGTCTGGCCGAGATGGAGCGATGGTTCGGCACCCCCGTCGCCCAGTCGGACCGGCCTCGGGACGAGCTGGTCATCAAGCTCGCGATGGCGGTCACCGCCGCCGCGGACATACGGCCGATCATCCAGGCCCAGCGCACCGCGACCATGCGCACCTTGCAGGAGTTCGTCCGAGCCAAGCGGGCGAACGTCGAGGGTCCCGCCCAGCGGCTGGTGCTCGACTCGATGATCTTCCAGGCCGAGGCCGAGCAGCGCTGGCTCGACCACTGCGAGGCAGTGCTCACTGCCTCCCCCCAGACGCAGGAGAAGCAGAAATGAGTTTCGATCCGGTCGTACGGCTCATGGACGTGAGCCGCGTACACGGAGACGGGCCGCAGGCCGTACCGGCGCTGCGGGAGGTGAGCCTGGACATCGCCGCAGGCGAGCTGGTCGCGGTGATGGGGCCGTCGGGGTCAGGCAAGTCCACTCTGCTCAACCTCGCCGGCGGCCTGGACCGGCCCACCTCGGGTGAGGTCGTGGTGGCGGGCACGCCGCTCTCCGGCATGACCGCCGGGGGGCTCGCCGGGCTCCGCCGCCGCCATGTCGGCTACGTCTTCCAGGACCTCAACCTGATCCCGTCGCTGACCGCGGCGGAGAACGTCATGCTCCCGCGCGAGCTGGACGGCGTCAGGGCCGGGCAGGCCCGCCGCGAGGCGGGGGACGCCCTCGCCGAGGTCGGTCTGGCCGACGTCGCCGACCGCTTCCCCGACGAGATCTCCGGCGGCCAGCGCCAGCGAGTGGCGATCGCCCGTGCCCTGGTCGGGGAGCGGCGGCTGATCCTGGCCGACGAACCCACCGGCGCCCTCGACACCCCCACCGGCGACGACATCCTCCAGCTGCTGCGCGCCCGCTGCGACGCGGGGGCCACCGTGCTGCTCGTCACGCACGAACCCCGCTACGCCGCCTGGGCCGACCGAGTGATCTTCCTGCGCGACGGCGAGATCGCCGACTCCACCGCCACGCCCCTGGAGAGTGCCCGGTTGAGCGCGGAACGCACCCCCACCTCGGGGCCGCGGAGCGGAGGAGAGGCATGAGCGCCCTCCTCGCCGCACTGCGGATCTCCCGCCGGAGCATCGTCCGGGCGAAGGCGCGTAGCGCGCTCATCATCGTGATGATCGGCCTGCCCGTCCTCGCGGTCACCGCCGTGCTCACCTTCTCCGCGACCGAGAACCTCCGGCCGGAGGAGCGGCTGACCATGGACCTGGGTGCGGCCGACGCCAAGCTGACGGACACCGGGGCCGCCGGGCCGATCAGGCAGGACGCGACGGGCTACGACTGGCGACCTCGAAAGGACGGTGGGTCGCCACGGTCCCGGGCGGAGATCCTGGCCCTGGCCGGACCCGGCAGCCGGATCATCCCGATGAACAGCGGCTCAGCGGAATACTGGACGGGGACCGCCTATGGTTTCGCGCAGGTCCTGGAGGTCGACCTGCGCGACCCGATGGCGGGTGCCATGTTCCCGCTTGTCCGGGGGGGCTACCCGCAGGCCGCCGATGAGGTGGTCGTCACCGACTCCATGGAGCCGGCCGTGGGCTCGACCCTCCGCTACACCCGTGACGACGTGCCCAAGCGTGTGGTGGGAACGGTGGTCTCGCAGCCGGGCAACCGCAGGCGCGCGATCATCGGGCTGCCCGGCTCGCTGAACCCCGGCTCGGGGGTGACCGACGCCGAGCGGTCCTGGTTGCTGGACGCTCCCGCGCCGGTCACCTGGACCGAGACGCGCCGGTTCAACCAGGCGGGGGTGACCGTGCTGTCGCGGGCGGTGCTGGAGAACCCGCCGCCCGTGGGAGGCGGTCCGGACCAGGCGGTCGAAGAGCCCAGGATGAGATCCACCAGCACGCGCAGCGGCGTCCTGGCAGCCGTTTCCGGGGTGACCCTGGCCGTGCTGGAGGTCGTGCTGCTGGCCGGGCCCGCCTTCGCCGTCGGCCTGCGGCGCCGGCGCAGGGAGCTCGCGCTCATCACCGCCCAGGGCGGCTCGGCCCGCCACCTCAGGCTGGTCGTGCTGGCCGACGGGCTGACCCTGGGCCTGGCCGCCGCCGTGCTGGGAGCCGCCCTCGGGATCGCCGTCGCCAGGGGGATCGTGGCCTGGGCGGGGATCTGGCCGGCCGGTGGTCTTGGGGCGTTCGAGATTCCCTTTGGGCAGATCGTGCTGGTCGCGGCGCTCGCCGTGGTCAGCGGGGTGGCGGCGGCCGTGGTGCCCGCCGTACAGGCCGCCCGGGCCGACGCGGTCGCGGCACTCGCCGGCCGGCGGGCCGAGGCGCGTGACCGGACCGGATGGCCGCTGCTCGGGCTGGTCCTGCTGACAGCGGGGGCCGGGGCCATGGTCTACGGGGTCCGGTCGACCGACGCGGTGGTCCTTTTCGGCGCGGTGCTCGGGCTGCTCGGCCTGGTCATGGTGACGCCCTGGCTCATTCGGCGGATCGGCGGCCTGGCCGGAGGGTTCCCGCTGCCCCTCCGGCTGGCCGTCCGCGATGCCTCCCGCAACCGCGGCCGTACGGCCCCCGCCGTCGTGGCGGTGCTGGCCGCGGCGGCGGCGTTCAGCACGGTCGCCGTCGGCGTCGCCAGCAGCGAGCGGGCGTCGGAGGAGTACTACCGGCCGGCCTATCCGACGGGCACCACGGCGATCCACGGCGACGACGTGACGGAGGAGTCCTGGAAGGAGATCCGGCCGATCGTCGATCGGACGCTTCCCGGCGTGCCGCTGGTGGAGACCTACCGGCCCATCGACGCCAAGGGCAGGACGGTGGACTTCCGCGCGCGAGATGGCAACTGCAACCGCTGCATGACCTCGACGGGCCCGCTGAACGAGATCCCCGTGGGCGGGCCGGACCTGCTCCGCCTCCTGCTGGGCCGCACCGACCGGGCGGCCGAGGCGGCGCTGGCGGAGGGGAAGGCCGTGGTCTTCAATCCGAAAGCGATCAGGGACGGCAGGCTCCGTCTCCGAACCTGGACACATGGCAGCGACCAGGAGGAGCAGGTCCTCACCGTGCCCGCGGTGCTGGTCACCGTTCCGGGACCGTTCAACGTGCGCGGTGTGCTGCCGGTCGCCGCGATCACCAGGGCGGGGTTCATCCCCAAGCTCAGCCACCTGCTTGTGGATCCGGCGGTCGCATCGCTGACCCCGGAGCAGGAGCAGCGGCTCAGCGGGCCGGTGCGCGCCGTCACCCCCAACGTCGCGGTCGAGACCGAGCGAGGGGTCCGGCGGAACAGAGCCGACAGGGTCACCGGAATCATGTGGGTCATGGCGGGCCTCGCCTCGCTGGTGGTGCTCGGCGGAACGCTCACCGCCTCCGGGCTGGCCGCGGCCGACGCCCGTCCCGACCTCGACACGCTCTCGGCGGTCGGGGCGCGTCCCCTGACACGCAGGCTGGTGGCGGCGGGGCAGGCGACGGTCGTCGCCGGATTCGGTGTGCCCCTGGGACTACTCGCCGGGCTGGTCCCCGGGCTCGCGCTGGCGAGTCAGGTGAGCCTGCGGCGTGACGCCGAGCGTGAGATCGCACTCAACGGGGTCCCGTTCGAGAAGCTGGGCGTCATTCTCAGCGTGCCGTGGCAGACGCTGCTGGTGGTGGGCATCGGCCTGCCGCTGCTGGCGGCGCTGATCGCGATGGCGTCCGCCAGGACCAGGGTGACACCGACCCGGCGGCTGGGGTAGCCGGGCCGGCCCGCGGGGCGGGTGCTCAGCGCCCGTGCCCCGCGGACCGGTTCAGTCGGTGACGTCGGCGCAGACCACGTGGGCGCCCAGTTCGATCATCCGCTGCTCGCTGCGGGCGTCGGCGACCCTGGCCATCAGGATCGGCGCCTCGCTCGCGGCGAGCTGCGGCAACCGGGCGCGCACCCCGCGATGGATGTCCCTGACCACGTCCTCGGCCGCCGACATGTGCACCTTCACGTGCAGCATGATTCCCGGAGCGCCGGAGGAGGTGCTGGCCTCGGAGATCCACACGTGATGGACGAGCGGGTAGTCGACGAGCAGGTACGAGATCGCGGCGCGCAGCGCGGGCAGGATCGGGTGCTCGCACCGCCGGTAGCCGGGATCCACCATCTGCATCGGCCCCGACAGGTGGGGCCGGGGCGCGGGGATCCACGGCTGGGCGGGCGCGGCGGGCACCGGCGTTCTCTGCGGGCGCGCCGGCGCGGGACGCGAGACCGTGGCCATCGCCCCGGTCGCGTACGCCGTCGGCGTCGTGCTCGACAGCACGGGCGCGGGGCCGCTGCGCTTCGAGAGCAGGTACCGCTGGAGATCCTCGATCGGTACGGCTGCGGCCGCGGGTCCCGCCGCGTCGATCACTATCTCCCGCACGCCGGTGACCCGCTGGATGTCGAGGACTGTGTCGGCGTCGCACGCCGACAGCGAGTGGCTGCCACGGTGCCGCGCGTAGGTGTCCGCCGAGGTGTATCCGAGCAGGACACGCTCACCGGCCTGCGTCGTGCCGAGCACGACGGAGCGGTCAGGTCGCACGGCGACCAGGAGTCCCCATTCGGCAAGCGCCGCCAGCAGCCGGTGTGGCTCGCCGTGCTGCGCGAGTACGTTGCCGAGAGCGGGGTTCCCGATGCTCATATGAGGAACGATAGGTAGTGACCCACGGCTTATCAGGGTAATCGCGAAGTTTTCTTAGGATCAAGACCAACTTGAATTTTGGTGCATGGGATGTGTCAGGAGCGGGTACCGGCGTGCTGGATCATGGGGCGGTCGCGTCTCGCATCTCGGGACACTCGTGAATACGTTCACAAGCGTCGATAGACTACGTGAGGTCCGTGCACCCTCACCGCCTAGTAAGGATCCAGCCTGTGAACAAGCCCGTCGTACTGGTCGCCGAGGAACTTTCCGAGGCCGGTCTCGCGGTCCTGGGCGCGGACTTCGAAGTCCGCCACACCGACGGCGCCGACCGTGCCCAGTTCCTGCCCGCGCTCGCCGACGTGGACGCGCTCATCGTGCGCAGCGCCACGCAGGTCGACGCCGAGGCGATCGCCCACGCGCCCAAGCTCCGCGTCGTCGCCCGCGCCGGTGTCGGTCTGGACAACGTCGACGTGGAGGCCGCCACCAAGGCGGGCGTCATGGTCGTCAACGCGCCGACCTCCAACATCACCAGCGCCGCCGAGCACACCGTCGCGCTGATCCTCGCCTCCGCCCGCAACGTCGCCCAGGCGCACTCCGCGCTCAAGGGCGGCGAGTGGAAGCGCTCGAAGTACACCGGCGTGGAGCTCGACGAGAAGGTCGTCGCCATCCTCGGTCTCGGCAAGATCGGCCAGCTGGTCGCGCAGCGCCTCCAGCCGTTCGGCGTCGAGCTGATCGCCTACGACCCCTACCTGCAGCCGGCCCGCGCCGCGCAGATGGGCGTCCGCCTGGTCACGCTGGAGGAGGCCCTGCGCGAGGCGGACTTCATCACGGTGCACCTGCCCAAGTCCAAGGAGACCATCGGCCTCATCGGTGACAGGGAACTGCACGCGGTCAAGCCGAACGTCCGCCTCATCAACGTCGCCCGCGGCGGCATCATCGACGAGAACGCCCTCTACTCCGCGATCAAGGAGGGCCGCGTCGCCGGTGCCGGCATCGACGTGTTCCCGAAGGAGCCGGTCACCGACAGCCCGCTCTTCGAACTCGACCAGGTGGTCGTCACCCCGCACCTGGGCGCCTCCACCCACGAGGCCCAGGAGAAGGCCGGCACCCAGGTGGCGCGTAGCGTGAAGCTCGCCCTCGCCGGGGAGTTCGTGCCCGACGCGGTCAACGTCCAGGGCGGCGCCGTCGCCGAGGACGTCAAGCCGGGCCTGCCGCTGGCCGAGAAGCTCGGCCGGGTGTTCACGGCCCTCGCGGGCGAGGTCGCCACCAAGCTCGACGTCGAGGTGCGCGGCGAGATCGCCGCCCACGACGTCCGCGTGCTGGAGCTGGCCGCGCTCAAGGGTGTCTTCACGGACGTGGTCGAGGACTCCGTCACCTACGTCAACGCCCCGCTGCTGGCCAAGGACCGCGGCGTCTCGGTCGAGCTGGTCACCAGCGCGGAGAGCCCCGACTGGCGCAACGTGGTGACGGTCCGCGGCGTCCTCGCCGACGGCCGCGCGGTCTCGGTCTCCGGCACCCTGTCGGGTCCGAGGCAGATCACGAAGATCGTCGAGGTCAACGGCTACCAGATGGAGATCGAGCCGACCGACCACCTGTCGTTCTTCACCTACACCGACCGCCCCGGCGTCGTCGGCGTGGTCGGCCGCATCCTCGGCGACCACTCGATCAACATCGCCTCGATGCAGGTGGCCCGGGACGTCAAGGGCGGCAAGGCCCTCATCGCACTCACCGTCGACACCGCCATCCCGGCCGACGTGATCGACCAGATCGGCGCGGAGATCGGCGCCGACAGCGGCCGCTCGGTCGACCTGGCCGACTAGCGGCAGGCAAAGGATTCACCGAGGTGGCCGTCGCCCCGCACCGCGGGGCGACGGCCACCTTTCGTCTCGATATGTGAGAAGTGTGTACGCCGGGCGAGACGGCGTTCCGGCCGCCAGGTAGCCTGAGATGAAATGCGCCAGGTCCCAACCTGCCGCGACGGGGTCTGACAGGGGTGGGCCGGCGACTCTCCGGTGCCACGCCCAGATCACCGGTCCGTGATCCGGACCCGTGACATCAGGCCTGGTCGGAGCCCTGATCGGAGTCTCGACCATCGCCCTGCTCGCATCCGACCGAGACGAGATTCGCCATGTACGACATGTATCCCTGGAACCACGCCGAAGAGGTCAAGGACGAGGCCGCCGAGGCGCTCCAGACCGCCCTGGACCGCCGGGACAACGGTGGTTCTCCCATCCGCTGAACCGGTTCCCGGCGCCGACGGGGTTCCCTCGGCCGATCAGCCGGCGTGTCTCATCCGTCGGTCGCTAGTTTGATCTGCTCGGTCAACCTGACCCCCTGCGGATCGGGGCGCACCGCGCCGACGAAGGAGGACCGGCGCCAGGCGCTGAGCTTCTCCTCCTTGACCACGTCGCCGCTCCGCGGGGCGTGGACCATGTAGCCGGGCCTGGTGATCATGCCGACATGGCCGAGACCGCTGAAGAAGGCCAGGTCACCGGCCTTGAGGTCCTTCCAGGCGATCTTCTTGGAGAAGGCGGCGTACTGGTCGTTGGTGACGCGGGGCAGCTTGATCCCGGCGGCGCCGTAGGCGCGGAGCATCAGGCCCGAGCAGTCGAAGCCGCCGTTGCCGGTGCCACCCCAGACGTAGGGCGTGCCGCGCTTGGACATGGCCCACTTGACGGCCGTCTGCCAGGCGGGCTTGGGGGCCGCGCTCTTCAGTGCCGCCTTCAACCTGACGGTGCCGAGCGTGGGAGCCTCGGGGGAGGGGAGAGGGGAGGCGGCCAGTGCCGCCGTCGGCGCCATGGCCGAGGCCGCGAACACCGCGGCGCCTGAGACGAGGAGGGACAGGACGCGAGAGTACATCTTGCCGGACAGGATGATTCCTTCCATAAGGCCGGCCGGGTGAGCTGTCGGGCTCGGGCGTGGAGGCCGCCCTACGGCGCGAAAGCGCACCGATTCGCCCCAAGGAATCCCGTGATGGCAGCCGGGAACGCGCTCCGGGGCGGAGCGAGGTTCCCGGGGGCCCGGTGGATCCCGAAAAAAGTGGTTCCCCGGCTCCGTACGGGCCGGTAGGGGGATGGTCCGTACGGATTAGGCATCAATGTGAATGGGGAGGACGATAACGAAACCTCACGAAACGGTCAATAGGGAGCAAAAAAGGACAAAGTGATCACACGGGCGGACGTGCGGACACGTCCGAAGGGTGAGATCGGTGTTCGATCACCGAGACGGACAGGTAAGGTGCCTGCATGGATTCGCGTAACATTCGCCTGGCGGTCATCCCCGGGGACGGGATCGGAGTCGAGGTCGTCACCGAGGGCCTGAAGGTCCTCGAAGCGGTCGGCACCAAGGTGGAGACCACCACGTACGACCTCGGGGCCAAGCGCTACCACGAGACCGGTGAGACCCTGCCCGACCCGCTGCTCGACGAGCTACGCGGATACGACGCGATCCTGCTCGGCGCGGTCGGCGACCCCAGCGTGCCCCCGGGCATCCTGGAGCGCGACCTGCTGCTCAAGCTCCGCTTCCAGCTCGACCACTATGTGAACCTCCGCCCGGTCAAGCTCTTCCCCGGCGTCGAGACGCCGCTGGGCAAGGCCCGCCCCGAGGACATCGACATGATCGTCGTCCGGGAGGGCACCGAGGGCCCCTACGCCGGTGCCGGAGGGGTCATGCGCCGCGGCACGCCGCACGAGATCGCCACCCAGGAGTCGCTGAACACCGCCTACGGTGTCGAGCGCGTGGTGCGCTACGCCTTCGAGAAGGCGGTGGCCCGCCCCCGCAAGAAGCTGACGCTGGTCCACAAGACCAACGTGCTCACCTACGCCGGTGACCTCTGGGCCCGCACGTTCGACCGGATCAGCGTGGAGTACCCCGAGGTCCAGACCGACTACTGCCACGTCGACGCGGCCTCGATGTTCTTCGTCAGCCAGCCGGAGCGCTTCGACGTGATCGTCACCGACAACCTCTTCGGTGACATCCTCACCGACATCGGCGCGGCGATCGCCGGCGGCATCGGCCTGGCGGCCAGCGGCAACGTCAACCCCGACCGCACCGCGCCGAGCATGTTCGAACCGGTGCACGGCAGCGCCCCGGACATCGCGGGCCAGGGCAAGGCCGACCCGACCGCCACGATCCTGTCGGTCGCCATGCTCCTGGACCACCTGGGCCTGGCCGACGAGGCGGCCCGGGTCGAGCAGGCCGTCGCCGACGACCTGCTCGAGCGGCTGGCCGGCTGGGCCGGCCGGACCACCCAGGAGATCGGTGACGACATCACCGCGCGAGTAGCCGGCTGAGGAAGCCGCCCCCTCGACCCCGACGCGCCTGGCGGCTCCTCCGAGCCGCCGGGCGCGTTTTTGTTTCCCACGCACTGCCGGTTTTCGGCATGGATGCAGTAGTTTCCCGTTACCCGGTCCAACACACAATGGACCCAAGGGTAAGCCAGACACCAAGGTAAGGATCCGCGTCATGACCACCGCTCAGAAGCTCAGCTTCGACGTGCAGCTCTCCGACCACGCGCGCACCGCGGCCGAGCGCGAGCAGGTAATGGCGGCTCCGGGGTTCGGCCAGGTCTTCACCGACCACATGATCTCGATCGACTACACCGAGGGCGAGGGCTGGCACGACGCCCGGCTCATGCCGTACGGCCCGCTCAGCCTCGATCCCGCGACCGCGGTCTTCCACTACGCGCAGGAGCTCTTCGAGGGCATGAAGGCGTACCGCCAGCAGAACGGTGCGATCGTGACGTTCCGCCCCGAGGCCAACGCCGCCCGCTTCAACACCTCCGCACTGCGGATGGCCATGCCCGAGCTGCCCGAGGAGACGTTCGTCGAGTCGCTGGAACTGCTCGTCCAGACCGACCGCGAGTGGGTGCCGACCACGCCCGGACACAGCCTCTACCTGCGCCCCTTCATGATCGCCACGCAGCCGGCGCTCGGGGTCAACTACCCTTCCAGGACCTACAAGTACATGGTGATCGCCTCTCCGGCGGCGGCCTACTTCGGCGGCGGGCAGGCGGTCAGCGTCTGGCTCTCCACCGAGTACACCCGCGCGGCCCCCGGTGGCACCGGCTTCGCCAAGTGCGGCGGCAACTACGCCGCGGCCTTCGTGGCCCAGCGCCAGGCCGTCGAGCAGGGCTGTGACCAGGTGGTCTGGCTGGACGCGAGCGAGCACCGCTACGTCGAGGAGATGGGCGGGATGAACCTGTTCTTCGTCTACGGCGACCGCCTGCTGACCCCGGCGCTCACCGGCACGCTGCTGCCGGGCATCACCCGCGACTCGATCCTCGCCCTGGCCGCCGACCTCGGCCTGCGGGCGGAGGAGGGGCGGCTGTCGATCGAGGAGTGGCAGCGGGGCTGCGAGTCGGGCGAGCTCACCGAGGTCTTCGCCTGCGGCACCGCCGCGGTGGTCACCCCGGTCGGCTCGGTCAAGGGCGCCGACCGCGCCTGGACGATCGGTGACGGCACCCAGGGGCCGGTCACCGGGAGGATCCGCGAGGAGCTGGTGGGCATCCAGTACGGTTCCCGCCCGGACCCGCACAACTGGGTCCACAAGATCTGCTAGTCCCGCGTTTCGGGTACGGCCTCGGTCGATCCGGGCGGTCACCCGCGATGTCGGCTCTCATCAGGCATCTGAACTGCGACGTCGCCTCACAGGTGCCGCCAAGGGGTGCGAAGAGACCCGGTCAATACGTTACGGTCGGTCACCGCGATGGTCCCAACGGGGGAAGGCCCGGTCTCCAGCTGGCCGGGCCTCCTCCATGAGCGGGTCTATCCTTCGCTCAGTTTGCCGGTGTCGATCGTGAGATTCCACGGCGCAGGCAGTTCAAGCGGCTTGCCGATCGACTCAGTGATCTCGTCGGCGTAACCCTCAGGGCCCGGTCGGCTGAGCAGTCTGAAACGGTTCGCGAAGGTGTCGATCACCAGGTAGAGCGGAACTCCTGCGAGCGCGCAGGCCCGCGGCTTGACCACATGGTCATCGTGAACGCTGCTCGGGGAGACGACCTCTGCGACCAGCAGCGTGGCGTTCGCGTACACGTGGCTGGGATCCCAGAGGCGAGGGTTCGGGGGAACGACGATGAGGTCGGGTTCGAAGCGGTCCGCCTGCACCTGAAGGAGTAGCCTGGCTTCCGGGTAGACGCGCCATCCTTTCTCCATGGAGAACGGTATGAGCTGGGCCATGAGCTGGTAAACGACGTCGGCGTGAGCGATCGTGGGCGTCTCCCTCACCACGATCCGGCCGTTGATGATCTCGATTCGATGCTTCTCGAACCGCTCGACGAGCTCCAGGTAGAGTCGCTCGAGCTCACCCTGATCGGTGATCTGGTAGGCGATCGATCTTTCCATGAGTAGTCCCACAGGGTCATCCTTTCCCTCCGCGCAGGTGGGCGCAACGTGTTTGACATGTCGCTTAAAGTAATCGGAAAGATTCCCGCCCGCCCCGGATTCGGAAAAGTTCTCGTCAGTGCTTTCGAATCATGGTGAGGCCGTCGGCGATGGGGAGCATGATCGAGGTGACCCGCACGTCGGCGCTGACCATGTCGTTGAACTCGCGGATGTGCCTGACCGTCTCGTCGTCCCTGGCGGGATCGGCGACGTGGCCGCTCCACAGCGTGTTGTCGACGAGGATCACCCCGCCGGGGGCCAGCCGCGACATCAGGATCTCGTAGTAGACGGGATAGTTGACCTTGTCGGCGTCGATGAACGCCAGATCCACCGCGGGATGCTCGGGGAGCTCGTGCAGCCGCTCGGCCGCCGGGCCGATCCTCAGCTCGATGCGGTCCGAGACCTGTGTCTTCTCCCAGTATCTCCGGGCGATCGCGGTCCACTCCTCGCTCACGTCGAAGCAGGTGAGCCCGCCGCCGGGGGCGAGCCCGCGGGCGAGGCAGATGGAGGAGTAGCCGGTGAAGGTGCCCACCTCCACCGCGTTCCTGGCGCCGCCGATCTGGGCGATCATGGTGAGGAACCGCCCCTGGTCGGGAGAGATCTGCATTCCCGCGCTGTCGCCGGTCAGCTCGCGGGTCTCGACGGCGAGTGCGTCGAGGACGTCGTCGGGCAGGGTGGTGTGCGCGAGCAGATACTGCCCCACGGCGGGGTCGAGATAGGTCGCCTTCATGAGCCCCATTCTGGTCGGTGGGAGATGGTCGCGGGGGGTGAAGCCGAGCCGTGTCGGCAGGTCGCGAGTCTCGAATCCTAAGATCGATGTGTCAGATGCTGTCAGCGTGTGGCAGACTCCAGAGCATCATGTTCTACGGTCTGCTCATTATCGGCAGGCGCGCTGGCTGAAAAGGGACACCGCCAGCGCGCAGACCTCTCACGTCCGTGAGGGGTTTTTTTGTTTCTCGAAGCCGAATGAGCGCGCGGCGAATCATCGAACCGCGAAGGAGAACGACATGGCCGACGACCGCTTCCACGTGTACGACACGACCCTCCGTGACGGGGCCCAGCAGGAGGGGCTCAACCTCACGGTGGCCGACAAGCTGGCCATCGCGCGTCACCTGGACGGCCTGGGCGTCGGTTTCATCGAGGGTGGCTGGCCGGGGGCCAATCCCAAGGACACAGAGTTCTTCCGGCGAGCTCAAACAGAGCTCGACCTGAAGCACGCGCAGCTCGCCGCGTTCGGCGCGACCCGCCGGGCAGGTGTGAAGGCAGCCGACGACCCGTTGGTGGCCGCGCTGCGCGAATCCGGCGCGCCGGTCGTGACCCTTGTCGCCAAGAGTCACGACCGGCACGTGCAACTGGCCCTCCGCACCACCCTGGAGGAGAACCTCGCGATGATCCGCGACACGGTCTCCCACCTGCACACGGAGGGGCAGCGGGTCTTCCTCGACGCCGAGCACTTCTTCGACGGCTACAAGTCCAACCCGGCGTACGCGCTGGAGGTGCTGCGCACCGCCGCCGAGGCGGGGGCCTCGGTCGTCGCGCTCTGCGACACCAACGGGGGCATGCTCCCCGACGAGCTGGCCGAGGTCGTGCAGGCCGCCGTCGGCACGTCCGCCAGGATCGGCATCCACTGCCACGACGACACCGGCTGCGCGGTCGCCAACTCCCTGGCCGCGGTGCGGGCGGGCGCGACGCACGTGCAGGGCTGCGCCAACGGATACGGGGAGCGCTCGGGCAACGCCAACCTGTTCACGGTCGTGGCCAACCTGCAGCTCAAGCGGGGGTTCGAGCTGGTGCCGAGGGAGTCGCTGGCCGACATGACCAGGATCGCCCACGCGATCACCGAGGTCACCAACGTCACCCCCAACTCCCACGCCCCCTACGTCGGGGTCTCCGCCTTCGCGCACAAGGCCGGGCTGCACGCCAGCGCGATCAAGGTCGACCCCAACCTCTACCAGCACATCGACCCCGCCGAGGTCGGCAACGACATGCGGATGCTCGTCTCCGACATGGCCGGACGCGCCTCGGTCGAGCTCAAGGGCCGCGAGCTGGGCTACGAGCTGGCTGCCGACACCTCGCGGGAGCTGGTGACGCGGGTCAAGGAGATGGAGTCGAAGGGCTACACCTTCGAGGCCGCCGACGCCTCCTTCGAACTGCTGCTCCGCGACACCGTCGCGGGCGAGCGCAGGCGCCACTTCCAGGTCGAGTCCTGGCGGGTGATCGTCGAGCGGACCCGCGGCGGCGAGGTCGTCAGCGAGGCCACCGTGAAGCTGCACGCCAAGGGCGAGCGGATCGTCGCCACCGGCGAGGGCAACGGCCCGGTCAACGCCCTCGACCGGGCCGTACGGCAGGGACTTGAGCGGCTCTACCCCGAGCTGGCGGGGGTCGAGCTGATCGACTTCAAGGTGCGCATCCTGGAGGGCACGCACGGCACCGACGCCGTCACGCGCGTGCTGATCACCTCCAGCGACGCGGCCGGGGAGTGGTCCACCGTCGGTGTCGACGAGAACATCATCGAGGCGTCCTGGCAGGCGCTGGAGCAGGCCGTCACCTACGGTCTGCTGCGCGCCGGCCACACCGGCTGAGGCGGCACCCGAAAGAGAGCCGGAGGGCGGTCCGGGGGGTGCCCCCCGGACCGCCCTCCCGACCTGGCGGGCCAGGTCGGTCCCGCCGGGGGCGAGGTCGTCAGGAGAGGTCGGCGCCGCCGACGCGGAAACTCACCGGGCCCTCGGAGGTCTCCACGCTGACCTTGCCGCCGGAGCAGGAGAGCGACGGCTTGTCGGTGCCGGGCACCAGCACGGTCAGCACGGAGTCGCCCGAGGCGGGTGCGACGACCGCGGGTGCGGGGTGCCGCCGCAGGTAGGCGGAGGAGACCCAGCCCTGGTAGGGGTTCTTCTGGCCGCGGACCACCTTGAGCCCGCCGACCGGCTTGCAGGAGGGCATCGAGACCTGCACGAGCGTCGCCTTCCAGCCGGCCTTGTCCTTCACCACGACCTGGCCGCCGCTGTTCGAGACGGTGGACAGGTCACGGGAGAAGTGCCAGAGGTTGCGGACCGAGGAGCCCTTGGGGACCGTGTCCAGCACGGCCATCAGGTCCCGTTCGTGGTTGACGAGCACCGAGCGGGTCCTGGGCACGCCGTAGGCCCGGTCGGTCAGCCGGTAGCTCTGCCGCTCGGACCCGATCGAGGATCTGCTCAGGGTGGTGGCGGTCTTGCCGCGGAACCTGGCCCCGGACACGACCGAGGTGTTGTGCGCCTCGGCCGACATCGTCCAGTGCCGGTAGCCGCTGTTCTCGTACGAGTCGAAACCGACGTCGACCAGGACGTCGCGGCCCTGGGCGTAGTAGGTCACGCCCAGGTGGTCCTCGTGGCCGTGGTACTTCATGCCGGGCCCGAAGCGGATGGAGTAGAACGCCGACTCGGGCTTGTTCCAGGCGGTGCGCCCGTAGACGTAGCCGTTGCCGAACACTCGCACCGTCTTCTTCGGGTGGGAGTAGCCGACGGGCCGCACGTCCGCGCCGCCGTCACCGATCGGGACCATGAACCCGTCGGGCTGGGTGGAGTGGGAGATGAAGTCCTCCAGCGACTCCCAGCGGCGTGAGATGTCGGCGGGCACCTTCCGCCCGCACGACTTGATGTTCTCCATCGCGACCTTCAGCCGCTCGTAGACGTAGATCGCGTAGCGGGGGGCCTGCTCGCGCAGCGCGCCCTGGGAGTCGACGTCGAGCTTCACGGTCTCGGTGAGCCGCCTGATCGCGAGGCTGGACCACTGGTCCCGGCCGTAGCGGCAGCCGATGCCGAGCAGCGCGATGTCCTGGTCGATGCCGTGGTTGTGGCCCTTCTCGTACAGCTTCGGGTCCGACAGCATCTTGGCGTGCTCGGCCAGGCTGCGGGAGAGCCACGACTCGTTGACGTGCTTGCTGAGGCAGACCAGCGCGGGGGCGCGCAGCGCGATCGGGTGCTCCTGCCAGGCGTACGGGCTGGCCCCCGCGCCGCCGCGTGGGTTGTCGGCGACCCAGTCCTTGGCGATCTCGGCGGCCCGTGTCAGGTACGCCTCGTTGCCGTTCGTCTCGTAGTCGGCGACGAGACGGCCCATCCAGCGCAGCGAGTGGAAGACCATGCTCCAGGAGCGGTTCCGGTAGGGGTCGGTGCGCCAGTCGACGTTCTTGCCGATCTTCACCGGGGCCAGGTCGAGGAAGGCGACCTCGCCGTTCATGATGTCCGTCGCCGTGGGCGTGGCCGGCAGCCAGTCCCCCTGACACTCGGCGGTGCGTTTTACCTCCCGTGCCTCCGCGGTGCCGACTGTGGCGCCGCAGGTCGTCAGGAGGACAAGGGAGAGAGCGAGTGCTTGTGTGCGGCGGCGCACGCCAGTTCCTTCCGGGCCAAACGAAGAGGGCGGATCATGCTGTCCGAATCCCACCAAACCGGTCAAGTCGGGATGGGTGCTTCCGGGACATCGTTAGCAACTAGATGCGGGTTTCCCAGGTTTCCCAGGTTTCCCGGCACGCGTGGCCTGATCCTGCCGGTCGATGTCCCGGCCGCCTCTCGCGGGCGCCGCCGCGTTTCGGCAGGCTGAGCGGCATGAGACTCGCCGACATCGCGATCCCCGACACCCCGGCCGCCCGCGGCTCGCTGGAGGTGGCGACCGCCTACTGCTCGCCCGCCCTGCTCAACCACTCCGTGCGCGCCTACCTGTGGGCGGCGGCCTACGGTGCGATGAACGACATCGCCTTCGACGCCGAGCTGCTGTACGTCGCGTCGATGATGCACGACATCGGCCTGGTCAAGGAGTTCGACAGCCACACCGTGCCGTTCGAGGAGGCGGGAGGCCATGTCGCCTGGGTCTTCGCCGCCGGGGCCGGGTGGCCCGTCGAGCGTCGCGTGCGCGCGTCGGAGATCGTCGTACGCCACATGTGGGACAGCGTGGACCCCGGGGCGGATCCCGAGGGGCACCTGCTCGAACTGTCCACCGGGCTGGACATCTCCGGGCGGCGGTCGGAGGACTTCCCCGCCGGGCTCCGGGCCGAGGTGCTTGAGCGTTACCCCAGGCTGGGGATCGGCCCGGAGTTCGCCGGATGCTTCGCGGACCAGGCCGCGCGCAAGCCGGACAGCCTGGCCGGGCGGTTCGTCCGCTCGGGGATCGCCGAGCGGATCGCCGCCAACCCCCTGGACCGCTGAGCGCACCGGCCCCGCTCCCGGAAACGAGGGGAGCGGGGCCGGCCGGGCGCCCTTCGGCGAGCGATCAGGCTCCGGGCGCGGGCCCGGTGCTCTGTACGACTTCGAACGACCACAGCTCGGCCCCGGAGGCCGCCGGGCCCTGCCCGTGGCCGTGCCCCTGGGCCGGGCCGGCCGCCTCCTGCCCGTGCCCGTGACCCTGGCCTTGGCCGGCCTCGGCGGTGGCCTGGGCGTGACCCCGCTGGAAGGCCTGGCTCTCGGTCCAGCGCTTGAAGTCCTCATCGGAACGCCAGCGGGTGTAGACCAGGTAGCGGTCGGTGCCGTCCACCGGGCGGAGCAGTTCGAACCACTCGAACCCGTCCGCGGACTCGACCACTCCCGCCCGTCCCGAGAAGCGGCGCTCCAGTTCCTCGCGCATCTCCGCGGACACCGTCAGCACGTTTATCTTCACGACCGAAGGCACATCGTCTCCTCGAAGCGTTGGTTTCCCCGATCACCCTATGCGGCGCTCCGTCAGGTGACGGTCCTGCGGGGGTGCGGCGCGTCCCCCAGGCTCACCCGGGCGACGGCGGGTATGCGCTCGGTCTCCAGGGTCTGGCGCATGTGCGGGATGACCACCCCGCTCAGCTGCTCGCGGACCGCGCTCATCGGCGCGTCCTCGACGATCGCCACCCGCATCCGTACGGCGGGGTGTTCGCTCGTGCCGGTCATCGCGGCGGTGGCGCCGATGATCGAGGGATGCGAGCCAGCCTCGGCGGCCGCCGCGTCGGTCACGCTGTGCGCGTCCACCTCGGTGATCCCGGCGGGACCGCCGTCCAGGCGGATGCCGCTCAGCCTCCGGCTGCGTCCCTGGACCAGCAGCCAGCGCAGGCCGAACAGCGCGAGCACTATCGCCGCCGCGGCGACCACCCACCACAACCACGGGTCGTAGCGGGCGAACGCCGCACGCGTCTGGGCGTCCACGAGCGGTCCGCGGGCGGAGGCCACGGCCGGAGGGAACGCCCCCGCGCCGCGCGCCATCACCAGGGCGCTCAGGGCCATCAGCGCCAGTCCCACGAGCAGCAGCCCCAGCCGGTTGCCCCGGGCGGTCTTGTCGTCCATGGCGCTCACTTCCCTCGCAGGTGCACGTGGACGGGATGGTGCCAGACGGGGGAGAGCGCGGCGATCCGCGCGGTCACCGCCTCCCGTACGGCGTCGGCCAGTCCGGTGGTGTCCCGGACGGCGCTGTGGGCGTCCACTCGGACGGTCTTTCCCACCAGCCGTACCTTGGCCTGGTCCACTCCCCGCACCCGCTCGGCCGCGTGGGCCAGTGACCGGGCGAAGCCCCGGCGCTGCATGCCGATGACCAGGTCTTTGTCGCCCGTCCGCACCGGGATCAGCGTGGGCCGCCCCGGGATGAGCGCGAACAGCACCAGCAGCAGGCCCAGCAGGCCGACCAGGCCCGCGCCCGCCATCACCTGCCGGTCGCTCCACGGCGTCGACGACGCCCAGGTGAGCATCCGGTCGTAGGGCAGCAGGCGCAGCGGGTGGCCCACCAGGGCGGAGATGACCTCCAGCGCCACCAGGACGCCGATCGCCGTCATCACCACGGCGGTGATGACGGCGGGGATCACCCGGCGCGGGCGGAAGGCTCTGACCGCCGCCCGGTCGGCGGAGGCGTTCCTCACCACCTCGTCGGGTGCCCGCGGCGCGGACGGCGCCACGGACGCCGCGCCGGGTGCGGCCGGAATCTCCTCGGTCGGCCCCGTCTCGGAGACTTCGGAGACATTGCCGGAGAAGGACTCGGCCGGGTCGGGGGTCTGGGAGGTCATCGCCCCTCCTCCCGCGACGGGACGTCGGTCCCGTGGGCCGCCGCGTCCGGTGTCCGGAAGTCGGGCCGGCTCCCGCCTTCGGCCCCCGAGGTCTCGGGCGAGGTCTCGTACGAGGTCTCAGGTGAGGTCTCACGCGAGACCTCGTACGAGGTCTCGGGCGGGCTCTCCGGAGCGCGGATCACGTTGGTGACGTCGATGTCGATGTGGCCGACGTCCATGCCGGTCAGCGTCGTGACCCGTTCGGCGACGTGACGCCGGACCTCGTCGGCCACCTCGCGGATCGGGGCCGGGTACTCCATGGTCACGTCCAGCCGGAGCGTCGCGAGCGTGCCGTCGACGGCGGCGCGGGTGCCTCCGCGGAGGGACAGCGGTCCACGCTCGCCGACCTTCCGCACCCGTGCCACCTCCCTGGCCGCACCGGCCGCGATACGCGACACCACCCGGTCGGATATGTCGGTTCTGCCACGCAGTTCGGCCGGTACGGCCCGCTGTGACGGCTGGGCGGGTACGGCGGGTGGCGCGGACCGCCCGGTTCCGGCGGGGGCGGAGCCCGCCCGCTCGGCGGGCAGGCCGCCTGAGTCCGCGGCCGTTTCCGAGGAGGAGGCGCGGTGTTCGACGGGGGTGTTCATCGCCGTCTCGCCGAGATCCTGGACAGGTTGACCTCGCCGACCTCGGCGAAGTGGCCGAGCAGGAATCCGATGGCACCGAGCACCAGCACCAGCAGGAACGCCCAGAAGCCGCCGAAGGCTCCGGCGAAGCCCAGCAGAACGCCGACGATCGTGCCGAGCACGGACCACACTGGGAAATTGTTCATGTCAAACCTCCGATATGGACATTCACCGGCAGGTCATCCGCCAGCGGGGCGACCGCCGCACGTACCTCGTCGGCGATCTCCGGCAGCGGGCGCCCCAGCCTGACGACCACCGAGATCTCGATCCCGTCCTCGTGCAGCGCGACGCCGGACACCCTCTCGCCGGGCAGGTAGGTCGCCACCGTCCCGAACGGGCCGCCCGAGAGGTCGACGACATCGGGGCAGCGCCGTACGGCGTCGGCTATCCCGTGCGCGAGACCCGCCCCCCGGCGGACCGGTTCCCGCTCGGCGGCCGTGGCCGGTTCCTCGCGGGGCGGACCCGTCTCGCCCGGTGCGGCGGCCGTCGTGCGGGCCGGGGCCCGTGGTCTCTGGGCGGGTACGGCCCCGGCCGGGGCCTGGGTGGCGGGCGGGTGGACCGGGTGCTCCGGCCTGTGCGCGGGCATGGCGGTCGCCGGGGTCGGATGCTCCGGTCCGTGCGTGGGCGCGGCGGTCGCCGGGGCCGAGGTGGGCGGCCGGCGGGCCGGATCGCCCGGGTCGTTCGCGGGCGCGGCCATCCGGTGGCCGGACCCCGCCGTCACCGGACGCGTCGTCTCCTCGCGGGCCGGATCCCCGGGCCCGCGCGCCGGATCTCTCACTGGACGCGCGGCCCCGGCTCGGACGACTCCTCCGCGGAGTCCTTGTCCTGGCCGGGCATGTGGACGTCGGAGACCTTGATGTTGACCTCGGTGACCTCGAGCCCGCACATGCGCTCGATCGCCGTGATCACGTTGCGGCGTACGGCGGCGGCCAGGTCGGGAATGGCCATGCCGTACTCGACGACCACTTCGAGGTCGGCGGCGGCCTGACGCTCGCCCACCTCGACGGAGACCCCCTGGGTGATGTTCTGGTCGACGCCGACCATGCCGCGTACCGCGCCTATGGCTCGCGCGGTGCTCGCGCCCATGTTGTGCACGCCGGGAATCTCCCTGGCCGCCAGGCCCGCGATCTTCGCTACGACGCCGCTCTCGATGGTGGTGGTTCCCTTGGGAGTGACCAGGCCACCCTGGGACCCGGGGCTGTCGGTGCGTGCCCGGGGCACAGGCATCTCTTCGCCCTTGAGCCTGTTCGCCGTGCTGGCTTCAGTCACGTCCGTTCCTTCCCCCGAGGGAAGACCTTCTGCTGGCCTCCCCGGTGCTGACAGAAACGGTCATACCCCTCATATTGCCACTAACCATGACATACTTATTTTTAACTCAATCATGGTCGTATCGGGAAAATGGCCTTTATAGGTATTTTTGGCTGTATATAGCCCAGAGGGCTCGGCAGTGTGGTGGAGGGACCGGTCGGGCGGGGGCACGAACCTCCCGGAGACGCGGGTGCGGTCAGCCGAGACCCCGAGCCCTACTAGCCTTGTCGTGTGCGTATAGCGAGGTTCTCCACAGGAGACGGTGTCGGGTTCGGGGTGGTCGAGGGTGGCCCAGGGGAGGAGTTCGTCTCCGCGATCTCCGGTCATCCGTTCGGGCCGATCCAGTTCACCGGTGAGCGTCACTCGCTCTCCCAGGTCAAGCTGGTCGCGCCCATGCTGCCCAGCAAGGTCGTCGCGATCGGCAAGAACTACGCCGACCACGCCCACGAGATGGGCGGCGAGGTCCCCGACGAGCCACTGGTCTTCCTCAAGCCGTCGACCTCGGTGATCGGCTCGGGTGAGGCCATCGCCTACCCGACGACCCTGTCCCGGCGGGTCGACTACGAGGGAGAGCTGGCGGTGGTGATCGGCAGGCTCTGCCGGGAGGTGCCCCGGGAACGGGCCCACGAGGTCATCTTCGGCTACACCTGCGCCAACGACGTCACGGCGCGGGATCTGCAGAAGAAGGACGTCCAGTTCACCCGGGCCAAGGGCTTCGACACGTTCTGCCCGCTCGGCCCGTGGATCCAGACCGAGCTCGACCCGAGCGACGTCGGCATCGTCACGTCCGTGAACGGCGAGGTCAAGCAGAGCTCGCGTACCTCCAAGCTCATGTACGACATCCCCGCGCTGATCGCCCACGTGAGCGCGGTCATGACCCTGATCCCCGGCGACGTCATCCTCACCGGGACGCCGGAAGGGGTCGGCCCGCTCAGCGTCGGCGACGAGGTCAGCGTCTTCATCGAAGGAATCGGCACTCTCAGCAACCGGGTGGTCTCCCGTGATTAGGGTTCGTTTCGCCCCCTCGCCGACCGGCATGTTCCATGTCGGCGGCGCCCGCTCCGCGCTGTTCAACTGGGCCCTGGCCGAGAGGGCCGGCGGCAGGTTCGTGCTCCGCATCGAGGACACCGACGCCGCCCGCAACCGGCCGGAATGGACCGAGGGCATCATCTCGGCGCTGGCCTGGATCGGGATCAACGACGGCGCCCCGGCCTTCGAGGGACCCTACTTCCAGTCCTCGTACGAGAAGCAGCACCGCGAGGCCGCGGCCAGGCTGCTGGCCGAGGGCCGGGCCTACTACTGCACGTGCACCCGCGACGAGGTCAAGGCCCGTACCGGGTCCGAGCACCAGGGCTACGACGGCTTCTGCCGCGACCGGGGCCTGTCCGAGGGCGCGGTCCGCTTCCGCACCCCCGACGAGGGCGTCACCGTGATCTCCGACCTGGTCCGCGGCACCGTCGAGTTCCCCAACAACGCGATGGAGGACTTCGTCATCGCGCGCGGCGACGGCTCCCCGCTCTTCGTGCTGGCCAACGTCGTCGACGACGTCGAGATGCGGATCAGCCACGTGGTCCGCGCCGAGGAGCACCTGTCCAACACCCCCAAGCAGCAGCTGCTCTGGGAGGCGCTCGGCGTCGCACCGCCCACCTGGGCGCATGTGCCGGTCATCGTCAACGAGAAGCGCCAGAAGCTGTCCAAGCGCCGCGACAAGGTCGCCCTGGAGTCCTACCGCGAGGAGGGCTACCTGGCCGAGGCGATGGTCAACTACCTGATGCTGCTCGGCTGGGGCCCCGGCGACGACCGGGAGATCATGCCCTGGTCGGAGATGGTGCCGCTGTTCAGGCTGGAGGACGTCAACCCCTCCCCGGCCTTCTTCGACGAGAAGAAGCTCCGCGCGTTCAACGGCGAGTACATCAGGGCGCTGCCCCTGGCGGAGTTCGTCACCCGCTGCGAGCCGTGGCTGGACCCGAGCTGGGACCGCGAGACCTTCGCCAAGGTCGCCGAACTCGCCCAGACCCGCATCGCGGTCCTGTCCGAGATCACCGCGAACGTGGACTTCCTCTTCCTGGACGAGCCCGTCTTCGACCAGGCGTCGTGGGACAAGGCCATGAAGAACTCCGCCGTGGAGATCCTCACCGGCTACCTCGACCGTATGGAGACGGTCGACATGGATCCCGAGTCGCTGAAGACCGCGCTGGAGGAGGTCGGCCTCGAACAGGGTCTCAAGCTCGGCAAGGCCCAGGCGCCCGTACGCGTCGCCGTCACCGGCCGGACCGTGGGCCTGCCGCTGTTCGAGTCGATCGAGGTCCTCGGTCGTGAGCGCTCCATCGAGCGTCTCCGTGCCGCCCTCGCGAGGCTCAAGGCCTGATCGGGCTTCGCGGCTTCGAGCGGGCTTTCGCACCCGATCGGATGTCTCGAGGGGCCCGGAAGAGAAAGAGGTCCCAGGCCCGGCCGAGCCCGGGGCTCTGGAGAGGCTTCCGGCCTGCATGGCCTGCACGGCCTGAAAAGGATGACGGCCCGCCCTGGTCTCTGCCCCGGGCGGGCCACCACTTTCTCCCGTGACCGCGGCCACGGGAAGGACCTCAGGACGGGGAGCCCGAGGGACGTCCCTGCTTCGTGCCCCGCCCGGCGAGCTCGTCCCAGAAGCCGAGGTTGTGGGCCGAGGCGCGGTCGAAGGGCCTGATACCGTCCCGTCCCGGGGACAGCTCCTGCACGTACGGCGTGCCGTGTCCGGGACGCACGCGCTTCCAGACGGGCAGTCCCGGCCGGTTCGGGTCGCCGGCGGCGGCGAACCTGGACCAGTAGTCGATCATCGTGTCGCCGAGCCGCCGCTGCTCGGGGGTGAGCGGGGCGGACTCCCAGCCGACCCCGAAGAGGAACGACAGCTCGGAGCCGTGCGAGGCGAGCGGCCTGATCCCGTTGGGCAACGGGAAGAGCTCGGGCGCCGTACGGTCGGTGAACTCGTAGGAGAAGGTCGGCACGTGCCGGGCGAGCAGCAGGTCCGTGTCGCGTGCGGGCCAGGCCCAGTCCAGGTCGCTCATGACGGCCGCCACCGTCTGAAGGGGTGAGCCGCCGTGGGCGTCCGGCGGATACTCGGCGAGCACGTCCGATCCCGCGGCGCCGAACTTCCCGTTGACCGCGGACTCGTACTCCCCGGCCGTCATCGGCGGGAACAGCAGCGACGTGAACAGCGTGCCCTCGTCCCTGGTGATGCCCGTCAACATGGGCACGCGGTGGAAGCGGCCCTCCTCGAACACCTTCGAGGGATCCTCGGGCAGCACCGCGTTACCGTACGCGGGCAACGGGAGCGGCTGCTGGGCCAGCAGGTCGGCCACCGGCTTGTCCCGCAGGCAGGCGAGCGCGGTCTGGGGGTCCGCGCACCCCAGCGCGGCGGCCAGAGCCTGTCCGTGGCCGTCGTGGGCGGCCCGGGGCACCCAGAGCGGGATGTCCAGGACCGGCCGCAGCGCGGTGCCCTCGAAGGTCCCGGTCCCGCACGGGGTGCTCTGGGTGATCGCCCGGTGGAACAGACCCGCCGCGGAGGGGGAGGCGAGCTGCGCGCACACCGAGTGCGCCCCCGCCGACTCGCCGAACAGCGTGACGTTGCGCGGGTCGCCGCCGAACGCCGCCGCGTTGCGCCGCACCCAGCGCAGCGCCGCCTGCTGGTCCTCGATCCCGAACGCTCCCGGGTTCTCCAGCCCGGGATACCCGAAGAACCCGAAGACGCCCAGCCGGTAGTTGACCGTCACCACCACGACATCGCCCCGCACGGCCAGCCTGCGGGCGTCGTAGTCGCTGCCGGCCCCCTTGGTGAGGCTCCCGCCGTGCAGCCACACCATGACCGGCCTGGGCCGCTTGCCGCCCGCGGGGGCGGTCACATCGAGGTAGAGGCAGTCCTCCGCCTCGCTTCCCGGCAGGCCCCAGATGTCGGCGGTCTGCGCGCACCGGTCGCCCGGCGCGGTGGCGTCGCGCACTCCCTGCCACGGGGTGACGGCCCGCGGCGACCGCCAGCGCAGCTCACCGACAGGTGGCGCGGCGTACGGGATGCCCTGGAAGGACAGGTGATCCTTACCGGCCCTGCCCCGCACCCATCCTGAGTCGGTACGTACCGTCATCGGGTTCGCGCCGCCCGCGGTGGCCGGCGCCGCGCCCCCCGGCGGCGCGGTGCCGGCGGGTGCCGCCGCGGCCCCGGCTCCCGCGGCCCCCGGTACCAGCAGCAGGGCACAGGCCAGGCCGGATACGAGCGCGGCGCCCGTCATGTTCCATTTCCATGGTCGTTTCACGATGTTCAGTGTGCGTACCGCCCGTGCGAAGCGCATTGAGGGCACGTACCCGGGTGGGGTGCGGTTTCCCGCACCCCACAGCGGGAGGAAGGGCTAAACCAGCAGGCCGCGGCGCTTCAGCAGGGGCTCGATACGCGGGTCGCGGCCGCGGAAGTCGCGGAAGGCGTCCATCACGTCCCGCGAGCCGCCGACCGACAGCAGGGTGGAGCGGAAGTGGTCGCCGTTGCCGCGGGTCAGGCCACCGTTCTCGGTGAACCAGTCGACGCTCTCGGCGTCCAGCACCTCGCTCCAGATGTAGGAGTAGTAGCCGGCGCTGTAGCCGCCCACCCCGCTGACGAAGATGTGCGCGAAGTAGTTGGTCCGATAGCGGGTGCGGACCAGGTCGTAGGCGATCCCGGCGCGCTCCAGGGCCGCGTTCTCGAACGCCTCGGCGTCCTCGACGGTCTCGCCCGCGGCCAGCCTGTGCCAGGCCCAGTCCAGCAGCGCCGCCGCGAGATACTCGACGGTGGCGAAGCCCTGGTTGAACTTCTCCGCGGCCCTCATCTTCTCCAGGAGCTCCGCGGGTACCGGCTCACCGGTCTCGTGGTGCCTGGCGAAGTTGGCGAGGACCGAGGGCCAGGTGGCCCACATCTCGTTGACCTGCGAGGGGTACTCCACGAAGTCGCGCGGCACGTCGGTGCCGGAGACCCGGGGGAAGCGCACGTCGGAGAAGAGGCCGTGCAGGGCGTGGCCGAACTCGTGGAAGGCGGTGTTGACCTCCTCGAACGTCAGGAGCGTCGGACCCTCGGAGGGCTTGGTGATGTTGAGGTTGTTCATCACCACGGGCAGCTCGCCGAACAGGTGCGACTGGGTGACCAGGTTGTTCATCCAGGCGCCGCCGCGCTTGGTCGGCCGGGCGTACGGGTCGAACAGGAACAGGCCGAGCGGTGAGCCGTCCGCGTCGGACACCTCGAAGACCCGGACGTCCGGGTGGTACCCGGCCAGGTCGTCCCGGTCGGCGAAGGTGATCCCGTACAGCTCGCCGGCGGCGTGGAAGACACCGTCCCGCAGCACCCGGTCCAGCTCGAAGTAGGGGCGAAGGTCGGCGGCGTCGAAGTCGTAGCGGGCCTTGCGCACCCGTTCGGCGTAGAAGGACCAGTCCCACGGCTCCAGGGGGAAGCCGGCCTGCTCGCTCAGCGCCTCGGCCTCCCGGCGGGCGTTGGCCACCGCGGGGCCCACCAGCTTGCCGAGCATCTCCTCGACGGCGTCGGTGGTCTTGGCGGTCTGGTCGGCGACGGAGTAGGCGGCGTGGTCGGGAAAGCCGAGCAGGGCCGCCCGCTCGGCGCGGAGCGCCGCCATCCTGGCCGCCAGCTCGAAGTTCTCCGGCGCCCGGCCGACGGACAGCTCGTACAGCCTCCTGCGGGTCTCCCGGTCGGTCAGCTCGGCCAGCGCGGGCTGGTTGGTGTAGTTGAACAGCGGCAGGACGTACCTGCCGTCCTTCTCGATCGCCTTGATCGTGCTCTCGGCGAGCCCGTCCAGCAGCTTGACGTCCTCGACGACCAGCGCGGAGGCCGTGGAGGCCGTGAGCAGGTTCTGGGAGAAGGTCGTGGCGAGCCTGGTCAGTTCCTCGTTGAGCGCCCTGAGGCGATCCTGGTCGTCCTCGGACAGGTCCGCGCCGGCCCTGACGAAGTCGACGCGGTACTTCTGCAGCAGCCACGCCTCCTCGGGGTCGTCGGTGGCCACCTGTCTGATCCGGGCGTACAGGGAGCGGTCCAGGCGGATGGAGTCGGCGTGCTGGGTCAGCCGGGGGGAGACCTGGGTCTCGATCTCCCGGATGCCGTCGGTCGTGTCGGAGGCGGAGATGCTGCTGAAGACGGTCACGGTCCGCTTGAGAATCCGGCCCGAGCGCTCCAGGGCCTCGATCGTGTTGCCGAACGTCGCGGGCTCCGGGTTGTCGGCGATCTCCCGCACCTCGCGCAGCTGCTCGGCCATGCCACGTTCGAAGGCGGGAAGGTAGTGCTCCTCCCTGATCAGGGCGAACGGCGGCAGCCCGTACGGCAGCGTGCTGGGTTCGAAGAACGGGTTCTCGGCCAAGGCTGGGACTCCTCTCGGGTGGACGGATCTCTCAGCAGGGTTACACAACCGACCTTCGTTGCGGCAGCCCGGTGATACCGCGATTCGGCCGCCGGCAATCGTTTTGGTCTTGACCCCCAACCTGGGCTATTCTTTCGGAGGCGCCAGCGAGTCCCGCAAGGGAGTCCAGCGCGGTGGGGTATGGTGTAATTGGCAACACGGCTGATTCTGGTTCAGTTGTTCTAGGTTCGAGTCCTGGTACCCCAGCTGCATCTTCTCAGGAAGATGCCGCAGATTCGGCTCCCTCCGAATCTGATGACAGTGTGTAGGGTCCCGTCGTCTAGTGGCCCAGGACGCCGCCCTCTCAAGGCGGTAGCGCCGGTTCGAATCCGGTCGGGACTACCACTGTCTCTCGCAAGGCTCCGTCGTCTAGTGGCCTAGGACGCCGCCCTCTCAAGGCGGTAGCGCCGGTTCGAATCCGGTCGGGGCTACAAGTGCGAAACCCCCGGGAGCAACGGTTCCCGGGGGTTTTTGTCGTTTCAGGGGCATATGAAGCCCGCCTGACAGGTGAATCTCTCAGATCGCCTTCCACTCCCGGTGTACGGCCAGGTGACGCCTGAACGCTCCTGCCGCGGTGGAACCGGAAAGGGACGGGGCGGCGCCCCGTCCCTTTCCGGTTCCGTTCCTAGTTCTGCCCCGAGCGGGCCTTGAACAGGGCGCGCTTGGCGGCCTTGCCCACCTGCTTGTCCGGATGCGCCTTGCCGATCGCCTCCAGCAGCTCCTCCAGGTGCGGGTGCGGCACCTTCCAGATCACTTCGAGCAGGCTGACCAGGTTCGGCACGTTGCCGATGTCGTCCAGGCTGCTGACGAACTCGGGACGGCCCAGGCCGGCGGAGATGGTCAGCATGTCGAGGATCAGCCAGTGGGTGTCGGCCTGGGTGGGCGTGGGAGCGTCCTCGACACCCAGCTGGGCCAGGTGGGTGGCCGCGTACGGGCGCAGGGACGGCTCGTCGAGGGCCTCCCGCCAGGCGGGGACGGCCACCTCGCCGAGCGAGCCGACCATGCTGGCCGCCTGGACCCGGATCAGCGCGTTCGCGTCGTCCTCGGCCGCGGCCTCCAGCAGGTCCCTGGCGGCCTGCTCGGGGGCGCGCAGCTCCATCCAGGCCTCGAACTCGGCGTCCGCCTCCTCCTCGGGCAGCTCGGAGCCGAAGGAGAGCAGGTCCAGGGCCGTCATCGCGTCGATGGCGGGCCGGGCGTCCAGCTCGATGTCGGCCTCGTCCACGAGGTGGACCACGCCCTCCATGCCGAGCGGGGTCAGCCGCACCTGGTCGTGCTCGACCTCGACCATGCCGTACCCGGCCAGCCAGTCGAGCACCGGGTTGAGCGGGTCGCCGTACTGCGCGGTGGCGGCGGCCCAGGCCTCCGCGCCCAGGTCGTCGTACTCGGCGGCGGCCTCGGCCAGCTCGGTGCGGAGCTCGGCCAGCGGCTTGGAGCCGGTCGCCAGCAGCACCCGGACCAGCAGCGCCCTGGTCAGCCCGGACAGGGCGATCGTGGCCTCCTCGTCCGCCAGCTCCGGGTCGCCGTAGTCGATGGAGTGCAGACCGGCCATCCACGCGTCCAGGGCGTCGTCGTCCTCCTCGAAGGGCCACTCCGCGGTGTCGGCGTCGATGCTGACCGTGTCCTCCCCCTCGGGCTGGAGGAAGTCGAGGTCGATCGCGAGGTTCCAGATGTTCCAGAGCGCGGGGACGGAGTCGGCCAGCGACTTGTCGCCCTTCTCGGGAACCGGGATGCCGAGGACGGCCAGGGCCTCGGTGATCTCGGCGTCGTCGAGCAGGCTCGTCTCGCCCACCCGGCGCTCCGAGCCGACCCAGATCGCGAGGTCGCGGGCCTTGGAGATCAGGGGTGTCCTGCGGGTGGCCTCGGCCAGCTCGGAGTCCGGGCGGAGCCTGATCGTCGGCAGCTCGGAGAGCTCGTCGGCGAACGGCTCGAAGTCACCGAGCCCCTCGGACTCCTCCTCGTCGTACTCGTCGTCCTCGTCCTCCTCGACGACGAGATCCTCCATGGCGTCGACGAAGTCGTCCTCGAGGCGGTCGAGCTCGGCGAGCAGGTCCCCCAGCGGCGCGGAGCCCTTGGCCAGGCGGTCGGACTCCGACAGGAAGGTCAGATAGGCGCGGACCGCGGGCACCATGCCGTCGGCGGCGGCGTCCGGGTCCTCGACGACCTGGGGCATCCGATCGAGGAGAACCGTGCGCAGGTCGGACTGCCTCCACCGGCCGACGTCGTCGGAGGCGATCAGCCGGTGCCACAGCGCGACAGAGCCGACCAGGTTGGAATCGCTGCCGGGCGCGTTCTCACGCGCCCACAGGATGAAGTTCTGGAGCAGGGGACGCAGTTCAGCCGCGGCTGCCTCGATGCGATCTGTCACCTGCCCAGCCTAGGGGGCCGCAGGGGTGCTCGCCTCCTCATATCGCCCACAGATCGCCCACAGGTCGCTCGGTGTCAGTCGCCGCGGAGGTCAGTTGGCGCGGCGCATCGACTCGGTGATCCGCTCGGCGGCGGTGACCACGGGGGCGGCGTGCAGCCTGCCGGGGGTGCGGGTCAGACGCTCGATCGGGCCGGAGACCGACACCGCGGCGACCACCTTGCCGCCCGCGCCCCTGATCGGCGCCGAGACGCTGGCCACACCCTGCTCGCGCTCGCCGACGCTGTGCGCCCAGCCTCTGCGCCGCACGCTCGCGAGCGTGGCCGCGGTGAACTTGGCCCCGCGCAGGCCCCGGTGCAGGCGGTCGGGCTCCTCCCAGGCGAGCAGGATCTGCGCCGCGGACCCCGCGAGCATCGGCAGGGCCGAGCCGACCGGTACGGTGTCGCGCAGCCCGCTGGCACGCTCGGCGGCGGCCACGCAGACCCGCTCGTCACCCTGCCGCCGGTAGAGTTGCGCGCTCTCCCCGGTCAGGTCCCTCAGCTGGGTGAGAACCGGTGAGGCGACGGCCAGCAGCCTGTCCTCGCCGGCGGCGGTGGACAGCTCGGACAGGCGGGGGCCCAGGACGAAACGACCCTGGGTGTCGCGGGAGACGATGCGGTGGTGCTCCAGGGCTACGGCCAGCCGGTGGGCGGTGGGACGGGCCAGGCCGGTGGCGTGGACGAGCTGTGCGAGGGACGCCGGGCCGGCTTCAAGGGCGTTGAGCACGAGGACGGCCTTGTCCAGTACGCCGACTCCGCTAGAGTTGTCCATACACCGATACTGCCGTCTCGACATATGAGAAAGCAAGTGGGTGCGGGATAGCCGATCGCAAGGAGGCGACATGGGCCGCACGCTCGCGGAGAAGGTCTGGGAGCAGCACGTCGTGCGACGTGCGGAGGGAGAGCCCGACCTGCTCTACATCGACCTTCACCTCATTCACGAGGTCACGAGCCCGCAGGCGTTCGACGGCCTGCGCATGGCGGGTCGCCCCGTCAGGCGGCCCGACCTCACCATCGCCACCGAGGACCACAACGTCCCGACCGTACGCGGTCCGATCAACGACCTGGTGTCGCGGACGCAGGTGGAGACGCTGCGCAAGAACTGTGCGGAGTTCGGCGTCCGGCTGCACCCGATGGGCGACGCGGGGCAGGGCGTGGTCCACATCATCGGCCCGCAGTTCGGCCTGACCCAGCCCGGCATGACGATCGTGTGTGGTGATTCTCACACCTCCACCCACGGCGCCTTCGGCGGCATCGCGTTCGGCATCGGCACCTCCGAGGTGGAGCACGTGCTGGCCACCCAGACACTGCCCGCCTACCGGCCGAAGACCATGGCCATCGAGGTCTCCGGCGAGCTGCCCCCCGGCGTCACCGCCAAGGACCTGATCCTGGCGATCATCTCCAAGATCGGCACCGGCGGCGGCCAGGGCCACATCGTCGAGTACCGGGGCGAGGCCATCCGCAAGCTCTCCATGGAGGGCCGGATGACGGTCTGCAACATGTCCATCGAGGCGGGCGCCCGTGCGGGCATGATCGCCCCGGACGAGACCACCTTCGAATACCTCAAGGGCCGTCCGCACGCGCCGTCCGGCGCCGACTGGGACGCCGCGGTCGAGTACTGGAGGTCGCTGGTCAGCGACGAGGACGCGGTCTTCGACACCGTCGTGGAGATCGACGCCGCGACGCTGACCCCGTTCGTCACCTGGGGCACCAACCCGGGTCAGGGCGCCCCGCTGGGCACGTCCGTGCCCCGTCCCGAGGACACCGAGGACCCGGCCGCCGCCGCGCGTGCCCTGGAGTACATGGGCCTGACCGCGGGCACCCCGCTCCGCGAGGTCAAGGTCGACACGGTCTTCGTGGGCTCCTGCACCAACGGCAGGCTGGAGGACCTGCGCGCCGCGGCCGAGGTGCTGCGCGGGCGCCAGGTCGTGACGCGCACGCTGATCGTGCCCGGTTCGATGCTGGTCAAGCTCCAGGCCGAACAGGAGGGGCTGCACGAGGTCTTCAAGGCCGCGGGCGCCGAATGGCGCGAGGCGGGCTGTTCCATGTGCCTGGGGATGAACCCCGACACCCTCGCCCCCGGCGAGCGCAGCGCCTCGACCTCCAACCGCAACTTCGAGGGGCGGCAGGGCAAGGGTGGCCGTACCCACCTCGTGTCCCCGCAGGTCGCCGCCGCGACCGCCGTCACCGGCAAACTCACCGCGCCCGCCGACCTGTAAGGAGCCCTCGCGATGGAAGCGTTCACCACCCACACCGGCCGGGCCGTGCCGCTGCGCCGCAGCAACGTGGACACCGACCAGATCATCCCCGCCGTCTGGCTCAAGCAGGTCAGCAGGACCGGGTTCGAGAACGGCCTGTTCTCCGCCTGGCGCGAGGACCCTGGCTTCGTCCTGAACGACCCCGTTCACGAGGGCGCCTCGATCCTGCTGGCCGGCCCCGACTTCGGCACCGGCTCCTCCCGGGAGCACGCGGTCTGGGCCCTGCAGCAGTACGGCTTCCGCGTCGTGATCGCGGCCCGTTTCGGAGACATCTTCCGTAATAATTCCACCAAGATGGGCCTGCTCCCGGTCGTCCTGCCGGGCGAGATCGTCGAGGCGCTGCAGGCCGCGGTCGAGGCGGACCCGACCCTTGAGATAACCGTTGACCTGGCAGGACGTCAGGTCCGCTGGGGCACGGAGGTCGCTGCCTTCGAGATCGACGACTACACGCGCTGGCGGCTGATGGAGGGCCTGGACGACATCGGGCTGACCCTGCGCAACGCCGACGCCATCGGGACATACGAGAATGGTCGGCAGCCATGGCTGCCGACGACCGTCTGACGAGTTCAGAAGACGAGCTGGCGTGGCGGCTGCGCGAGGCGCACCGCCGCGTCCGGTCCCTGCCTGTCTCCGTCGAGGAGAGAAAACGTCTCACCAGGCGCCTGCTGGCCATCTGCGATATGGCCAAGCGCGACCTCGATCACGCCACAGGGCGTCTTGATTTGTTCCTTCTCAGTATTGATGTCGTGGTTTCAGATACGCCGAGCACTGGAAACATTGCGGAAGGTGATTGAGTCATACGGCTCCGTCCCCTAATTTCAAGCGAGCAGGGGGTTTCTCATCGTGATCGTTGATGAGAGATCTGTGATGAGACCCCTCGCCGTGACAAATCGGGTGAGACGGGTTTTCTGCCCCGTGACCCACTCCCGGACATCGGTAAGCAGGGGGAGCAACCTTATGAACAAAAAGGAACTCGTCGACGCCATCGCGGATCGGGTGGGCGACAAGAAGACGGCCACCGAAGCCGTGAACGCGGTGCTCGACACGATCCAGACCACCGTCGCGAGTGGTGACAAGGTCTCGATCACGGGGTTCGGTGCCTTTGAGATGGTGCACAAGCCGGCCCGCACCGCCCGCAACCCCTCGACGGGTGCCGAGATCCACGTCGCCGAGAGTTGGGGGCCGAAATTCCGGCCCGGTTCCGACTTCAAGGAACTCGTCAACAACGGCGGCAAGAAGGCATCGAAGAAGAAATAGGTCTCGGCGTAGACGCCCGGACTCCCGAAGCGGGAGCCCGGGCGTCCGGCTTTCCGACCGGCGCCGCCGGATCGGGACGCCCGGCCGGAGCCGTCGAAAAGTGTTCCGCCACGTTCGACGGACTCGTCGGCGGGGCGCCGCGGAGATGATCGCGGCTCGGACCGCCGGGGAAGCCGGTTACCCGGCCGCCTCACCGGCCGGGTACGGGGAAAGTCGAGAGGGTGATGTAGGAGACGTCGTCGCCGTTCATGACGATGTTGACCCGCTGACCCGCCCTGAGCAGCCGGAGCGGCCCCGCGTCGAAGGCCGCCGCGCCGAACGGGATCTCGGTCCCGTCGTCCAGGAAGACCGACCCCGACCGGGTCGCCTCCTCGAAGCTCCGCACCGTCGCCTGCACACGCCCAGGGTAGCCCCCGGACGGGAATCCCGCCCCAACCCGGGACTATCGATCCCTGTCGCGTTCCTCCGGCCGCGAAGGGCCGCCGGACACCGAGATCCTTTCCGCCATGGCCAGCGTGCGGGGGCCGACGCCCAGGACCAGCGCCTGGCGGAGGTCGTCCGGGGTGTCCACGTCATGGCGGACCGACTCCACGCCCGCCACACAGAGCTCCTTGGCGCCGCGCCGCAGGTGCCGGTCCCGCGACTCGCCGCCGAACCCCGGCGTGAACGGCGTGCCGGGCCGTACGCCGTAGAAGGTCGTGCCGATCTCGGAGGCGTCGGGCAGGAACATCTGGTCGAACTCCGCGGCGGCGGTCAGCACGCGGGCCAGCTCCGCGGGGCGGAGGGCGGGGAGGTCGGCCTGGAGGGCGCCGACGGCGTCGCAGGGCGCCAGCCGGGCCGCCTCCAGGGCGCCGTGCCGCAGGGCGGCGTTCAGCCCCGCCTCCGGGTCGCCGACCACGTGCGCGCCGACCCCGCCGAGCGCCTCGGCGGCCACGGGGTCACCCGTCACCACGACCACCCGCGTGACGAGCGCGCACCTCAGCGCCGCCTCGACGGTGTCGCAGGCGATCGCCACGGCCAGCGCGGCCCGGTGCGGGCCCGCCGCCGCAGACAGGCGGGTCTTGGCGGCGACCAGCGTCTTGACCGGGACGACAAGGGTCCAGGCGGAACTTTCCTGAGCAGGCATAGCGTTAAGCATCCCGTCTCGACATCTCGGGGAGCCAACCGGGAGACTTGGTGCGCAAACCGCTCATACGGAGGAGCCCATGAGACGCCCCGGCTGGCCCTCACGATTCTGGGTCGCCTTCGCCGTCGCGATCGTCAAGCCGATCTCGTGGCTCCTGGTCAAGAAGGACTGGCGTCGCAGCGACCGGTTGCCCAGGACGGGCGGAATCATCGTGGCGACCAACCACCTGTCGTGGCTGGATCCGATCCTCATCTCGCACTTCCTCTACAACAACGGCCGCTGGCCGGTGATCCTGGCCAAGTCGGGTCTCTTCTCGGTGCCGCTGCTCGGCCCCCTGCTGAGGGCGCTCCAGGTCATTCCCGTCTACCGGGGGAGCTCCGACGCGGGACGCTCGCTGGAGGAGTCGCGGCGCCGGTTCGCCGCGGGGGCGTGCGTGATGTTCTATCCGGAGGGTACCTGCACCCGCGACCCGGACTTCTGGCCGATGGAGGGCAAGACCGGCGCGGCCAGGCTGGCGCTGGAGACCGGCGCGCCGGTGATCCCCGTCGCGCACTGGGGCGCCCAGGAGATCCTGCCGTACGGTGCCAAAAGGCCCAGCCTGCTGCCGCGCAAGACCTTCCGCGTGCTGACCGGGCCACCGGTCGACCTGTCGAAGTACCGGGGGCAGCCGCTCCAGGCCGACGTGCTGCGCTCCGCGACGACCGAGATCATGTCGGCGATCACGGCCCAGCTGGCCGAACTCCGCGGGGAGAAGGCGCCCAAGGCGCCGTTCAAGCGACCTTCCGACAACTGACTTCGGCGTACGGTGTTGACATCCTCCCCTCCCCGAAGGGAGGGGATTCCCACGGTCGCCCGTGAGAGTTCCTGAATCACCGCCGGTCGCCCGCCAGGAGAAATCCCTTGAGGTCCTACACCAGCTCCACAGGCGTTTCACCTCTCCGCCAGCCCGGCGGTGAGGACCTAGCCGGTCACACTCGTAGTGGCCCGGCTGTCGCCACCGCCGGACACGGTACCGAACCGTACGGCGTCGCGCCGTGTCTTCTCCCCCGCCCGGAGGCGGAGGTTTCCACGCCCAAGGAGAACCGATGACCAAGGCGGCTGTATTCGGCACGGGATCGTGGGGGACGACCTTCAGCATGATCCTCGCGGGGGCGGGTACCCGGACGGTCCTGTGGGGCCGCAGCGCGGAGGTCGTCGAGGCGATCGACCGGCGGCACGAGAACCCCGTCTACCTGCCGGGCGCGGTGCTGCCCGAGACGCTGCGCGCCACGACCGACCCGGCCGAGGCTCTCGACGGCGCCGACTTCGTGGTGCTCGCGGTGCCCTCCCAGACCCTGAGGGAGAACCTGACCCGCTGGAAGCCGCACCTGCCGCCGGAGGCGGTGCTGGTCAGCCTGATGAAGGGCATCGAGCTGGGCACCACCAAGCGGATGAGCGAGGTGATCTGCGAGGTCGCCGGGGTGCCCCAGGAGCGGGTCGCGGTGGTGTCGGGCCCCAACCTGGCCGGGGAGATCGTCCGGGGCCAGCCCGCCGCCACCGTGGTCGCCTGCACCGACGAGCGGGCGATGGAGCGCCTTCAGGAGGCCTGCTACCTGCCGCCCTGGTTCCGCCCCTACACCAACCCCGACGTCGTGGGGGTCGAGCTCGGCGGGGCCGTCAAGAACGTGATCGCCCTCGCGGTCGGCATCTCGGCGGGGATGGGGCTGGGCGACAACGTCGGGGCGATGCTGATGACGCGCGGGCTGGCCGAGATCTCCAGGCTGGGCACGGTGCTCGGCGCGGACCCGCACACCTTCGCGGGGCTGGCGGGCATGGGCGATCTGGTGGCGACCTGTACCTCCCCATTGTCGCGGAACCGTACTTTCGGGGAGAATCTTGGGCGGGGTATGACCCTGGCCGAGGTCATCGCCGCCACGAAACAGACCGCCGAGGGGGTCAAATCCTGCGAGTCGGTGCTCGAACTGGCCAGAAAGCACGACGTGGAGATGCCGATCACCGAAGTGGTGGTGGCCGTCGTCCATGACGCAATGCCTCCCAGCGAGGCCGCGGTGCTCCTGATGTCGCGGACTCCCAAGCCGGAACGGTACGGCCTGTGAAGACACGGTGTGGCCCATGAACAGACGGATGCGCAGGCGCAGGGGGGAGAACACCCGGTCGGTGCACCTGCCGGCTCCCGAGCCGCCCCCGCAGAGACCCTTCGGTCTCCCCGTGTGGCGCAGTTCCGCCTGGGGCTTCGGCGACTCCGCCGAGTACGCCGAGGTGTTGGAGGAGAAGGGGTCCGGCCACGTCTACGGCCGGATCGACAACCCCACCACCGCCGCGTTCGCCTCGGCGGTGGCCTCCCTGGAGGGGGCCGCGGCGCCCGAGGACGTGGCCGGGCAGGCGTTCGCCTCGGGGATGGCCGCCGTGAACGCCGTCCTGATGACGTTCCTGCGCGCGGGCGCGCATCTGGTGGCGCCCACCCCGCTGTACGGCGGGACCCACTCGCTGATCACCAATGTGCTGTCCAGGTTCGGGGTCAGCGCGGACTTCGTCGGCTACGGCGACCTGACCGGGGTGCAGGCGGCGATCAGGCCCAACACGAAGATCATCTATGCGGAGACGCTCTCCAACCCGACCATGGCGGTCTCCGACATCCGCGGCCTCTACCGGATCGCCCGCGCCGCGGGGGCGCTGCTGGTGGTCGACTCCACCTTCGCCACCCCGATCGTGTGCCGTCCCCTGGAACACGGCGCCGACCTGGTGATCCACTCCGCGACCACGTACCTCGGCGGCCATGACGACTGCGCCGGGGGCGTCGCGGTGGGCCGTCCCGACCTGATCGCCCAGCTGCGCGAGGTCAGGATCGACACCGGGGGCACGCTCTCCCCCGACGACGCCTTCCTGCTCCGCCGGGGGCTCGCGACCCTGCCGCTGCGGGTCCGCCGGATGTGCTCCACCGCGATGGTCTTCGCCGCGGCCGTGGCCAAGCACCCCGCCGTGCGCCGGGTCGACTACCCGGGGCTGCCGGGACACCCCGGACACCAGCTCGCCAGGCACCTGTTCGATTCGGGACCCGAGGGCACCAGGTACGGCGCCTGCGTGACGATCACTCCGCGCGGTGGCTACGACGCCGGCGTGGCCCTGGCCGACGCCCTCAGGCTCGCCTCGATCGCCCCCTCCGCCGGAGGAATCCACACCAAGGCCGCGCACGTGGCCTCGACCACCCACCGGCGGCTCGGCGGGGCGGCGGGGATCGACGAGGCGGCCGTCCGGTTCTCCATCGGGCTCGAGGACGCGGAAGATCTCATCATGGACGTGACCAAGGCACTCGACTCACTACCCGCATCGAGTAGATAGGCGCGTCTAACAGCCGGATTGCCCCCTAACAGGGGGTAGATTCGAGCATCATGAGTGAGCAGCACGAACCTCTACCGAGGGTCGCCGTCGTCTTCGGCGGTCGCAATTCCGAGCACGCCGTCTCCATTCTCGGAGCGGGAAGCGTGTTGGAGGCCATCGACAGGTCCAAGTACGAGGTGGTCCCGATCGGGATCGCCCAGGACGGCCGGTGGGTGCTCGCCTCCGGGGAGCAGCGATACGGGATCGAGAGCGGCGAGTTGCCCGCCGTCGACGCGGCGAGCGCGACGCTGGCGCTGACATCCGGTGACGGCTCGCTGGTGGCGTACGACCCCGGCAGCATTCCCGTCGAGCTCGGCCACGTCGACGTCGTCTTCCCGGTGATGCACGGCCCCTTCGCGGAGGACGGCACCATCCAGGGGCTGCTGGAGATGGCCGGGGTCCGCTATGTCGGCTCCGGGGTGCTGGCCAGCTCCGTCGGCATGGACAAGGCGTACATGAAGATGGTCCTCGCCGCCTCGGGCCTGCCCGTCGGGCCGTATGTCGCGATCCGCGACCGCGACTGGCGGACCGACCGCGGCCGGGTGCTCAAGGAGGTCCAGGAGCTCGGCTGGCCGGTCTTCGTCAAGCCCGCCCGCGCCGGGTCCAGCCAGGGCATCTCCAAGGCCGCCGACCTGGAGGAGCTTGAGCGGGCCATCGAGTTCGCCCGCGAGCACGATCCCAAGGTGCTGGTCGAGGCCGCGATCACCGGCCGCGAGATCGAGTGCGCCGTGCTGGAGTCGCCGGGCGACGAGGCGCCCCGGGCCAGCATGCCCGGTGAGGTGCTGGTTCACGGAGACCACGAGTTCTTCGACTTCGAGGCCAAGTACCTCGGGGACGACATGTCCCTGTCGGTGCCCGCGGACATCCCCGAGGAGACGGCCGAGCAGCTGCGGGCGATGGCCGTGCGCGCCTTCGAGGCGCTGGGCTGCGAGGGCCTGTCGCGGGTCGACTTCTTCTACACCACCGACGGGCGACTGATCGTCAACGAGATCAACACCATGCCCGGCTTCACCGCGATGTCGGTCGCACCGCAGCTCTGGGCCGCCACCGGGGTGCCCTACGCGGAGCTGGTCGACCGGCTGATCCAGCTCGCGCTGCGCCGCTCACCCGGTCTGCGGTAGCGCTGCCTTGATCGGTGCCGCGAGATCGACCAGCACGTTCTGCGGGGTGTGCTCCCGCGCGACCGTCACCTCGACGTAGGCCGCCCTGCCGACCGACGTGAACAGCGTCGGTCGGGCCGGGTCGGCGTACCACGCCACTTCGTTGATCTCGGGCACCTGGTCGGTGGGCGACATCGTCACCGGCCGCGGCACCCCGCAGCGCAGCGCGATGCGGCCCTGCCCCCACACGGCGACGTAGGGGGAGGCGGGGGTGGACTCGACCCGGTCCGCGCCGTCGAGTCTCCGCGGGAGCCGCTCGGCGAGCGCCTGGCACGCGGCGGCGGCGGGTCCCTCGGGGACGGGCGGCTCGACCCGGACGGCGCCGCCGCATCCCGCCAGGATCAGCAGGGCGCAGGCGCACCCCGCCAGGCGGATGGACCGCAGTGGCATGTCACGTTCCCGACGGTCAGATACGGACTCAGATATGGACGATGGGACACGTCAGTGTACGCGTGATCCCCTCCACACCCTGAATCTGCGCCACCACGAGCTTTCCCAGCTCATCGACGTTGCGGGCCTCCGCCCGCACTATCACGTCGTAGGGTCCGGTGACGTCCTCGGCCTGGGTGACACCAGGAATGCCGGAGATCTCCGAAGCCACGTTCGCGGCCTTGCCGACCTCGGTCTGAATAAGGATGTAGGCCTGCACCACAACGACCTCCGGGGCGATTGGATCAGTGCCGAAGGGCCACCGTACCCTGTGATGAACGGGAGGTGTGTCATCACAGTCGGAGATCTCGGCGAATTCGGAGTTGTTGCACGTATTGCCGGACGCTTGCCGCAGGGAGGGACCGTATTGCTCGGTCCCGGGGACGACGCCGCGGTGGTGAGCGCTCCCGACGGGCGGGTCGTCGTGACGACTGACCTGTTACTCGAGGGTAGGCACTTCCGCCGTGATTGGTCCAGTGGCTACGACATCGGGCGCAAGGCCGCGGCGCAGAATCTCTCGGACGTCGTGGCGATGGGAGCGGACCCCACCGGCCTCGTGGTCGGCCTCGGGCTGCCCGCCGACGCCGCCACCGGCTGGCTGGACGACCTCACGGACGGCTTTCGCGACGAGTGCCACCTCGTCGGCGCCAGCGTGGTGGGCGGCGACATCACCCGCTGCGACCTCGTCGTGATCGCCGTCACCGCCCTCGGCGACCTCGGCGGCCGGGCGCCGGTCACCAGGTCCGGGGCCAGGCCCGGTGACGTGGTCGCGGTCGCGGGCCGCCTCGGGTACGCCGCCGCGGGCCTCGCGCTGCTCCGTGCGGGCCTGGCCGGGCCGGTGGAGCTGATCGACGCCCACCGCCGCCCGTGCCCTCCCTACCCGCGCGGCCCCGAGGCCGCCGCACTGGGGGCCACCGCCATGCTCGACGTGAGCGACGGCCTGCTTCAGGATCTCGGCCACGTGGCGGCCGCGGCCGGAACCGCGCTCGTGCTCGACCCGGAGGCGTTCCACATCCCGCCGGTGATGCGGGAGGCCGCCCGGCTGCTCGGCACGGACCCGCTGGAGTGGGTGCTCTCCGGCGGCGACGACCACGCCCTCGCCGCGACCTTCCCGGCCCGGGTACGGCTCCCGGAGGGCTGGAGTGTGGTGGGCCATGTCATCGAGGGTGAGGGAGTGCAGGTCAAAGGCATGTTGCTGGACCGTGGCGGCTGGGATCACTTCCGGGAGTGACCTTTACCACTCGTTGTTACATCTGCGAAAATTGCCACAAACGGTTATTGAACTGGTATGAAGTTGGGCGGTCGAGATTCCCTCCGAGAAAGGGGCGATATGGGCCGCCATGGTGGAAACGGGGAAGCGGCTTCCCCGGACCGGGGGAAACGCGGGCCGGGGCCCGATCCGGCACCCGGTCACCGGGACGAGCCGATCGGGCGCCGGCTCCGTCCCGAGGAGTCGATGGTCACCGAGCCCCAGACGGGTTTCCTGGGTTCGGGATGGACGTCGGAGTCCGAGCCGTCCGTCACATGGCCGGAGGACGAGGAAAGGTCCGGCGGACGGACCAGAATGACCTTGCTGATCGTCGCCGCGGTGGCGGTGGTGCTCGGCGGGACCGCGTTCGGGATCCGGACGCTGACCGGCTCCGAGAGCTCCGCCGCCGACTGCCCGGTCGCCGGTTGCGCCACGGCGGTGTCGAACCAGCCGGAACCGCTGCCCGACCCCGCCGGTGAGACCGAGCCCACCGAGGACCCCGTACCGGCCGACGAGCCCGAGGAGGCGGGCGACGAGACGACGGAGGCCACGCCCGTCCCGACTCCCGCCTCCACCCGCAGGGAAGGCGGAGTCACCTCCACCCCCAGGCCCACCACGACAAGGAAGGCCACCCGCGCGCCCCTGGCCTCCGACGAGCCGTCGCCCACCGGCGAACCGGAGCCCACGCCCACCTCCGAGCCCCTCGTCGTCGGTAACCACCGAACACCCGCTCCCGAGCAGTCCCCGAGCACCACGGCGCCCGTCCCCGTGCCCACCGCCACCTTCGAGGCGCCCGCGCCCGCCGCGGGAGGCGCCGTGATCATGGTGGGCGCCGCCCTCGTGAAGAGCAGGGCACAGTCGTACACGGTCAGGCTCGTGGTCGCCGCGGACGAGAGCGTCGAGAACCTGAGGGTGAGCGTGCCGGTCAACGGGACGGTCTCCTCGGTGCACGGAGCCGACTGGGAGCAACTCGACGACAGCCTGGTGATCGACTCGCCGGAGGGGCTGGAGGCGGGCGAGGAACTCGTCGTCGTCTTCACCGCGAGCGGTGACGCGGGGATTCCGGAGACCTGTCGGAGCGACCGGGGAGAGTGCGCCGTCGTCTGACCCGGCGTCTGACCCGGCGTCTGACCCGGCGTCCCGGACCCGGCCGGTGCCGTCGGATCCGGCCCGGTCGGGCCTCGGTCGCCCGAGCCGGTGCCGCCGCGGCTCTTCCACGCGGCCAAGGCGTGGCGGGAAGTGGACGGGGGTGCTCAGCCGGTCGGCACGGGGCTGGTTGGATGGGGGCATGACCGTTCTGGCTCCCCCTCGCGTGCTGACCGTCGCCGGCTCCGACTCCGGAGGTGGTGCGGGCATCCAGGCCGACCTGAAGACCATGCTGGCCCTCGGCGTCCACGGCATGAGCGTGATCGCCGCGGTGACCGCACAGAACTCGTTGGGCGTGCAGGGCTACTGGGAGCTTCCCCCGGAGGCGGTCCGCGCCCAGCTCGACTCGGTGCTCGGTGACATCGGTGCCCAGGCGGTCAAGACCGGCATGCTCGCCTCGCCCGTACTGGTGGAGACGGTCGCCGAGGTGCTGGCAGGGCTGGACGTGCCCGTCGTGGTCGATCCGGTGGGAGTCTCCAAGCACGGTGACGCGCTCCTCGCCCCGGAGGCGGTGGAGACGGTCAGGTCGAGCCTGCTGCGCACGGCCACGGTGGTCACCCCCAACCTGTGGGAGGTGCTCCAGCTCACCGGTGTGAAGGTCACCGACGAAGCCGACCTGCGCCGGGCCGCCGACGCGGTCCTGGCGCTCGGGCCCGAGTGGGCGCTCATCAAGGGCGGCCACCTTCCCGGGGCTCCTGTCGATCTGCTGACCGACGGCACGCGGGAGTTCCGCTTCACCGCGGAGCGCCACGACAACCGGCACACCCACGGCACGGGCTGCACCCTGGCCTCCGCGATAGCCTCCCACCTGGCCCTCGGCGAGGACGTCCCCGCCGCGGTGGAGAAGGCGAAGGCGTACGTCACCGGCGCGATCGAGCACGGTTTCCCCCTGGGGGCCGGCATCGGCCCGGTGGACCACGCCTGGCGGCTGCGCTTCCGCTGAACGCGGAGAACCCGCCTCGAACGCGGTGGAGCCGTACCGAACGCGGCAGAGCCGGCCTCGGCGGGCAGGCCCGTCCCCGGCGGCGAGACCCGTTGGGAACGGCGAAGCCCGCCACCCCGTAGAGGGGCGGCGGGCTTCGCGGAAGTCCGACTAGCGGGTGACCTTGCCGGCCTTGATGCAGGAGGTGCAAACGTTCAGCCGCTTCGGCGTGCCGTTCACCACTGCGCGCACGGGCTGGATGTTCGGGTTCCAGCGGCGGCGGGTGCGGCGGTGCGAGTGGGAGACGTTGTTGCCGAAGGTCGGCTTCTTAGCGCAAACGTCGCAGACGGAAGCCACGGTTCGCTCCTTAGATCAGTCGAGAGGCTCGATCCGCCGCACTGGCGGGCGGTCATCGGGCATGCCGGGACGACCGGCTGGCCACACGAGGATACCCGATGTTCGGCCCTACAGGCGAACGTGAGCCGCCGTGAACGGTCGAACGGGGATAATCTCCGGAGGCAACCGTAGCGCATCCCGGGACGCGCCATGGCGGGTCGCGTCCGGCGGGCGGCGATCGGCCGGTGCGGGCCGGGCCGGACAGGCCGTGCGGACGGGTTGTGTGGACGGGTTGTGTGGACGGGGAACCACCGGTCGCGGCATCGGGATCTGCCAGGGGAGACCGGTGGGATCGACGAGGGCGAGCAGGAGCAGGAGGGCAGGAATGCTGCAGGTTCTCGACCCGCCCTCGGTGCGGAGGTGGTCGCGGCTGGCCGCGGAGACGCTGGGGAAGGCGCGCGAGGAGATCGACGCGCTCAACGTCTTCCCGGTGCCCGACGGCGACACCGGTACCAACCTGCACCTGACCATGCTCTCCGCGGCCGAGGCGCTCGACGGGCTGCCCGCGGACGCGGGGACGGCGGCCACCTGGCAGGCGCTCGCGCAGGGAGCGCTGCTCGGCGCGCGGGGCAACTCCGGGGTGATCGTCAGCCAGGTGCTACGCGGCCTCGCCGAGGTGTTCAGAGAGGCCGAGGGGCGCGGCACGGACCTCTGCCGTGGCCTGGTCAGAGCCGCCGAGCTGGCCCGTGCCGCGGTGGCCAGGCCGGTTGAGGGCACGATCCTGAGCGTCCTGACCGCGGTCGCCGCGGCGGTGCGCGACGGCCGCGGAGATCTCGCCTCGATCGCGAGAAGGGCGGCCGAGGAGGCGCGCTCCGCGCTCCGCCGTACCCCCGGGCAGCTCGACGTGCTGGCCCGCAACGGGGTGGTCGACGCGGGCGGCGCGGGCCTGACGATCATTCTGGAGAGCCTCGCCGCGATCGTCACCGACTCCTACACCGGGCGGGTGGACATCCCCGCCCCGGCCCACCGGATCGGCGCGGAGGTCGCGGGGGAGAGCGCGGACGGGCCCGGCTACGAGGTCATGTACCTCCTGGAGGCCGGAGCGGCACAGGTCGCGGCGCTTCGCGCGGAACTCGACGCGCTGGGCGAGTCGCTGGTGATCGTGGGTGGGGACGACCTGTGGAACGTGCACGTCCACGTGGACGACGCGGGCGCGGCGATCGAGGCGGCGGTCCGGCTGGGGCGGCCCCACCGGATCAGGGTGACGTATCTGGTCGGCGCGGACAGGACCCACCCGGCCGCGCGGGGCAGGGGAGTGGTGGCCGTGGCGGCGGGACCCGCGCTGGCCGCGCTGTTCGAGGAGTCGGGGGCCGTGGTCGTCCGCCGCGAGCCGGGCTCCAGCCCGCCGCTGGCGGCGGTGCTCGCCGCCATCCGCGAGGCCGGCTCGGAGGTCGTGGTCCTGCCCAACGACAGCGGGACGCGCGAGGTCGCCGCGGCCGCCGCGGAGGTGGCCAGGGAGGAGGGCCTGGTGGTCGGCGTCCTGCCGACCAGGGCCTCGGTGCAGGGCCTGTCGGCGCTGGCCGTGCACGACCCGCTGCGCCGCTTCGACGACGATGTGGTGGCCATGACCGAGGCGGCCGCGCACACCCGCCACGGGCACGTCTGGGTGGCCGACCGCGAGGTCATGACGAGCGCGGGCCTGGCCGAGCCGGGTGACGTCCTGGGGGTGGTCGACGGGGACGCCGCGCTGATCGGCAGGGACCTCGGGGCCACCGCCCTGGAGGTCGTGGGCCGCATGGTGTCCTCCAGCAGCGAGCTGGTGACCGTTCTGGAGGGCGTCGACGCCCCCGAGGGGCTCGCGCGCGCGGTGCTGGACCACCTGGCCGAGACCAGGCCGGACATCGAGGTGGTGCTGTACGAGGGCGGCCAGGGCGGCTACCCGCTGCTCATCGGCGTCGAGTGAACCGGGTGGGTGAGCGGGCGCCGTGGGTTCGCCGACAGGCGCGCGTGAACCGTTCCGTGGGCCGGGCCGGGCGATTTCTGTCCCCCGCACACGGTAGAAAGCTGGGGTGACGAGCTTCGACGAGCCGCTGGCGAAGGCGCTGGACCCCAAAACCGCCAAGTTGCTGGAGAGCGTTCTCGACCTGCGCACCGTCGGCGACCTGCTGCGGCACTACCCGCGGCGCTACGCCGAGCGGGGTGAGCTGACCGACCTCGACGACCTGCGGGTCGACGAGCACGTCACGGTGGTGGGCGAGGTGACCAGGGCGATGCGCAGGCCGATGCGGAACAAGGGCGGCACCTGGCTGGAGGTCGAGGTCGTCGACGCCCGCCGCAGCAAGATCTACCTGTCGTTCTTCGGGAAGGCGTCCCACATCGCGGAGACGCGGCTGCGGCCGGGCAGGCGCGGCATGTTCGCCGGGAAGGTCGGCGCCTTCGGCCAGGGCGAGAAGCGCAAGTGGCAGCTCTCCCACCCCGAGTTCGAGATGATCGAGGAGCACGAGACGGGGGCCGAGGAGTTCGCCGCCGCGCTCGTGCCGATCTATCCGGCGGGCAAGGACGTGACGCCCTGGGCCATCCGCAGGGCGCTGGGCGTCGTCCTCGACACGATGGGCGAACTCGACGACCCGCTTCCCGAGGAACTGCGCACCCGGCACAGGCTCCCCGGTCTGTCGGACGCGCTGCTGGCCGTCCATCGGCCGCGCGACCACGCCGACGTGGCCAGGGCGCGCAAGCGGCTCAGGTTCGACGAGGCGTTCCTGCTCCAGGCGGTGCTGCTGCAGCGCCGGATGGCCGCGGCCTCCTGGCCCGCCACCCCCAGGCCCGCGATCTCCGACGGGCTGCTCGCCGACTTCGACAAGCGGCTGCCGTTCGAGCTGACCGAGGGGCAGCGCGAGGTGGGCGAGGAGGTCGCGGCCGACCTGGCCATGGCCCACCCCATGCACCGGCTGCTCCAGGGCGAGGTCGGGGCGGGCAAGACCGTCGTCGCGCTGCGCGCGATGCTCCAGGTGGTCGACGCCGGGGGACAGGCCGTGCTGCTGGCGCCCACCGAGGTGCTCGCCCAGCAGCACCACAGGTCGATCTCGGCCATGCTCGGCGACCTGGCAGGCGGGGGCATGTTCGGCGGCACCGCGGTCGCCCTGCTGACCGGCTCGCTGGGCGCCGCGGCCCGCCGCTCGGCCATGCTCGACGCGGCCTCGGGCACGGCGGGCATCGTCGTCGGCACCCACGCGGTCCTGCAGGAGCGGGTCCAGTTCGCCGATCTCGGCCTGGTCGTGGTCGACGAGCAGCACAGGTTCGGCGTCGAGCAGCGCGACGCGCTTCGCGAGAAGGCCGGGGCCGGCCGCCCGCACGTGCTCGTCATGACCGCCACCCCCATCCCCCGCACGGTCGCCATGACGGTCTTCGGCGATCTCACGGTCTCCACGCTCTCCCAGCTGCCCTCCGGGCGTGCCCCGATCACCACGCACGTGGTTCCCGCCGCGGAGAAGCCGCACTTCCTCGACCGCGCCTGGACCCGGCTGCGCGAGGAGATCGGGCTGGGCCGCCAGGCCTACGTCGTGTGCCCGCGCATCGGCGACCTGGAGGGTGACGAGGGCGACATGTCGAAGTCCGACGACGAGCGCAGGCCGCCGCTGGCGGTGCTCGACGTGGCGGAGACGCTCTCGCGGGGGCCGCTGCTGGGGCTCCGTACGGAGGTGCTCCACGGCAAGCTCCCTCCCGAGGAGAAGGACGCGGTGATGAAGGCGTTCACCAGGGGAGAGATCGACGTGCTGGTGGCGACCACGGTCATCGAGGTCGGCGTCGACGTCCCCAACTCCTCGGTCATGGTCATCATGGACGCCGACAGGTTCGGCGTCTCGCAGCTCCACCAGCTCCGCGGCCGGGTCGGCCGCGGCGGGCTGCCCGGTCTCTGCCTGCTGGTGACCGACTCTCCCGGCGGCACGCCCGCCAGGGCGCGGCTCGACGCCGTGGCGGCCACCCTGGACGGCTTTGAGCTGTCCCGTGTCGACCTGGAACAGCGCAGGGAGGGTGATGTGCTCGGGGTGGCCCAGTCGGGACGCAGGTCGTCGCTGAAGATGCTCAGGCTCCTCCGTGACGAGGACGTCATCCACGCCGCGCGCCTGGACGCCGAGGCGATGCTGGAGGCCGACCTCGAGCTGGCGGGGCACCCCGTGCTCCGCGCGGAGATCGACAGGCTCCTGGCGGACGAGCGCGCCGAGTACCTGGAGAAGACCTGAGGGCCGACGGTGGCGATGCCCGGCGGGGCTTCGTGGCCGGGGCCGGCGGACGCGCCGTGCCCAACTGCGGGGACGGCCTCCCCCCGAATGCCGTCCCCGCCTGGGCCCACTCCCGGGTCAGGTGCCGAGAGCACCGGCGTGCGGAAGGGCTCACGATCACGCCGGTCGGCCTCCCCCTGGGTCACTTGGAGGCCGCAGGAATCATCATGCAAGGGACCGGCACCTGACGGAACGACCCTTACGCTTTCGTCGCCACTCCTTGCCCACTCTTGACCTAGATCACCTACCAGGACCCTTTTGACCTGCGGTTATGTGATGCGTCGCGACACGCCGTGCTGCGTGTGGCGCACCCGGGCCGCTCCGGGGGCAGGCGCCGGGGACGGGCGGCGGCACCGTGCGGTGCCATCGCGCGGTGGCGCCGCGCGATGGCACTGAGAGGATGGCCGGGTGAGCCGAGTCATCGCGGGAAGCGCAGGAGGACGGCGGCTGGCAGTGCCGCCGGGGCGGGGGACCCGCCCCACGAGCGACAGGGCCAGGGAGGGGATCTTCTCCACGGTGGGGTCGCTGATCGGCCCGCTGGAGGGGTGCCGGGTGCTCGACCTCTACGCGGGCTCGGGCGCGCTCGGGCTTGAGGCGCTCTCCCGGGGGGCCGCCCGGGTGCTTCTCGTGGAGTCGGACGCCAGGGCGATCCGGACGATCAGGCAGAACGTCACCTCGCTGGGGCTGCCCGGGGCCGAGGTCGCCGCCGACAGGGTCGAGCGGCTGCTGGCCAGGGGCGTCGGAGAGAGCGGGGAGCCGTACGACCTCGTCCTCGCCGACCCGCCGTACGCGCTGGGCGACGAGGAGGTGGGGACGGTGCTCGAACTGCTGCGCGACCGAGGCTGGCTGGCCGAGGACGCGCTCGTCGCGGTGGAGAGGGAGAGCCGGGGAGGGGACCTCCGCTGGCCGGCGGGGTACGAAGAGGAGAGGGTCCGTCGTTACGGTGAAGCGGCCGTTTGGTACGGTCGCGCCGCCGGGAATCCTTAAGAGCAGGGAGTCCACCTTGCGTCGCGTTGTCTGTCCGGGATCCTTCGATCCCGTCACGAACGGTCATCTGGACATCATCGGCCGGGCTTCCCGGCAGTACGACGAGGTCGTCGTGGCCGTACTGATCAACATCGAGAAGAAGAGCCTCTTCACGGTGGACGAACGTATCCAGACTCTCCAGACGGTCACCAAGGAGTACGGGAACGTCCGCGTGGACAAGTTCCACGGCCTCCTGGTCGACTACTGCAGGCAGCAGGAGATCCCCGCCATCGTGAAGGGCCTGCGCGCGATCAGCGACTTCGACTACGAGCTCCAGATGGCGCAGCTCAACTACCGGATGTCGGGGGTGGAGACCCTGTTCATGGCCACCGGGCCCGAGGTCTCCTTCCTGTCCTCCAGCCGCATCAAGGAGATCGTCAAGTATGGTGGGAGCGTGGCCGGGCTAGTTCCCGATCTTGTCCAGGAGCTCCTGGTCGAACGGCTCAGGGGCTAGGCCCTGCTATTCTCTTGTTTCGGCCTTGCACGATGGCGATGATGCGCCATGCCTAACGAGAGCGAAATGACTCATCCCAACCTTGACCCCCGAGCCCCATGGGTGATCTCTACCCATGACCTGGGGCGACGACCAGGGTCGATGCGGCGGATGGACCTCGTTCTCCCGGCACCGGCGGACATCGGCGTCGACATGATCGGCGTTCCCAAGGACGCCGAAGTCGAGCTGGACATCCGGCTTGAGGCGGTCATGGAGGGTGTGCTCGTCACGGGCACTGCGCAAGCCCCGCTGCGGGGGGAGTGCGCACGCTGCCTGGAGCCGGTCATCTCGCGAGCCGAGGTGGGCTTCCAGGAGCTGTTCTTCTACTCGGCAGAGGATGCTGCCGAGGGTGACTCGCTTCTCGACGGTGAACTTCTCGACCTCGAACCCGCGTTTCGCGACGCGGTGGTGCTCACACTGCCGTTGAGCCCGGTCTGCAGTGAGGACTGTGCCGGGCTCTGCGTGGAGTGCGGGGTCAGGCTGGCGGATGCCGGGCCTGACCACGGCCACGAGGTGATCGACGCCCGCTGGGCGAAGCTGCAGGGTCTGATTCCGGAACATAACAACGATCAGGAGAGCTGACGTGGCTGTCCCCAAGCGCAAGATGTCGCGGAGCAACACTCGCTCCCGCAGGTCGCAGTGGAAGGCCGCCGCGGTTTCGCTCGTGAGCTGCCCCCAGTGCCGCTCGCCGAAGCGTCCGCACGTGGCGTGCCCGACCTGCGGCACCTACAACCGCCGTCAGGTGATCGAGCCCTCCGCCTGATCGCAGTCTGACAGACGGATGCCGGCCGGGTCCTTTCCGGCCCGGTCGGCGTCACCGTCCGCCCACCCTGCGATGGCGGTCCGCCCGCGGTTGTGGTGGACGCCGGGGTTCGCGGTAGAACGCGTGCCCTCCCGGCGCCCACCACATCTTCGGGCATCTCTCGTTTCTTCGCCATCGCGCATTCGATGAGAGAGCGTGCGAGGAGAAGCCGTGGGTACGAGTGTCAAACCGGTCGCCGTCGAGTTCGTCAAGGACGAGCTTGAGCGCCTGCTGTCGGTGCGTCTGGACGTCGCCATCCTGGAGCGTGCGCTGACGCACCGTTCCTACGCGTACGAGAACGGCGGCCTGCCGACCAACGAGCGCCTGGAGTTCCTGGGCGACTCGGTGCTGGGCCTGGTCGTCACCGACACCCTCTACCGCAACCACCCCGACCTGCCCGAAGGGCAGCTGGCCAAGCTCAGGGCCGCGGTGGTGAACATGCGCGCCCTCGCCGACGTGGCCCGCTCGCTGGGTCTCGGCCGTTTCCTGCGGCTCGGCCGGGGTGAGGAGGGCACCGGGGGGCGCGACAAGTCCTCGATCCTCGCGGACACCCTTGAGGCGCTGATCGGCGCGATCTACGTGAACAGGGGGCTGGACGAGGCGTTCCGCGTCGTCCACCTGCTCTTCGACCCCCTCATCACCCGCTCCGCCTCGCTCGGTGCCGGGCTCGACTGGAAGACCTCCCTGCAGGAGCTCACCGCCTCGGAGTCGCTCGGCGTGCCCGAATATCATGTTGAGGAGAGCGGCCCCGACCACGCCAAGTCCTTCACCGCGGTCGTTCGCGTCGGCGGAGAGGGATACGGTTCGGGATCCGGCCGCTCGAAGAAGGAAGCCGAGCAGCAGGCGGCGGAGGCGGCCTGGAACAGAATCCGCCAGGACCGCGACAGGCGCGAAGCCGGCTGACCGTCGCCCAAGGAGGGGTGCATGCCCGAACTGCCCGAGGTCGAGGTGGTACGCCGTGGCCTGGAGCGGTGGGTTTCCGGCAGGGTCGTCGCCCATGCCGAGGTGCTCCACCCGAGGGCGATCAGACGGCACCTTCCCGGAGCGGAGGAGTTCTCCACCCGGCTGAAGGGCCGCACCGTCGGTGCGGCGGAGCGCAGGGGTAAGTATCTCTGGCTGCCGCTGGACGGCCCCGACGCCATCCTGGCGCACCTCGGGATGAGCGGCCAGCTGCTGGTCGTGGAGCCGGACACGGTACCGGAGAAGCATCTGCGGGTCCGGATCGGCTTCACCGACGGTGGCCCGGAGCTGCGCTTCGTCGACCAGCGGACCTTCGGCCACGTGCTGGTGACCGCCATGACCCGGGCCGGCGGCCGGGCGGTGCCCGAGCCGATCGCGCACATCGCGGCCGACCCGTTCGAGGAGCATTTCGACGACGAGGCGTTCGCCCGCCGGTTGCGCGCCCGGCAGACCGAGGTCAAGCGCGCGCTGCTGGACCAGTCGCTGATCAGCGGTGTCGGCAACATCTACGCCGACGAGGCTCTCTGGCGGGCCAGGTTGCACGGCGCCCGGCCCACCGGGACGCTGACCAAGCCGAAGATCTCCGATTTGCTGGGCGCCGCCAGGGCGGTGATGTCCGCCGCGCTGGCCGAGGGCGGCACATCCTTCGACAGTCTTTACGTGAATGTCAATGGTGAGAGCGGTTACTTCGACCGTTCCCTCGCGGTCTACGGCAGGCGTGACGAACCCTGCCCGCGGTGCGGCGCCCCGATCGTTCGCGAGTCGTTCATGAACCGTTCCTCCTACAGCTGCCCTCGCTGCCAGCCCAGGCCGAGGAGGGCCGCGGCGTGACGGACGTGCGGCTGACCGCCTGGGTCAGGGGTCGCGTGCAGGGTGTGGGTTTCCGCTGGTGGACCCGGTCCAGGGCGTTGGAGCTCGGCCTGGTCGGCTGGGCGCGCAACACGGCCGACGGCCGGGTCGAGGTGGTCGCGCAGGGGGCTGAGAAGTCCTGCGCGATGCTGCTCGAGCTGCTCAGGGGCGGTGAGACACCCGGCAGGGTGGACGGGGTCGTCGAACGTTGGAGCGAGGTCAAAGGCGGTCTCGAGGGTTTTGTCGAGCGCTGACCACTTTCCTAAACCGCCCAAAATACGGTATAGTTGACTGTCGAGAGTGCCTACTGGTGCATCCATTCGGAGCGTTCAGCTTGACCGTCTCCCTCACCGGTGCGACTCTTGACAAAGAACCACGCGCACCCCTCCCGCGGCAAAGAAGTGCGCGAACCAGTCTGGTCACTCAGCGTGGAGGACCCTTTACTATGGCGAAGGCTCTACTAGGCCACGTCGGCGGTCCCGACCCTCGTATGGTCTCGGAAATGCGTCGTCTCCAGCAGCGCATCCGTGATCTCGAGGGAGAGCTCACCCGGCTCCAGGCCCAGAACGACGAACTCGCGGCAAGCGCCCGCGACGAGGAGTTCAACCGTCTGCAGGATCGCGAGCCGGCTCTCACCTAACGGGGTCGGGGCGGAAACACTGTCCGGGGACGCCTCACCGGGGCGTCCCTTGTCATATATGTCATATATGTCGTGCGAGGAAGGCCAGCTGCTCGGGTAACACCCTGCGGCGGTAGGCCGTGTCCTGGCATCCTTCGCTGATCCCTCCCTCGGCAGTGGCACCCAGTGCCTTCAGGGCCTTCAGCATGGTCTGGGTCTGCCGTGCCCACGCGTCGCGCTCCCCACATCCCAGCCAGACCGGGATGTTCACGAGTTCGCGCAGCGGCGCCTGCGCCGCGCTCACCGCCGGCGACGCCGCGACGACCGCCCCCACCTGTGCGGGGCCCAGCTCCGCGGCCAGCCTCAGCGCCCCCGCGCCACCCGCCGACCAGCCCATCAGCCCGATCTTCGCGGTGTCCATCCCGTTCATGCTCAGGTAGGGCAGCAGGGTTCCCGGGATGTCGGCGGAGGGCCAGTCGTCGATGGCGGCCAGCGCGAAGCGCCCGCCCCCGGCGGCCAGGTAGCGGTCGATCGCGTAGACGTCGAACGGTGTGCGCGCGTCACCCGCGGCCCCGTGAAGCATGATCACCACAGGCAGCCCGTCCGTCGCCCCCGGAGGCATCCCGACGATGACCCGGCGCCGGTCGACCCGGCTGCGCTGGAGCGTTCCAGGAGACGTCACCGGGGGCACGGGGACCGCGCCGCAGACGATCTGGGCGTACGCCCCCCTGATGCCGTCCGGGCCGGCCGCCAGCGCGGCGCCGCCGAGGCCCAGCGCGGTCAGCCCGCCGCCCACCAGGAAGGCACGCCGCCCGAGATGACCCCTGCCGCCCGATGGGCGTGACGGAGCTCCGTCAGCACCGCGTTCCGCGTTCATGCAGGGCACCATAGGCGGTGTGCGGGCGGGTGCGGGTGAAGAACGGTAGTCTTCCCGCGTTGGCGAAGCCGTGGGCTGACGGGGGAAGACGCGTTCATCGGCGCCCGGGGGCACGGCGCGACACGCGGACCGGCGCGACCACACCGTGAATGGGGGGTTCTCCTTGTATCTCAAGACCCTTACCCTGCGCGGTTTCAAGTCCTTCGCCTCGGCCACCACGCTCCGCTTCGAGCCGGGCATCACCGCGGTCGTCGGCCCCAACGGATCCGGCAAGTCCAACGTGGTCGACGCCCTGGCCTGGGTCATGGGGGAGCACAGCGCCAAGTCGTTGCGCGGCGGCAAGATGGAGGACGTCATCTTCGCCGGCACCTCCTCGCGGGCACCGCTGGGCCGCGCCGAGGTCACGCTGACCATCGACAACACCGACGGCATGCTCCCGATCGACTACACCGAGGTGACGATCAGCCGCCTGATGTTCAGGGCCGGCCAGAGCGAGTACGCCATCAACGGCGACACCTGCCGCCTGCTCGACATCCAGGAGCTGCTGTCCGACTCCGGCATCGGCCGCGAGATGCACGTCATCGTCGGCCAGGGCCAGCTCGACCAGGTGCTGCACGCCGGACCCGAGGAGCGCCGGGCGTTCATCGAGGAGGCCGCGGGCGTCCTGAAGCACCGCAAGCGCAAGGAGAAGGCGCTGCGGAAGCTCGACGCGATGCAGGCCAACATGACCCGGGTACAGGACCTCACCACCGAGCTGCGCCGCCAGCTCAAACCGCTGGGCCGCCAGGCCGAGATCGCCCGTAAGGCCGCCGTCATCCAGGCGGACCTCCGCGACGCCAGGCTCCGGCTGCTCGCCGACGACGTGCTCACCCTGCGGACCACCCTGGAACGGGAGATGGCCGACGAGGCGGCGGTCCTCGCCCGCCGCACCGCGGTGGAGACCGAGCTGGAGCAGGGCCAGGCCGCCGAGGCCGAGCTGGAGGCCGCCGATGCCGAGGCCCAGCCGCGCCTGACCGCCGCGCAGGAGACGTTCTTCCGGCTCTCCTCCCTCCGCGAGCGCCTCAGGGGCCTGGCGGGCCTCGCCGCCGAGCGGCACCGGCACGCCGTCGACACCGCGGTGGAGCGGCGGGGGCGCGACCCGGAGGACTTCGAGCGTGAGGCCGAGGAGGTCCGCGAGCAGGAGCGGGTCCTGGTCGAGCTGCTGGAGGGGGAGCGGGAGTCGCTCGCGGAAACCGTGGCCAGGCGTACCGAGACCGAGGCCGCGCTCGCCGCGGAGGAGCGGCGGCTGGCCGCGGAGGCCAGGGCCGCCGCCGACCGGCGCGAGGGCCTGGCCAGGATCAGGGGGCAGGCCGGGGCGGCGCGCAGCCGGGCGGGGGCCGCCGAGGAGGAGATCGGCCGGTTGCGGCGCTCGCTGGAGGAGGCCGAACAGCGCGCCGAGGAGGCCCGCGCCGAGCACGACAGCCAGGAGACGGCCGAGCCGGCCGCCGATCCGGCCCTCGCCGAGGAGCTGGAGATCGCCCTGGAGACGGTCGAGCAGGCCAGGGAGTCCGTCGAGTCGGCCAGGGCCGGGGTCGAGGAGGCCAAGGCGGCCGTCGCGGGCCCGAACGCCGCGCTCGGCGCCGCCAGGGCCGCCCTCGCCGCGGCACGCAAGGCCGACCAGCAGGCGCAGCGCCAGGTGGCCGCGCTGGAAGCCAGGTTCGAGGCGCTGGAGATGGGCCTGGCCGGCGGTGCCGACGGCGGTGCCGCGCTGCTCGCCGCCGACCTGGCCGGGGTGCTCGGGCCGGTGGCGACCATGCTGTCGGTGCGGCCCGGTGCCGAGGTGGCCGTCGCCGCCGTGCTCGGGGCCGCCGCCGAGGCCGTGGCCGTCGAGTCGCTGCAGAGCGCGGCCGACGCCATCGAGTTCCTCCGGGGCCGCGACGGCGGCCAGGCAGGCCTCGTCATCGCCGCCGGTGAAGCGGCGGTCCCGCCGGGCCAGGTGCCGCAGGCGGGCGCGGAGTGGGCGATCGACCTGGTCACGGTCTCCACCGAGCTGCGGGCCGCCGCCACCCACCTGCTGGCGGACGTGCTGGTCGTGGACGACCTCGCGACCGCGAGGAAGACGGTCGAACAGTATCCCGGGCTGCGGGCCGTCACCCGCTCCGGCGACCTGCTGGGGGCCCACGCCGCCGCCGGCGGCGGTTCGGCGGGCGCCACCTCCGCCATTCAGATGCGGGCCGCGCTCGACGAGGCGACCGCCGACCTGGCCGAGGCCAGGGTCGCCGCCGAACTCGCGGCGACGGAGCTGGAGGAGACCGCGGAGGCCGAGGGGAAGGCGCAGTTCGCGGTCGAGAACGCCCAGGCGCGGATCGCCGAAGCGCAGACGGGAGTGCAGAACGCGCAGGCCGGGGTCAACGCGGCACAGGCCGTCCTGGACCAGGTCCGGGCGAGGCAGCGCGACGCGGACCAGAAGGTCGCCGCGGTGGCCAGGAGGCTCGCCCAGCTGGACGCCGCCGCCAGGGCGGCCCGGGACGAATGCGAGCGCCTGGCGGCGGGCGTACGGGCCGCCGAGGAGGCGCGGGACCGCGACGCGGCCGGTCTCGCCGAGCTGGAGGAGCGGCTCGCCGCGGCCGTGGCCGCCGAGGAGCGACAGATCGAGCCCAGCACCGACCTGCGCGACGAGCTCGCCGAGATCTGCGCGGCGGCCAGGCAGGACGAGATGGAGGCCCGCCTCACGGTACGGACGGCGGAGGAGCGGGTCAGGGGCATCGACGGCAGGGCGGAGGAGCTGACGCGCGCCGCGGAGCGTGAGCGCGAGGAGAGGTCCAGGGCGGCCGAGCGCAGGGAGCGGCGGCGCGAGCAGGCTCGGGTGGCCCAGGCGGTCGTCAGGGGCGCGGAGCTGGCGCTGCGCACGCTGGAGGCCTCCCTGGCCGCCGCCGCGGGAGAGCGCGACGAGGCGGAGCGGGCCCGCGGGCAGGTCGACGCCTCGCTCAAGGCGATCCGGGTCCGGGTCCGTGAGCTCACCGGTGAGCTGGACAAGCTGGTCAACCGGGCACACGGCAGCGAGGTGGCCCGCACCGAGCAGCGGCTCCGCCTGGAGCAGCTCCAGGAGCGGGCGGTGGAGGAGTACGGCGTCGAGGCGGACACCCTCATCGCCGAGTACGGCCCCGGTGAGCCGATTCCGACGGCGGACGGCGAGCCCGTTCCCTACGACCGCGAGGAGCAGCTCAAACGGGCCAGGGCGGCCGACCGGCAGATGGCCCAGCTCGGCAAGGTCAACCCGCTCGCGCTCGAGGAGTTCGCGGCCCTCGAGGAGCGGCACTCGTTTCTCACCTCGCAGCTGGAAGACCTCAAGAAGACCCGCCGCGACCTGCTGCTCGTGGTCAAGGAGGTCGACGAGCGGGTCGAGCAGGTCTTCGGCGCCGCCTTCGCGGACGTGGCCCGCGAGTTCGAGACGATCTTCACGCGGGTGTTCCCCGGCGGTGAGGGCAGGCTGCTGCTCACCGACCCGGAGGACATGCTGACCACCGGTGTCGAGGTCGAGGCCCGGCCGCCGGGCAAGAAGGTCAAGCGGCTGTCGCTGCTGTCCGGTGGCGAGCGGTCGCTGACCGCGGTGGCGTTCCTCGTGTCCATCTTCAAGGCGCGGCCCTCGCCGTTCTACGTGATGGACGAGGTCGAGGCCGCGCTGGACGACACCAACACCCAGCGCCTGCTCACCCTTTTCGAGGAACTCCGGCAGACCTCGCAGATCATCATCATCACCCACCAGAAGCGCACTATGGAGATCGCCGACGCGCTGTACGGCGTGTCGATGCGCGGGGACGGCGTCACCCAGGTCATCAGCCAGCGCCTGAGGGAGAACGAGTCCGCCTGAACCTCCCGGGTTCCCGGAGAGGCCGGGCGGTGCTCCGGGGGCGTCCTCCGGGACGGAGCGGTGGGAGGTCGTGAGCCTGCCCGGGTCTCCGGGGACGGTTCCGGAGGGCCGGTGCGGGGCCGGGCGGTCGTGAGCCCGCTCCGGTGCTCGAAACCGTGTTTTCGAGGACGAACCAGGACGGTTCGCGCGGTGAGATGGTGACCGACGGTGAGGAACCGCGAACCCGTCCGGACCCCTTGAGGTCGGAGCATCCCGGGGCGTCTGGAAAACTGTGGTCTTGTGGAAGCCTATCTCGGCATAATCGCGATCATCGTCGTCGTCGCCCTGCTGGCGGCAGGCGGCATGCTCCTGCTGTTCAGGAGGGGGGGCACCAGCGCGCCGCCGCGGGTCGAGGCGCCCGAGGCGCCGCCGGCCCCCGAGGAGACGCGGGCCCCCGGCAAGGGCGCGGTCATGGACGACGAGGCGACGACCACCGTGCCGCCGCCGGCCAGGCCGGTCGAGCCCGAGGTCGTCGTCATCCCGGAGATCGAGATCCCGCCGCCGTCCGCCGGCCGGATGGTGCGGCTCCGCGCCCGGCTGGCCCGGTCGCAGAGCACCCTGGGCAAGGGGCTCCTGGAGCTGCTCTCCCGTGACCGTCTCGACGACGACGCCTGGGACGAGATCGAGGAGACCCTGATCACCGCGGACGTCGGCGTGGCGCCGACCCGGGCGATGGTCGACGAGCTGCGTACCCGGGTGAAGGTGCTGGGCAGCCGGACACCCGAGGAGGCGCGCGCCCTGCTCAGGGAGCAGCTGCTCACCCAGATCGGTGCCGGCATGGACCGTACGCTGCACGTCAAGCCGCACGGTGAGCGTCCCGCGGTGGTCCTCGTGGTCGGGGTCAACGGCACCGGCAAGACCACCACCACGGGCAAGCTGGCGCGCGTCCTCATCGGTGACGGCGGCAAGGTCGTGCTGGGCGCCGCCGACACCTTCCGTGCCGCCGCCGCCGACCAGCTGCAGACCTGGGGAGAGCGGGTCGGGGCCGCGGTGGTACGCGGCCCGGAGGGCGGCGACCCCGCCTCGGTGGCCTTCGACGCCGTCGCCGAGGGCATCAGCGAGAAGGCCGACGTGGTGATCGTCGACACCGCCGGGCGGCTGCACACCAAGACCGGCCTGATGGACGAGCTCGGCAAGGTCAAGCGCGTCATCGAGAAGAAGGCCACCGTCGACGAGGTCCTGCTCGTCCTCGACGCCACCACGGGCCAGAACGGCATGCGCCAGGCCCAGGTGTTCGCCGAGGTGGTCAACATCACCGGCATCGCCCTGACCAAGCTCGACGGCACCGCCAAGGGCGGCATCATCATCTCCGTCCAGCGCGAGCTGGGCGTGCCGGTCAAGCTGGTCGGCCTCGGTGAGGGTCCCGACGACCTCGCCCCGTTCGATCCCGAGGTCTTCGTGGACACGCTCCTCGGGGGGTGAGCCCCGCCGGGCCGGTCGGTCTCGGGGGAGGCCGACCGGCGTGGCCCGGTTCGATCCCGAGGTCTCGGAGATCGAGCCTCGCTCTCAGTGCGGGGCGTGGGACCGGGTGCCGATGGGGACGACCAGCGGGGTGCCGGCCACCGGGTCCTCGATGACCTTGGCGTCCAGCTCGAAGACCTCCGCCAGCAGGGCCTCGGTGAGCACCTCGGACGGGGACCCGGCGGCGACGACCCTGCCGTCTCGCATGGCCACCAGGCGGTCGGCGTAGCGGGCGGCGAGATTCAGGTCGTGCAGGACCATCACCACGGTGCGGCCCAGCTCGCGGTGGAGCCTGCGCACCAGCTCCAGCACCTCGATCTGGTGGGCGAGGTCGAGGAAGGTCGTCGGCTCGTCGAGCAGCAGCAGGTCGGTGCCCTGGGCGAGGGCCATGGAGATCCAGGCCCGCTGCCGCTGCCCGCCCGACAGCTCGTCCAGCGGGCGGTCGCCCAGGTCGAGCAGGCCGGTCATGGCCAGGGCCGCGCCGACCGCGGACTCGTCGTCGGACGACCACTGCCGGTACCAGGTCTGGTGCGGGTGCCGTCCCCTGGAGACCAGGTCGGCGACGGTCAGCCCCTCGGGTGCCGAGGGGGACTGGGGCAGCACGCCCAGGACCCTGGCGACCTCCCTGCCGGGCATCCTGTCGATGCGCTTGCCGTCCAGCAGTACCTCGCCGCCCGACGGCTTGAGCAGCCGCCCCATGGCGCGCAGCAGCGTGGACTTGCCGCACCCGTTCGGCCCGATGACGGCGGTCACCGTCCCGGCCTCGATCCCGAGGTCGAGGCCGTCGACGACGACGCGGTCCCCGTACCCCAGTTTGAGGTCAACGGCCTGGAGTCTCACGTACGGGCCTTCCTGCGCACACGGATGAGGAGATAGATCAGGTAGGGGGCGCCGATGACTCCGGTGACCACGCCCACCGGCAGCTCGACGGGGCTGAACGCGGTCCTGGCGACCAGGTCCGCGCCGACGGTGAGGACCGCGCCGGCCAGGGCCGAGACGACCAGCGGGGGTTGTGCCACCCCGGCCAGGCGCAGCGCGATCTGCGGTGCGGCCAGGGCGACGAACGCGATCGGCCCGGCGGAGGCGGTCGCCGTCGCCGCGAGGAGTACGGCCGCGAGGATCATCAGCCCCCTGGTGAGGTTCATCCGCACCCCCAGGCCGGTCACGGTGTCGTCGCCGAAGCGCAGTGCGCCGAGCGAGGCGGTGCCGAGCAGCGCCGGTGGGACGAGCAGGGCCAGCGCGATCGCGACCGGCGTCACGTGCTCCCAGCCCCGGCCGTTCAGCGAGCCGCTGATCCAGACCATGGCCCGGCTGCTGTCGTTGACGTCGCCGACGGTCAGCAGCCAGAACTTGAGGTTGGTGCAGATCGCCGAGACGCCGATGCCGACCAGGACCAGCCGGTAGCCGTCCATGCCTTTGCGCCAGGCCAGCAGGTAGACGGTCAGCGCGCCGACCAGACCGCCGAGCAGGGCCGCCGCGGGGACGCCCGCCTCGGCGAGGACGCCGCTCACGCCGCCCCAGGTGTTTCCCGCCGCCACGATGACCGCGACCACGGTCACGCTGGCCCCGGTGGTGACGCCCAGGATGTCCGGGCTGGCCAGCGGGTTGCGGGCGATGGCCTGGACGATCGCCCCGGACAGGGCGAGCGCCGCGCCGACCCCGGCGCCGGTCAGCGCGCGGGGAAGCCGGAGTTGCATGACGACGAAATGGTCGGGCCCGTCGCCGGTGATGGCGCGGAGGACCTCGGAGACGCTCATCGGGATGTCGCCGAGGCGCATGCTGAGCGCCATGAGCAGCACCGTTGTGCCCAGCAGGACCAGTGCGGCGGCCACGGAGCGCGGCCGGAACAGCCAGGAGGCGGGACCGATGCGCAGCGCCCGCCTGCTGAGGCGAGGGGGCGCGGTCGAGGTCACCGTCGAGGTCACAGCCGCACCGGCCTTCTGCGCCGTACCAGGGCTATGAAGAACGGCGCGCCCGCGAGGGCGAGGACCACGCCCACCTCCAGTTCGCCGGGATGGGCCACCACGCGGCCGATGACGTCGGCGAGGAGCAGGGCCGAGGCGCCCGCCAGGCCGGAGTACGGCAGCAGCCAGCGGTGATCGGGGCCGGAGAGCGGCCGGGTGAGGTGCGGGACGATCAGGCCGACGAAGGCCAGCGCGCCGCAGACCGCCACGGAGGCGCCGCTGAGCAGGGTGATGGCGGCGATGCCGGCGGCACGGGTGACGGCGACGTTCTGGCCGAGCGCGCGGGCGACGTCCTCGCCCAGGGAGAGCGCGTTGAGGCCGGGCGCGCCTGCCAGGGCCACGATCAGGCCGACGGCGATGAAGGGGAGCACCTGCCAGGCCACGTCCGCGCCCCTGGCCGCTATCGACCCCAGCTGCCAGAAGCGGAAGGTGTCCATGGCCTGCTCGTCCAGCAGCACCAGCGCCGAGGTGAGCCCGTAGAGGAAGGCGCTGACGGCGGTGCCGGCGAGGGCCAGGGTCACCGGCGTGGGGCCGCCCCGGCCGCCGGCCATGCCGAGGGCGAACACCCCGGCGCTGGCGACGAGGGCTCCGGCGAGGCCGAACCAGATGTAGCCGTACGGGCTGCCGACCCCCAGGACCACGATGCTGAGGACCATGGCGAAGGCCGCGCCCTGGGTGACGCCGAGCAGTCCCGGGTCGGCCAACGGGTTGCGGGTGTGGCCCTGCATGAGGGCGCCCGCGACACCGAGGGCGATCCCGGCCATGACGCCGATGGCGGTTCTGGGGATGCGCAGCGACCGGACGATGATGTCGTTCTCGGTACCCGTGGGGCCGGTGAGCGCGTGCCAGACGTCGGCCGGCGGGATCGGTTTGGCCCCGAACGCGAGGCTCAGCGTGACCGCCGACGCCAGGAGAGCGAGCAGTCCACCCAGCACGAGGAGGCGGCGGTGGTGGATTCTCCGGATGGTGCCGGGCGGGGCGGCCCGTGGAACGGACATGGCATTGATCACCTGACCTCCCCTTTTTTGCGTGATCGAGGCTGAGTATGCCAGTTTAGGTATAGCTAAGCTAAATAAGGGTTACCTAAACTTTGTGAGGAGATCCAGGAATCATGAGAGCATTGCGCGCCCTGGCCGTCGGGGTGGCGGGAGCCGTGCTGTCCGCGGGTCTCGCCGCCTGCGGGTCGAGCACCCCGGAGACCACCGGTGCCTCCGGCGCGTCCGCGGCTCCCGCGGCGAGCGACGCGGCGGCCTTCCCCAGGACCGTGAAGCACGTCATGGGGGAGGCGACGATCCCCGCCCAGCCCAAGCGGGTCGTGGCCCTCGACCAGAGCTTCGTCGACGCGGTGCTGACCCTGGAGACCGAGGTCGTCGGTTTCACCAGTTACCGGGGGATCGAAGGGGAGCTCCCCGACTACCTGACCCCGGTCCTCGGCCACGCCAAGGAGGCCACCTCGGTCGGGACCCTGGAACAGCCCAGCCTGGAGCGGATCCTCGCGCTCAAGCCCGACCTGATCGTCTCGGCCAAGGTTCGCCACGAGGCGCTGTACGACAAGCTGTCGCAGATCGCGCCGACGGTGTTCAGCGAGACCACCGGGGCCATCTGGAAGGAGAACCTCCAACTCGTGGGCCAGGCCCTGGGCAAGGAGGACCTCGCCGAGCAGAAGATCAAGGAATACCAGGACCGCGCCGGTAAGATCGGCGAGTCCATCAAGGCCAAGGAGGGCGAGCTGCCCACCGTCTCCATCGCCCGCTTCGCGGGTGAGCCGACGGTCCGGCTGTACGTGGAGAACTCCTACTCGGGCCTGGTGCTCAAGGACGTCGGCTTCCCGCGTCCCGAGGACCAGCCGACCGTGACCGACGCGATCATGGTTCCGATCAGCCAGGAGAACATCTCCCAGCTCGACGCCGACCACATCTTCGTCGCGGCCTACGAGGACCCGGCGGTCGGGCCGGTCAAGGAGAAGTTCGAGGCCAACCCGCTCTGGGGCAAGCTCAAGGGCGCCAAGCACGACGTCAACGACACCGTCTGGATGAGTGCCGTCGGCATCCAGGGCGCGCACGCCATCCTCGACGACCTCGCCAAGATCTTCGAGGTCGACCCGGCCCGGGCCGGCTGACCGGCCGGGAGGGGCGGGCCGCCTGTCCCGCCTTCCGATGCCAGGACCGGCACGGGCTCGACGAGCCGTGCCGGTCCCTGCGCGTCGCGGCCGGTCCGCGACAGGGGCGCCCCCCCGGGCGTGGTCTTCTCAAATACTGATCGATTTCGGGTACCCGCACATCACATACTCGGATGCGAACACGGTACGAGCCGTGTCCGCCAGGGGAAGCGGGCGGTGAACCGCCAGGGGGTGCCGGGCCGTCTTCCAGGTGGTGATTAATTCCGCGACGCGTGGGAAGCGGGGAGACGTGGAGATGGGTCTCGGAACTTCTGCGGGCGCGGGCCCCGACCCGGTGACGGGTCCAGGGGGCGTGGCGGTTGACATCTTTCCTAACCCGAAAGTTGCTGCTACCTGGGGTTATGTGATGATAGACACACCTTCGACTGAATCTGGAGAACGATGTTACGATATTGATACTTGTTCGGCTGTAGGGCGTGTCGTACCCGCCGTTGGCGCAGTCAGCGAGCAGTCTCCCGATCGCGCAGGGCTTTTAACGGCCCCCTTACGGGGTGCCTGCGAGCATCGGCTACGCCGTCAGAAAGGGTGTAGCGCAGTCTTGCCGGGCGGTAGCGGGGGGAAAAGCACGAGGGGGATCCAATGATCACGATGACGGAAGAGCAACGCCAGGACTGGTTCGAGCGCGATGTCGTGCCGGTCACCAGTCAGCTCTACGCGTCCGCGATGCGCCTGACCCGCAACACCGCCGATGCGGAGGACCTGGTCCAGGAGACCGTCACCAAGGCGTTCACCTCCTACCACCAGTTCCGCGAGGGCACCAACCTCAAGGCGTGGCTGCACCGCATCCTGACCAACAACTTCATCAACGACTACCGCAAGAAGCAGCGCTCGCCCAAGCTCTCGGCCGCCGAGGAGATCGAGGACTGGCAGCTCGCCGCCGCCGAGTCCCACACGTCAAGCGGTCTCAAGTCCGCCGAGACCGAGGCGCTGGAGCAGCTGCCGGACAGCGCGGTCATGAACGCCCTGCGTGCCCTGCCCGAGGACTTCCGGGTCGCCGTCTACCTGGCCGACGTCGAGGGCTTCGCCTACAAGGAGATCGCCGAACGGATGGGCACCCCCATCGGCACGGTCATGTCCCGCCTCCACCGGGGTCGCCGCCAGCTCCGCACCATGCTTGAGGGCTACGCGCGCGAGGAGGGCGGTCTTCGCTCGGCGATCGAGCAGGCCAAGGTGGCCTGAGTCGTTTGTGCGGTGGCGATGGGGCGGACGGGTCTGCCGGGCTCGGCCGTCGAGCAGCGGGCCCGGCCGGTTTGAGTCGTTGACGGGGCGAAGGGGTCAGCCGGATGCGATCAGCGCGACCGCGGCGAGCGTGAAGCCGATGCCCACGGTCTGCACGGTGTTGAGCCGCTCCCCCAGCACCTGGCGGGCCAGCAGCAGCGTGCTCGCCGGGTAGAGCGAGACCAGGACGCCGACGAGGCTCAGCAGCCCGCGCTGCTGGGCCAGCATGAACAGCACATTGGCCACCATGTCGAGTACTCCGGCCGCGATGATGACGCGCAGCGTGCCCGGCCCGGGGCGCAGGGTGCGGCCGGTGGTCAGGGCCAGCAGGGCGATGAGGGTGACCGAGGCCAGACGCGCCCCGACCAGAGGCCACGCGCCGCCCTCCGCGGGGGCCTGGGCGAGCAGGATGAAGAAGCCGCCGAAACCCGCGCCCGCGGCGAGGGAGGCCAGGATCGGGCCGTACCCGCCGCCGCTTCCCCCGCCGGAGGAGTCGCGGCTCACCAGCAGCACCGCCAGTAGCGCCAGGACCACGCCCACCAGCGCCATCGGCTCGGGGCGCTCCCCGACGGCCAGCCCGAACAGCACGGGCAGCACCGCCGAGACGGTCGCGGTGATCGGCGCCACCACCGACATCACACCGGTGGCCAGGGCCCGGTAGAACAGCACCACCGCCGCCGCGCCGCAGAGCCCGGAGGCCGCACCCCAGGCCAGCGTCACGGGCGCGGGGGTCCCCGGCAGGATCGGCAGCAGCACGACGGCCACGGCCAGCCCCGCGATCTGGGAGAGGACCACCACGGCGAGCACCCGCGACCGGCGGGTGGCCATGCCGCCCAGAAAGTCCGCGGTGCCGTAAACCATCGCGCAGGCCGTTGCCAGCACCACAGCGGTCATACGTCACCTCAGTTCAATGAAATGTACTCCTAGTACAATATATGGAGTGCAATAGAGTGCAAAACGAGTTAACTAGACTGAACTCATGGACCCAGAGACGATCACCGCCGCGGTCGCCAACAACGTGCGGGCCCAGCGGGCGCACCGGCAGATGACCCTCGACGAGCTCGCCGCGCGCTCCGGGGTGAGCCGGGGCATGCTGGTCCAGGTCGAGCAGGGCAGGACCAATCCGAGCATCACCACGCTCACCCGCATCGCCGACGCGCTCGGGGTGACCGTCGCGCGGATGGTGGAGGTCTCCGACACACCCGTGGTCCGGATCGTCCACAGCACGGACGTGGTCACCTTCCCGCACGGCGACTCCAGCACCGCGCGCCTGCTGGTCGGCACCGACGCGCCCGCCATCCTGGAGCTGTGGGACTGGCGGCTGGCCCCCGGCGACCACCACGACGGCGACGCCCACCCACCGGGCACGCGCGAGATGCTGACCGTGCTGGAGGGGCGGCTCACCCTCTCGGTGTACGGCAGAAGCCACATCGCCGAGGAGGGGGACGCGGTCGTGTTCAACGCCGACCGCCCGCACCGGTACGCCAACGAGGGGGACGTCCCGCTGCGGTTCGTGATGGTCGTGACCGAGCCCCGCGAGACGCCGGATCGCTGACCGATATGAGATGTCCGCTGGAAAGAGCCTTTTTAAGGCTCTAACTGGTCTCATCAGATGAGACGTCGCCCCCGGGTGCGCATCTCATTCGATGTGGCGTCGAAGTGGCGCGTCGGTACAGGCTAATCGGCGGTCTATGTCCCATCCTGGGAAAGACCCGGCTATGACCTTGCGGGGGACGCGGCCGGGGCCGCTCGCCGTCCTCGCGTTGCTTTCGGGGGGAAGCATGCGGGTACGGATGGTGTCGATGGCCCTGCTGCTCGCAGCGGCTGGGTGCGCTTCTCCGATCACCACGACAGGCGCGCCCCCGCCTACCGCGACCATCGCGCCCACCGGGCGGGCCACGCCGATCGGGCCGAACGAGCCGACCGCCCCCATCGTGCCCATCGTGCCCGCCGGGCCGACCGGACCCCCGGGGCGTACCGCGCCCGCCGGTGCCCCCGCCGGCGCTCCCGCCGCCGGCGCGCCCTCGGCGACCGCCTCGGGGACGGCGGGCGCGAGGAAGGCCGAGGCCCGGCCGGACTGGCCGGTGGGAGACTTCCCCGTTCCGCGCCCGGCACGCAGGATCAACTGCGAGCGGGTCAGATGCGTGGCGCTGACCTTCGACGACGGTCCGGGGGCCTACACCGCAGCCCTGCTCGACATGCTCGCCAGGCACCGGGGCAGGGCGACCTTCTTCGTCGTCGGGCAGATGGTGCCCGGGGACGGCGAGCGGATCCTCCGCAGGATGGTGGCCGAGGGACACGAGCTGGGCAACCACAGCTGGAGCCACCCGGAGCTGCCCGGGCTGTCGGAGGCCGGTATCAGAGAGCAGCTGAACCGTACCCAGTGGATCGTCAAGCGCGCGACGGGGGTGACGATGGACCTCATGCGCCCGCCGTACGGGGCGACCGATGCCCGGGTCGCCGCGGAGAGCCGCCACCTGGGGCTCGCCCAGATCCTGTGGGACGTCGACACGCTCGACTGGCGGGACAGGGACTCCTCGATCGTCGCCCGCCGCGCGGCCGAGGCGACACCGGGCTCCATCGTGCTGATGCACGACATCCATGCCTCCACCGTCCAGGCCGTTCCGCGGTTGCTGCACCATTTCGCCGCCAGGGGCTACCGGTTGGTGACGCTCTCCGAGCTGTACGGGAGGCGCCTGGTGTCGGGCAGGAAGTACCCCGTCGACAGCGGCTTCTGAGATCCTCCGAGCCGGCCCTCGTGCCGGATGGGGGTCCGGCGGAGCGTGAACCTCCCGCGCCTGTTTCCCGACTGTTCCTCCTCGAGGAGGCAGGGTGACTGACGAACTGCTGGTGGTCCGGTGCCGGCTCGGCGAGCGCGAGGCGTTCGCCGAGCTGGTGAGGGCCTGGCACGATCCGGTTTGGAACTACGTGCGGCGCATGCTGGGACCCGCGCAGGCCGACGACGTGGCCCAGGAGGTCTGGGTGGCCGTGGTGCGCGGGCTGCCGCGGCTGAGGGAGCCGGGCAGGTTCGCGCCCTGGCTGTTCACGATCGCCAGGCGTGCGGTGGCCGACCGGCTCCGCGAGGAGTACGCCAGACCCGAGGTCCTGACGGAGGAGGAACGCGCGACCGGCGACCCGGCCGACGCCCTCGCGGACCGCGCCGGCCTGCTGGCGGGCCTGTCGGAGCTGCCGGTCAGGGAGCGGGAGATCCTCGTGCTGTTCTACCTGCACGACCTCTCCCTGGAGGACTGCGCGCAGATCTGCGCCGTCCCCGTCGGCACCGTCAAGTCACGCCTGTCCCGCGCGCGGCGCATGCTGCGCGACCGGCTCACGGAGAAGGGATATCGAGAATGAACCCCGACGACATGATCGGCAGGCTGTCCGGGCCGCTGTCGCTGCGCCGCCGGATCGGCAACGTCGTGGCCCTGCTCGGCGGGCTGGGCGGGGCGCTGTTCACCGGTCTGCTGTGGGCCACGGAACCCACCCTGCCGGGTCGTACGCACCTGGCCTTCGGCGCGATGGTCGCGCTCGGCCTGGCCTGGGCCGGCTACGGAGCCTGGGCGTTGACCCGCAGGACGCCGCTGTTCGCCCTCGACCGGGTGGTCGCCGCCTGGCTGGCGGTGGCCGCGACCGTCCTGCTGACGGCGGGAACGGCCGCGATCGCGATCACCAGGGAGACCTGGGCCGGCGCGGCGGGGGTCGCCGTCGCCGCGACGCTGGCCATGCTCGCGGTGACGTTCCTGCTCAGGGCCCGCGCCGACCGCGCCGCCCTGCTGCGACGCAGGCACGAACTCGGTGGCTGAGACCCGCCGCGGCCAGGGCCGCGGCGAGGCAGGCCATCGGGATCGACGGCAGCACATAGCGGTGGTCGAAGTCCAGCGCGGCGATCGGGGCGACGAGCAGGAAGACGGCCGTCGCCCACGGCAGCAGGGCCGGGCGCCGCCGCCCGACGGCTCCGAGGCCGCCCAGCAGCAGGAGCGCGCCGAGCAGCGGGCCGTGCAGGACCCCGGGGTAGGTGTAGCCGCCGAGGAGGTTTCCGTAGGGCTCGACCGACGACATCCCCCGGATGCCGCCGTCGTACTCCCGGCGCACCTGGTCGATCAGCGGGAAGGCGGGCAGCGGCCAGGAACCGACGGGGAACGTCAGGGCGGGGGAGACCCGCAGGGGATGACGCACCGGGGTCGCCGCGAAGGCGAGCGAGGTGTCGCGGGCGACCTCGCGGAGATAGTCGAGCGGCTGCGCGGCGATGGCACGCAGCGCGAAGGACCTGGCCAGGTCGTTGTGGGCGAACCGGCCTCCGGGCAACCTGTTGAGCGAGGCGCCGGCGGCCCAGACGTACTCTGACGCGGCGTCGACCACCGTGCCGTTCGGGCAGAGAACCGCCTCCCGGGCCGGTGGTCTGATCACCGAGCAGTCGGCGAACGTCATCGTGCGCGCCCACAGCGCCACACCGTCGGAGCCGCTGAGCGCGAACCGCCCGTGATGCTGCTGATACCAGCCCGCGTAGGCGGCGAGCGGCAACGTCCCGGCGACGACCAGCGCGACCACCCGCCGCCGACCGGCCCGCCGCAGGAGCAGGTGGAGCAGGACCAGCCCCAACAGGGGCACCGCGACCGTGCGGGTGAGCCCGGCCAGTGCCAGCAGCAGGCCCGTGGCCGCGGCCGCCCGCGCCGAAGGGCGCTCCCGCCACATGAGCACCGTCAGGGCGGCCGTGACGAGGAAGATGACCTGGGTGTCGGAGAGCACGGCGTGTTCGAGCCGCAGGAACGCGGGGTTGAACAGGATCGGCAGGGTGGCCAGGGCCGCCCCCCACCCGGGGAGTGCGTGGCGGCGCAGCACCAGGTAGATCATCAGGGCCGTGCCGAGGCCCATCAGGTGCTGGAGACCCGCGATGAGCTGGACGCTGTGGAAGGGCAGCAGCAGCCGGAGCAGGAAGGGGTACCCGGCCGGATGGAACGCGCCGGAGGGCTCCAGATGGACCGCGGTGTTCAGATAGGTGAAGGAGTCGTACCAGTAGAGCTGGGCGGTGTCGTAGCCGAGCATGACGAGGACGCGGAGCCCCGCCGCCGTCGCGATCGCGACGGCGAACGGCAGGTGACCGCCGAGGAGCCGGTCGCGCGGCCCGCTCCGGCCGGGCGCGGTGGGTACGGTCGTGACGGCGCCGGGTGAGGCGAGCATGGATGGTTCCCCCGTTCAGGGGCCGGGGGGTTCCCGGCACGGTGGGAGCAGTCCAGCGAGTGATCGATAACCTTGACGTCACCGAATCCGGTTACGCCCGCGTTATGCCGCCTGTGGCACGCTGGCGCGACTCGGAGCCAGGGGAGGCACGTTTTGCGGGTGTTGGTGGTCGAGGACGAGAGGATGCTCGCCGACTCGATCGCGGAGGGGCTGCGCGGGGAGGCGCTCGCCGTCGACGTCGCCTACGACGGGGAGGCGGCGCTGGAACGGCTGCGGATCCACGACTACGACGTGCTCGTCCTGGACCGGGACCTGCCGGGCCTGCACGGCGACGACGTGTGCCGGGCCGTGGTCGCCGAGGGCGGCCTGGTGCGGATCATCATGCTCACCGCGGCGGGTGACGTGCGCTGCCGGGTGGCGGGACTGGCCCTGGGAGCCGACGACTACCTGCCCAAGCCGTTCGCCTTCGAGGAGCTGACGGCCCGCGTCCACGCGCTGGGCCGCCGGGTGCGCCCCGCCGACCCGCCGCTGCTGGTACGGGCCGGCATCAGCCTGGACCGGGCGCACCGGCAGGTGTTCCGCGACGGACGCTACGTGCCGCTCGCCCGCAAGGAGTTCGGCGTGCTGGCCGAACTGCTGCGCGCGGACGGGGCGGTGGTCTCCAGCGAGATGCTCCTGGAGAAGGTGTGGGACGAGCACACCGACCCGTTCACCAACACCGTGCGGACCACGATGATGAAGCTGCGCCGTAAGATCGGCGATCCACCGGTCATCGAGACCGTCACGGGAGTGGGATACCGCATTCCATGAGGATGAGCGTTCGTTTCCGGTTGGCCGTCGTCTGCGGCACGGTGGTCCTCTACATCGGCGCCGTTCTGGTCGCGGGACTCGCCTTCCTCGTACGGCAGAGCCTGGAGCCCCGTGACGGGTTGCGGCATCCCCAGCACATCCGGGTCGCGGGCTTCTACTACAGGCCGGAGCATCCCGAGTACCGGGTGGCGGAGCAGCGGGTGGCGCAGGTAAGGCGCGTCTACCAGGCCGACACGATCAACAACGTCCTCACCGTGGGCGGCCTCGCGGTGCTCGTGGCCGCCGGGATCGCGACGGCGGTCGGCTGGCGGGCCGCAGGCTGGGCGCTCCGCCCCGTCGGGGAGGTCACCGCGAGCGCGCGGTACATCGCCCAGAGTCATGATCTCACCGGGCGCATCACCTACGCCGGGCGGGACGACGAGGTCAAGGAGCTCGTCGACATCGTCGACATCATCGTCGGCCGCCTGGCCCGCTCCTTCGACGGCCAGCGGCGCTTCGTCGCCAACGCCTCCCACGAGCTGCGCACCCCGCTCACCATCAACCGCACCCTGGTGGACGTGGCGGTCAGGCGGCCCGACGCGACGGAGGACGTCAAGCGGCTCGGTGAGTCCCTGCTGCTGGTCAACGCCCGCCACGAGCGGCTGATCGACGGCCTGCTCGCCCTGACCGAGGGGGAGCAGGCGGTCCTGGACCGCCGTCCCTTCGACCTGACCGACGTGGTCGAGCATGTGCTCGACCTGGCGGGCAAGGAGGCGGGAGAGCGCGGGGTGACCATCCACCGGCTGCTGGACCCCGCGCCGACCGCCGGTGAGCCGGTGCTGGTCGAGAGGCTCGTGCAGAACCTCGTGGAGAACGCGATCCGGCACAACCACGATGGCGGCCAGGTGTGGGTGACCACTCGGCAGCGCGCCGACCGGGTGGAGCTGGTGGTGGCGAACACCGGGTTGCCCGTACCGCACTACGAGATCGAGACCATCTTCGAGCCGTTCCGGCGGCTGCACGGCGACCGGCTGCGCTCCGATCGCGGCAGCGGTCTGGGACTGTCGATAGTCCGGGTCGTCGCCGAGGCGCACGGTGGTGTCGTGATCGCCGGCTCCAGGGAGGAGGGCGGCCTGACGATCACCGTCGAGCTGCCGCACGAGAGCCCCTGACGGATCCGGTACGGCTCCGTCCCCCCGGGCGGAGGCCGTACCGGGTGTGTGCTCAGGTGAGCAGTAGCAGGAGCGCGGCGAAGGCCGCCCACGCGAGCAGCAGGGCCAGATGTATCCGGCCGGTCATGACCTGCATGGCGATGATCCCCCTTTCCATGGGAAATCCTGCCCGGCCGCTCTTGGAGGACGGTTGGAAGCCGCTGGAGCCTGCGACCGGCGACAACGCGTCGGGCGGCGGATCCTAGTTCCTGGTGATCACGCCGCAGGCGACGCGTCCGCCGGAGTCCCCGGCCTTGAGGGTCTCCGCGTCCGGGCCGCTGCCGCCGGCCGGGTCGCCGGGGTCGGCGGGGCGGTAGCGGTCCGGGATGTTGGCGTGGTTGTCGGGCAGCGTGTGGATGACGATGGAGCTGCCGTCGGAGTCGAAGAGCTGGCCCACCCGGAAGCGGTCGGTCACGACCGTGGTCTCGCCGGTGCCGTCCTCGGCGACGAGGAGGTTGGGCAGGTCGCCGGAGTGCTCGCCGTGCGTGGCCGGGTGGATGGCGAAGTGCGCGCCCGCGCTGGAGAAGGGGCTGCCGGTGACCGGGTCGACCGCCTTGGGATCGCAGACGCCCCGGGTGTGGACGTGGAAGCCGTGATAGCCGGCGTTCAGGCCGCTGACGGTGACGGTGAGCCTGGACTTGTTGTACAGCCTGTGGTCGATGCTCAGAAAGCCGACGTTCTTTCCGGCCGTGTCCTTGATGACGGCCTCGGCCGACGGCCAGGGCCGGCGTGGCGCGTCTGAGGTCGCCTGAGCGTTCGCGCCGCTGCCGGCCACCGACGTGCCGAGTGCGACGACCAGGACGAGACAGGTCCTGCGAAACATGAGAGATCCCCCGTACGGTTCCCGGGCTCCCCGCTGTGGAGGGGAGCGGCCCCAGCACAGGTTCATATCCCAGGAAGGGCGGGCGCCCGCGTCACCACGCCGCGCTTTCGCGGTTTCGGCCTTACCGGAGCCCCTGACAGGCGGTCATCGGGCATTGAGCATCGCCTACTCATGACCGCCACTGAGTGCTCCGGAACGCTGTGCTCAACGAATACCGGCAAGCGCGCGGCCCGCGCCGGAGTGGCGAGGGCACGGGTTGCCACTGGGGAGCTGATGACAGTGATCTGGAAGAGGGCCGCGGCGCTGACCGCGGCGGCGCTGGCGATGGCGCTCGGGGGCTCGACGCTGTCCGCGCAGTCGGCGAGCGCCGATCCCGCGGGCGTCTTCAGGACCCTGAACTGGGAGAACGCCGCCGACCGGACCATACCGGGAACCCCGCCGCCCGGCTTCATCAAGCAGTGGGTGAGCAGTCACGGTGCCACCACCGTGACCAGCCCGGTGCGGGACGGCTCCTACGCGGCGCGCTTCCAGCTCAACAAGAGCGATCCCTTGATCTCCAACGGCAAGCGCGCCGAGATCAGCCAGAGCAACAAGCAGCCCGTCAACGCCGAGCGGTGGTACGGCTTCAGCATCAACCTGCCCAGCGGCTGGGTCCACGACCCCTCGGCCGAGATCGTGAGCCAGTGGCACCAGTGCGACGAGAGCAACTGCCCGAAGGGCTCGCCGCCGCTGGCACTGCTCACCGACGAGGGACACTGGAAGATCGACTTTCGGGGGAACATCATCGACCTCGGCCCCTACGCCACCGGCAGGTGGACCGACTGGGTCTTCCACGTCAAGTGGCGCACCGACGACAAGGGAGTGCTGGAGGTGTGGCGCGACGGGCAGGTGGCCATGCCGCCCTATACCGGCGCCACGCACGCGGGAGGCCCGTACTCGCCGTACTTCAAGTTCGGCATCTACAAGTGGGACTGGAACAAGGAGCAGTCACAGTCCACCACCACCCAGCGGGTCATGTTCTACGACGCGCTGCGGCTGGGCGACGAGCGGGCCGGCTACCAGGACGTGAACCCGGCCGGTGGCGGCACGGACTGCGGCACGGCCACCCTCCCGATAGCGTCCGCGTCCGCGACCACCTTCGAGCCGATCAACCCGCCGGCCCAGGCCGTCGACGGCAACCTGTCCACCCGCTGGTCGGGGCAGGGCTTCGGCGCCTCGCTGTTCCTGGATCTGGGCTCGGTGCGCCGGACGTGCGGCACCCGGGTCGCCTGGCACCTGGGCGACCAACGGTGGAACGACTACACCGTCTACACCTCGCTGGACAACGTGACCTACACCAAGGCGTGGGAGGGCCGGAGCTCGGGCACGACGACCGGGCTTGAGCAGAAGCTGTTCACGAACGGTCCGCGTGACGCCAGGTACGTGAAGATCTCCTTCTGGCAGAACCCGCAGAACGACTGGGCGAGCATCACCGAAGCGGCCGTCCTCGGCTCCTGACCGGTGTCCCACGCGATCCCACCGCTCCCGTGCCGCCGCGCGGCACGGGAGCTCCCCCGGTGAATTCCCCCCATGGAGAGGCGACTCCCGATGCGACGACCCCGCCCCCTTTCCCTGATGATCGCGCTGGCCGCCGCCGGCACCCTGTCCACCACCGGGTTCACCACCGGTGCCCCCACCTCCACCCCCACCCCGGCGCTGGCGTCGTTGGCCGGCCCCGACCCCGTCGACGGGGTGACCATGATCTATCCGACCAGGGCCGGGGGACAGGTCTGGCACCTGTCGAAGACCCCCGCCGCCGACCCCCGCCTCGACGGGGCGACCCTGGCGCCCAACTCGGACGGCACCTTCACCGTGCGGGACACCGCCACCCGGATCGGTGTCTCCACGACCACCTACGACCAGGACGAGCACGAGGACGACCTCGTCTGGCGCCAGCCCGACCTGCGCTCGCGGGGCTTCATGCACGACCGCAACGACTGGCGGAACGTGGAGATCACCGGATACGTCCGCTACGTCAGCGGCACCGACGACGGGGACGCCTTCACCTGGTACGCCCGCGGCGCCCGGCACACCGGCAGCGGCCAGACTCCCGAGGCGTGCTGGGGTACCGCCTACAAGGCGGACCTGCGCTACGCCGACGGGGCCGTCAAGATCGAGAAGGAGATCTACCACCGCAAGGGCGACGGATACGCGAACGGCACCTACACCGGTGGCGGTGCCTCGATCAAGGGCAAGACGGTCGGTTTCAAGGTCGTCATGTACGACATCCCCGGCGGCGTGCGGGTGGAGGCGTACCTCGACCGGGCGGGGAACAACACCTGGACCCGCGTCACCTCCCGTGACGACACCGGTGGATGGTCCATCGACACGGACAACCCCTGCGGCGGCACCCGTACCGAGAAGGTGACCTGGGGCGGCCCGAAGGCGGCGTTCCGCTGGGACGACGCCACCAGGGTCGACGTGAGCAGGCTCAGCGTCCGGGAGATCGACCCCGCCGGCCAGGCGGAACCCTGTTCGGTGAGACTCACCCCCGCCGGTGCCACCGCCAGCACCTGGGAGGCGGCCAACCCGCCCGCGAACGCGATCGACGGGAAGCCGGCGACGCGCTGGTCGGGGGAGGGGTTCGGCGCGAACCTGGTGCTCGACCTGGGCGCCTCGCGGCCGGTGTGCGGGGTCGACGTCGCCTGGTACCAGGGCGACCAACGGTGGAACGACTACACCGTCTACACCTCGCCGGACAACGTGACCTACACCAAGGTGGTGGAGGGCCGCAGCTCGGGCACCACCCTGAACGCGGAACCGTACCGCTTCCCGCGGCACCAGGCCCGGTTCGTCCGCATCTCGTGGTGGAACAGCTCCGCGGGCAACGGCTGGGCCAGTATCGCCGAGGCCACCGCCGTCGGCGCCTCCTGATCCCTCGCGTCCGTGCTCTTCGAACCGTCACGCCCGCGCCTTCCGGACCCCGGCCGGTGTTCCGCGACCCGGGGTCCGGGCGGCCCCCACCGCCGACAGGGAGATCACATATGTCACGAAGGAAACCCGTACGGGCCGCGCTCTGCGCCCTCCTGCTGCTGTCGGCGCTCGGCGCCGGAGGCACCGCGCAGGCCGACGAACAGGCCGACGAGCAGGTTCGAGGCCGGGCCGTCGCCGTCCCCTCCGACGTCGTCCCGGTCATTCCCGGGTGTACCACCGCCCAGCCGGTCTCCGGTGTGACGGCCAGTACCTGGGAGCCGGTGAACCCGCCGCGGCAGGCGGTCGACGGCGACACCTCCACCAGGTGGTCGGGGGAGGGGTTCGGCGCGAACCTGGTGCTCGACCTGGGCCAGGCGCGCACCATGTGCGGCCTGAAGATCGCCTGGCACCGGGGCGACCTGCGGTGGAACGACTTCGACATCTACACCTCGCCGGACGGCGCGGCCTACACCAAGGTCTGGGCCGGCCGCAGCTCCGGGAGCACCGCGGGCTTCGAGAGCTACCCGTACGCCGCGCCGGTCAGCGCCCGCTACGTGCGGATCTCCTTCTGGCAGAGCCTGGAGGGCTCCTGGGCCAGCGTCAGTGAGACCGCCGCGCTCGGCCCCGACGGGGGCCAGGGCGGCGAGCAGGTGGTCGTGGCGGCGGGTGACATGGTCACCACCTGCCAGGGCAGCGGATGCGCGCACACGCGCACCTCCGACAGGGTCCTCGCCATCGACCCCGCCGTCGTGCTGACCCTGGGCGACAACCAGTACGAGAACGGCACCTATGACGAGTTCACCCGCTACTACGCGCCGACCTGGGGCCGGTTCAAGGCGAGGACCAAGCCGACGCCGGGCAACCACGAGTACGGGCTCGGCGACGGAGCGGCGGGCTACTTCGAGTACTTCGGCGCGGCGGCCAAACCCGCGGGGAAGAGCTGGTACAGCTTCGACCTGGGCAACTGGCACATCGTTTCGCTCAACTCCGAGACGAGCCGGACCGCGGGCAGCGAGCAGGTCACCTGGCTCCAGAACGACCTCGCCCGCAACACCAAACCCTGCGTGCTGGCCTACTGGCACCGCCCGCTCTTCAGCTCCGGCTCCTCGCACGGCGACTTCCCCAACATGAGGCCGTTCTGGGACGCCCTGTACGGCGTCCGCGCGGACCTGGTGCTCAGCGGTCACGACCACGACTACGAGCGGTTCGCGAAACAGAAACCGACCGCCGAGCCCTCCTCGTCGGGGATCCGGCAGTTCATCGTCGGCACCGGAGGCGCGTCGACGAAACCCTTCGGCACGATCCGGGCCAACAGCGAGAAGCGCCTGCTGGCGAACGGGGTGCTCAAGCTCACCCTGGCCGCGGGCGGCTACTCGTGGCAGTTCGTGCGGTACGACGGCGCGGTCCTCGACAGCGGGGGTCCGGTCTCCTGCAACTGACCAGGTCCTCACCCGCGGGTGACCGGCCCGGTCACCGCTGCACCGCTCGCAGAGGAGGCGGTTCCACGTGTACCTGTCGACCGTCGGGTCCGCGCCCGTGGCACGGGAGGGCGGCCCGGTCCGTCGCCTGCTGTCGGGCAACGTGCTCGCACTGGGCCTGGTCAGCCTGGTGACGGATGTCTCCGCCGAGATGGTGACCGCGGTGTTGCCCGCCTATCTCGTGCTGGGGCTGCACCTCGGCATGGTCCAGTACGGCGTGCTCGACGGGCTCCACGCCGGCATGACCGCGGTGTTCAGGCTCGCCGGCGGCTACGCGGCCGACAGGTGGCGCCTGCGCAAGGCGGTCGCCGGTCTCGGGTACGGCCTGTCGGCCCTGGCCAGGCTCGGCCTGCTCGCGGCGGGGTCGTCCGTGGCGGGGATCGGCGGCGCGCTGGCGGCCGACCGGATCGGCAAGGGACTGCGCACCCCGCCGCGCGACGCGCTGATCACTCTGTCGGTTCCGGAACCCATGCTGGGGCGGGCCTTCGGGGTCCACCGCACGATGGACGCGGTGGGAGCCTTTCTCGGGCCGCTGGCCGCGCTCGGGGTGCTGGCCCTGGCGGGCTCCGGCCAGGCGTTCCCGGCGGTGTTCGTGGCGAGCTTCTGCGCCGCGACCCTCGGCGTGCTGCTGCTGGCGCTGTTCGTCCGGGACCGGCGCGAGCCGGCTCCGCCCGCCGAGCGGCGGGCCCGGACCTCACCGTGGGAACTGCTCCGGGCCCCGGGGACGCGGCGGGTCTGGTCGGCCGCGGTGCTCCTCGGCCTGGTCACGATTGGTGACGGGTTCGTCTACCTGATCCTGCAGCGCCGCGAGGATCTGTCGATCATGTGGTTCCCCCTGCTGGCGGTGGGGACGAACCTGGCCTACCTGCTGCTGGCGGCGCCGATGGGCTGGCTCGCCGACCGGGTGGGCCGCGGCACGACGGTGATGGCCGGTTGCGGGGCCCTGCTCGGCGTGTACGTGCTGCTCGCGACGGGAGGCGGGTCCATCCCGCTGGTCCTGCTGCTCTACGGAACCTTCTACGCCGCGACGGACGGGGTACTGATGGCGTGCGCCGGGCCTGTCGTGCCTGAACGGTGGCGTACCAGCGGGATGGCGGTCGTGCAGACCGGGCAGGCACTGGCCTACCTGGTCTCCTCGGCGGCCTTCGGCGCGGTGTGGCAGATGTGGGGACCGGCCCCGGCCTGCTGGGCCGCCGCCGGGGCCGTCGCGCTCGCGCTCCCGCTGTGCGGGCGGTGGCTGCGATGAGGGCCCGCGTCGCCGTCGCGATCCTGGCCACCGCCGTCCTGGCGGCGGTGGCGGTCGGGTTCGCGCTGCTGTCCGGCGCCGCGCGGCCGGCCGCGCCCGCGCCACCGTTCACCGCCTCCCCCACCGCGCCGCCGGCCTCCTCGCCCGTCACCGGCCTGCCGGCCGGGCCCGGCGTGCTGGTGCGCGGCACCGCCGAGGGGCCGGAGCACGGCAGGCTCGTCGTCGCGGGCCAGGGCCGGCGCGACGTCCTGGCCCTGGCCTGCGTCCGCGCGTACGTGGCGGGCGGCACCGGCGTCTGCCTGCGCGAGGAGGCGGACGCGCCGGGCTCCTACGAGACCGTGCTGTTCGACGCGCGCCTGCGGGAGACCTGGTCCAGCCCGTTCGCCGGGGTGCCCAGCCGCGCCAGAGTGTCGGCGAGCGGGCGGATGGTGTCGTGGACGGTGTTCGTCCAGGGCGACTCCTACAGCGACGCCGGTGCGTTCTCCACCCGCTCGGGAATCCTCGACACCCGCACCGGGGACGTGGCCGGCACCCTGGAGACCTTCGCCGTCACCCGTGACGGCCGCCCGTACGAGGCCGCCGACGTGAACTTCTGGGGCGTCACGTTCGCCGCGGACGACAACCGCTTCTACGCCACCATGTCGACCGGCGGCCGGACCTACCTCGTCGAGGGCGACTTCGCGGCGCGGCGCGTGCGGACCCTCCGCCGGAACGTGGAGTGTCCCTCGCTGTCGCCGGACGGCACCCGGCTGGCCTTCAAGAAACCCCAGCCGGACGGGACGTGGCGGCCCGCCGTCCTGGACCTGGCGACCATGTCCGAGACCCCGCTGGCCGAGACGCGCCCCGTCGACGACCAGCCCGCCTGGCTCGACGACCGCACGGTGATGTACGGCGTGACGCGGGACGCGCGGCACTCCGACGTCTGGGCCGTTCCCGCGGACGGCGGGGGCCGCGCGCGCCTGCTGGTCCCCGACGCGGAGTCCCCCGCCCCTCTGGGCTGACCCGCCCGGTCCCGCCGCGGAGTCCGCGGCCGGGTTCCGTCACGGCATCCGCCCGGCCTCCCCTATCAGGGACCGCCGCTGCCGGTCCGGCCGTGGGGGTCGTCCGAGGTCCCGTCGCCAGGAGGCGGTCCTGTCAGGGGAAGGGGAGCCGGTCCGGGCCGGTCGCGTCGCCCGGCGGATCCGGTGAGAGCCAGGTCAGGCCCACCGGCGGTACCGGCCGTGGCAGGCCGAGGGCCTCGGCCAGGTCCTCCCGGCCGCGGACACCGAGTTTGCCGTAGGCGCGTTGCAGGTGGTTGGCGACCGTCCGCCTGGACAGGCCGAGGTGCTCGGCGATGGCGTCGTTGGTCATGCCGCCCGCCGCGAGCTCGCACGTCTCGCGCTCGCGCTCGCTCAGCGCCGCCTGCGGCTCGGCCCGCACCGCCCACGGCGGCCCGTACCCCTCGCACAGCCGGGCCAGGCCACGCCCCTGGATCCGTAACCGGGCCGCCAGGCGGTCCGCGCCCCGCCGGGCGGCGAGGTCGGTCGCGGTCGACAGGGCCTCCCTGGCCAGGCTGTTGTACCCGCGCTCCGCCAGCTCGCCCGCCACCGAGACCAGGCCGTCGACGTCCCCGCCGGCGGCCGCCCGGCCGTGCCGGTCGAACAGGGTGAACAGCTCGCTGTCGCAGCGGGCGACGACCTCGTGCAGGGCCTCCGCGACGGCGTGCGAGGGGCGCAGCCGTACCGAGTGGTAGAACGCCTCGACCGCCTTGGTGAACCACCCCGCCGACCGGTAACGCGTGCCCAGCGAGGCCCCGGCCGCCGCGACCCTCGCCCGGTCCGCCTCGGCCTCCGTCTCTCCGCCGGTCCCGCTCTCCGCCCGGTTCCCGTCGGCCAGGGCGTCGACGCGGAGCCTCGCCAGCTCCAGGTGGTTGTGCAGGTTCGACGTGGCGGGCAGCCGCCGAGTGATCTCCTCCAGCGTCCGGCGCCCCTCGTCGAACCGGCCCACCGCGGCCAGGCAGGCGGCGTGCTCGGCGAAGACGTAGATCTGGATCGGAAAGGGCACGTTGCGGTCGAGGAGCGTACGGGCCTCCCGGAAGTGGGGCAGCGCCCGGCTCGGCCGTCCCGCCCACACCTCGCAGATGCCCAGCTCGAAGGTGAGCAGCGCGGCCTCGGCCGAGACCTCCTGCTCGACGGCCGCCCGGTAGCCGGAGCGGGCCACGGCGAACGCCTCGTCGAGCCGGCCCGCCAGGGCGAGGGCCTGCACGTGGCAGGCCGCCGTGGCGGCACCCATCGCGCCCCACACCCGAGGGGCGCCCAGCCGCCCCGCCGTGTAACCGTCGGCCACCTGCGAGGGCCGGCCGAGGTAGATGTTCAGGTATGCCTGGAGCGGGTCGCAGACGCTCGCGATCACGCCGTCCCGCACCCCGGCGGACAGCCGGGCCAGGTCGGCCGGGACCAGTTCGGAGACGAGCCCCGTCGCGCCGTTGCCGAAGGCGATCAGCGCCAGCTCGGCGACGGCCAGCTCGGCGGTGGCCTCTTCGCCCAGGGGCCCCGCGGCGCGGGCCTGCCGGACGATCTCCGCCGCCTCGGCGGGGCGCCGCAGGTTCCAGAACAGGTTGAGCGCGCGCAACGCCGCCACCTTGGCGAGTTCGTCCGGCGAACCGGTCCCGCCGGACATGCGCCTGCCCAGCAGGTACTCCGCCTCGGCCGCCTTGTCCTGGGCGACCAGGGCCCGCGCCAGCAGGTCCGTGCCCGCCGTGGTGCCGGCGTGGCGTGCCAGCCGTTCGGCCAGCGGGGCGTCGCAGCGTGCCAGCGCGTCGGAGGCGGCGCCCACCACCTGGTCGCCGGGCACCGGGTCGCCCGCTGCCAGTTGCCACGTCACCGCTCGCAGCCGCGCCTGGTCCACGGGCACCCGGCCGTGGAGCACCGCGCGGGCGAGCGTGCGGTAGACGCCCCGACGCTCGTCCTCGCCGGATCGGGCCCGGACGGTCTCGCCGTACAGCGGATGTCCCAGCCGGACCACGAGGTCGCGACGTACCCGCTCGACCGCGATCAGCGCGCGCTGTTCCAGCTCCACCAGTACGGAGGTGTCCACGAGCGCCTCGATCACGTCGAGCGACACCGGCTCGGCGTGCGCCACATACGACAGCGCGCGGGCCTCGTCACCGGTGAGGCCGCCGAGCAGGCCCGAGACCAGGTCGCGCAGCCGGTGCTGGGACGGTATCCGGCCCTTCCACCGCCACATCTCGCCGACCCGGCGCAGGGTTCCCGAGGTCAGGCAGGCTTCCACGAGATGGCGGAGGAACAGCGGGTTGCCTCGCGTGACGCGCCACAGCCGGTCGACGGTCAGCCCGTCGACCGGCCCGTCCAGTGCCGCGCCGAGCAGGGCGCCGACCGTCGCGCGGTCCAGCGGTTCCACCGTCGACGTCTGGACGAAGGGACGGCGCAGCAGCGCCGCGACGGCCGGTGCGTCCGTGTGGCCGGTCCTGGCCGTGGCGAGGACGCGCGCCCCCGTGGTGGCGGCCAGATGCTGGACCAGGGCGGCGGACACCTCGTCGAGGTGATGCGCGTCGTCGACGACCACGACGCACGTGCGGTCGCCGGCGGCCTCGCGCAGCGCGCCGGCGGCGGCGGCGAAGACGTTCGCCGTGTCCCGGTGGACCTGTTCGGGCAGCAGGGCCGCCATCGTCGCGAACGGCAGGCCGCTCGACGCCTCGGCCCCGGCCGTCACCGCGACGTGCATGCCCTCGTCACGGCAGCGGAGCACGATCGGGTCCAGCAGCCGGGACTTGCCGACTCCCGCCTCGCCGACGAGCAGCACGCCCGGCTCGCCCTGCCGTCCGAGCCGGGCCACGGCGGCCCGGACCTCGGCCGCCCGTCCGACGAAGGGCCAGGCGGGGCGGTGGTCACCGGCGCCGCGTCCGTCGTCGGGGCCGTCGTGGGGCCCGTCGTGGGGCCCGTCGTGGGGCATCGCCTCCGTCGCGTCGCCGTACGGGCGCACCTGACCCTCCTTGACACCGGAAGTTCATCAGGAATCGACCTTTACCCATGATTATGGTCGGGATACCGCTTGGAATCCGTGGACGGCCATGAATAATCCAACTCACCGGAGCCTGGAGCCGGTGCGGGGACCGATCGGCAGGGAAACGGCCAGACGGGAGTAAGCCCGGACATCCGGAGGTCATGATCGACGATTCCGGAGCCATCGACGCCGTTGGGCCCGTCGCCGGCGGGGGATGGCCCACGGTCGGCCGGGAGGAGGAGGTGCGCGAGATCCTCGCGGCGCTGGCGATGCCGCCGGGATCGGGGGTGCTCCTCACCGGTGAACCGGGGGTGGGCAAGACCCGCCTCGCGGACCTCGTCCTCGACCTGTCCGCCGCGGCGGGAGCCCTGATCATCCGGGGTGCCGCGACCGAGGCCACCCGGGGCATCTCCGGGGTGGGGATCGCCGGCCTGCGGGTCTCCGGTGGTTCCACCGGTTCCCCTTCCGGGCTTTCCGTTGTTTCCGGCCTGCTGGCCGGTGCTCCGCGGGGCGTTCACGACGCCGCCTTGGAAGAGGGGGAGGGGCCGGCCCGGTGGGTGGTGCTCGGCATCGACGACGCCGACCAGCTCGACGCGGCCTCGGCCGCCGTCGTGGGCGACCTCGTCAGGACCGGAGGCGTCACGCTGCTTCTCACCGCGCGCTCCGGGGCGCCTCTCGACGGACCCCTCGCCCGGGTGTGCGGCAGGGGGCCGCTGGTCGTCCTGCCCGTGGCGAACCTCTCCCGCGCCGTCGTCCTCCACCTGCTCACCGACGTCCTGGAAGGGCCGGTCGACGGGCTCACCGCCGACGTGCTGTGGCGGATCACCCGCGGGAACCCGCTGCTGCTCCGGCGCGTCGTCGGCATCGGCCTCGAAACCGGAGACCTCGCGCGATCGCGCGAGGTCTGGTCCTGGCGCGGGTCTCCCGGCGGCCATCCCCGCCTGCACGAGCTCGTCGCGGCCGACCTCGCCACACTCGGCGCGGAGGAGACGAAGGCGCTGGAATACGTCGCCCTGACGGGTTCCCTGCCCCGGGCGACGGCCGAGCACCTGGCCGGACCGGCGATCGTCGGGGAACTGGCGCATCGGGCCGTCATCACCCTCACCCCGCGCGGGGGAACGGACGAGGTCACCATGTCCCATCCGCTTCACCGGCAGGCCCTGCTCGCCGGGATCGGGCCCCTGCGGCGAAGGCAGAGATACCGGGAGCTGGTGGCAGCCGCGGGCGAGGCGGGTGTGCCCGACCCCGGAGACCCGGCGGCGGTGCTCTGGCGACTGGAGGCCGACCTCGACGTCCCGGCGTCACAGGCGCTCGTGGCGGGTGGGCGCGCGCTCGCCTCGGGCGACCCCGTGCTCGCCGAGAGTCTCGCCCATCACGTCCCCGGCGCGCCGGGCGCGGTCCTCCGAGGCCAGGCGCTGATCGCCCAGGGACGGGCGGCGGACGGCGAACGCCTGCTGGCCGACCACGGGGGAGGCACCGCCGAGACGGTGGCGCTGCGCTCGCTGAACCTGTTCTGGGGACTCAGCCGGCCCGGTGAGGCGCACGAGACGATGGCACGCCATCCGGGCACGGAACGATCCGCCGACCTCCGCGTGGCCGAACTCGGACTCGCGCTCTTCACCAGGGCCACCTCGGCGGCCGGGCCCGCGGTGCTCCCCGACGGGGCGGCGTCCGGGGCCGGGCCGCCCGAGGCCCCCGCTCACGGCCCGCTGAACCCGTTGGTCGCCGACGCCGCCACGGTCCTGCGGGCCTACCGGCTCACCTTCCGCGGCAGGCCGGCGCGGGCGGCGGAGGACTTCGACCGGGGACCGCTGGGACTGCCGGCGCGGTGGCCCGCCATGCGGGGCTCGGCCGCGGCCTGTCACGTTCACGCGCTCGTCCTGGCGGGCAGGCTCCGCGAGGCGCTTCTCCTCGTCGACACCTACTACGAGGAGGCCGTACGACGCGCGGAGCCGTCGGAAGTCGCCATCGTCGGGCACGTGCGGGGTCACTGCCGGCTGTGGGCGGGCTCACCGCGGCGGGCGCTCGCCCCGTTGCGGGAGGCACGAGCGCTGGTCGACGAGCACATACCGTTTCCGATGCGGGTCTTCATCGGCTGCGAGTACGCCGTGTGCGTCGCCGCCCTCGGACACTCGCAGGAGGCGTTCCAGGAGCTGGACCGGCTCCGCGAGCTGATACCCGGCGACCTGGGACTGCGCGACAGGCTGGAGTTCAGCCGGATCCGGTTGCTCGCCCACTCCGGCAGGCTGGCCCACGCCACCGATCTCGCCAACCGGCTCGCCGACCGCTACCTACGCGACTCGCGGCTCACCACCGGGGTCGAGTGCGCCTACTACCACGTCCGGCTCCACCCGTCGTCCAGGGCCGCGGCCCGCCTTCGGGAGGCCGCGGGCGCCTGCGACAGCCCGCTCTTCGAACTCTTCGCCGACCACGCCGAGGCGCTGACCGCGCGCGACGGCGCGGTGCTGCGCGGCATCGCCGACCGGTTCGCCGAGCTCGGCTACCTGGGACTGGCCCTGGAGGCCGCGAGTGCGGCGCCCGGCGGCGGCCACGCGGCACGGCGGCGCCTCGACGACCTCGTCGAGCGCTGCGACGGCCACCGTCCCCCGTGGCCCCCGTCCTCGGCGGACGCCACGGCCCTGACCAGCAGGGAGCGGGAGATGTGCGAGCTGGCGGCGGCGGGGCTCAGCGACTCCGCCATAGCCGCGAACCTCGGTGTCTCGGTGCGTACCGTGACCAATCTCCTGGGGAGGGCCTACCACAAGCTGGGCGTCCACAGCCGACGGCAGCTCGGCGCCGTACTCCCGCTGGCACCGGACCCGGAAGGCGGCGGGTGACGGTGCCACAGGCCCCGGACAGGTCCGGCCCGCGTGGTGACGCGGGCCGGACAGGGGCGGTGGTGATCAGTTGGCGCGCTTGGCGCGGGCGGTGGTCCTGGCGCGGGTCGAGGCGTCGAGGACGACCTTGCGGATGCGCACGTTCTCCGGCGTGATCTCCACGCACTCGTCCTCGCGGATGAACTCCAGCGCCTGCTCCAGCGAGAGCTGGCGCGGCGGGATCAGCGTCTCCGTCGTGTCGCTCGTCGAGGAGCGCATGTTGGTGAGCTTCTTCTCCTTGGTGATGTTCACATCCATGTCGTCGGAGCGCGAGTTCTCACCGACGATCATGCCCTCGTAGACCTCGGTGGTCGGCTGCACGAACAGCACGCCGCGCTCCTGCAGGTTCAGCATGGCGAACGGGGTCACCGGGCCCGGCCGGTCGGCCACCAGCGAGCCGTTGTTGCGGGTGCGCAGCTCACCGAACCACGGCTCGTAGTTCTCGAACACGTGGTTCACGATGCCGGTGCCGCGGGTCTCGGTCAGGAACTCGGTGCGGAAACCGATCAGGCCGCGGGCCGGGACCACGAACTCCATCCGGATCCAGCCGGTGCCGTGGTTGGTCATGTGCTCCATGCGGCCCTTGCGGACGGCCAGCAGCTGGGTGATCGCCCCGAGGTACTCCTCCGGGCAGTCGATGGTCACCCGCTCGACCGGCTCGTGCACCTTGCCGTCGACGAGCTTGGTGACGACCTGCGGCTTGCCGACGGTCAGCTCGTAGCCCTCGCGGCGCATCTGCTCGACCAGGATGGCCAGCGCCAGCTCGCCGCGGCCCTGCACCTCCCAGGCGTCGGGGCGGTCGGTCGGCAGGACGCGCAGCGACACGTTGCCGACGAGCTCCTTGTCCAGCCGGTCCTTGACCATGCGGGCGGTGACCTTGGAACCCTTGACCCTGCCGACCAGCGGCGAGGTGTTGGTGCCGATGGTCATGGAGATCGCGGGCTCGTCGACCGTGATGAGCGGCAGCGGGCGCGGGTCCTCGGGGTCGGCGAGGGTCTCGCCGATCATGATGTCCGGGATGCCGGCGATCGCGATGATGTCGCCGGGACCCGCCTCCTCGGCGGGCTTGCGCTCCAGCGCGTCGGTCATCAGCAGCTCGGTGATCTTCACTCGCTGGATGGTGCCGTCGGTGCGGCACCAGGCGACCTGCTGGCCCTTCCTGATGGTGCCCTGGTGGACGCGGCAGAGCGCGATCCTGCCCAGGTAGGAGGAGGCGTCGAGGTTGGTGACGTGCGCCTGCAGCGGGGCCGTCGGGTCGTACGTCGGCGCCGGGATGGTGTTCTTGATCACCTCGAACAGCGGCTCCAGGTCCTCGGAGTCCGGCATGGCGGCGTCCTCGGGACGGTTGAGCGAGGCGCGGCCGGCCTTGGCCGAGGCGTAGACGATCGGGAAGTCGATCTGCTCCTCGGTGGCGTCCAGGTCGATGAAGAGCTCGTAGACCTCGTCCACGACCTCCTTGATCCGGGCGTCGGGGCGGTCGACCTTGTTGATGCACAGGATGACCGGCATCTTGGCGGCGAACGCCTTGCGCAGCACGAACCGGGTCTGCGGCAGCGGGCCCTCGGAGGCGTCGACCAGCAGCACCACACCGTCGACCATGGACAGACCCCGCTCGACCTCGCCGCCGAAGTCGGCGTGGCCGGGGGTGTCGATGATGTTGAGCGTCATACCGCCGTGCTTGACCGCGGTGTTCTTCGCGAGAATGGTGATGCCCTTCTCGCGTTCGAGGTCGTTGGAGTCCATGACACGGTCGTCCACGTCCTGGTTGACGCGGAACGCGCCCGACTGCCAGAGCATGGCATCCACGAGAGTGGTCTTGCCGTGGTCGACGTGCGCGATGATCGCGATGTTCCGCAGGTCGTCGCGGCTGTTCAAAGGCATGATGGAGTCTCACTCTGTGATCGTGGAGGCGGCCGCGGAACCTGCGGCCCTCCTATTTTAGTTGATCCGGACAATCGCTCTCACGCCTCTGACAGATGAAGTGCGGCAATTCACGCTCCGAGCCCCTTGTTTCCGCCTGATGAGGCCGGTCGCGACCGGCCGTCGGACGGGCGATCCCTAAGCTCGGTTCCATGCCTTACGCACCGTCGTTCCCCGTGATGCTGATGACCCGGGACAATCTGCGGATCGACGCCGCGCACACCCCGCCGCGCGGGGCGGCCGACCTCGGGATCGTGCTGGCCCACGGCTTCACCGGATCGCACCGGGAACGCGCCACCCGCCGCATCGCCCACGTGCTCAGCGGGTTCGGCGGGGTGGTGGCGTTCGACTTCCGGGGGCACGGCCGCTCGGGGGGACTGTCGACGGTGGGCGACCTGGAGATCCTCGACGTGGACGCGGCGGTGCGGCACGCGCGGGCGATCGGCTACCGCAAAGTGGTGACCGTCGGGTTCTCCCTGGGCGGGGCGGTGGCCCTGCGGCACGCGGGGGTGCTCGGCGGGGTGGACGCGGTGGTGTCGGTGAGCGCGCCGGCGCGGTGGTACTACCGGGGGACCAGGCCGATGCGCCAGGTGCACTGGGCGATCGAGAGGCCGGTCGGGCGGTTGTTCACCCGGCTGGGCAAGAACACCCGGATCATGAGGGGTGTGTGGGACCCGCTGCCGCTGGCGCCGTACGCGGCGGCCGCGCAGATCTCACCGGCGCCGCTGCTCGTCGTGCACGGGGACGCGGACCCGTTCTTCCCCCTCGACCACGCGTACCAGATCTACGGGTACGCGGGCGAGCCGAAGGAACTGTGGATCGAGCCCGGGTACGGCCACGCGGAGTCGGCGGCCACCCCGGAGCTGGTCCGCCGCATCGGTGGGTGGGCCGTCGCCCGTTTCGGTCCGCCGGAGGGTGTTTACTCCTCTTGAGGATCGGTCACAGCGGGGGACGGGGCGCATGCGGAGCATCTACGTGGCGGGGCTCGGGCGGGGAGACGGCAGGCAGATCGTCGAGCTCGGCCTGATGGAGCTGCTCACCCGGCGGGCCGGTCGCACGGGGGTGTTCCGGCCGATCACCGGGGACGGCGAGGACCGTATCCTGGACCTGCTCAGGAGCAGGTACCGGCCCGCCGCCGCGGCGACGGGGGTGAGCGCCGAGAAGGCCGCGGAGATCTACGCGGAGCGGGGCGTCGAGGATCTCGTCGGCCGGCTGGTCGCCCGTTTCCACACGCTGGAGCGGGAGTGTGACGCGCTGCTGGTGCTCGGCAGCTACTTCGACACCGACGACCTGCCGCGCGAGCTGGGTTTCAACGCCCGCCTGGCCGCCGAGTTCGGCGCCCCGGTGATCGTGGTGGTGGGCGCGCACGGCGACGCCGCCGAGGAGATCGCGGCCGAGATGCGCACCGGCTACCAGGTCTTCTCCGATCTGGGCTGCACCGTGCTCGCGGTGATCGCCAACCGGGTGCCCGAGGGCACGGTCGTCGACTGTGCGCTCCCGGTCCCCTGCTACACCATCCCCGAGCGGCCGTCGCTGTCGGCGCCGACCGTCGGGCAGGTCATGCGGGCGGTGGACGCGGAGCTGATCCAGGGCGACGAGGACAGCCTGCTCCGCGACGTGTTCGGATTCGTGTTCGGCGGTGCGACGCTCCCGGTGTTCCTGGAGCACCTGGCCGACGGTGCGCTGGTGATCGCGCCGGGCGACCGCGCGGACCTGCTGCTGGTCTCGCTGGCCGCCGAGGCGGCCGGTACGGTGAGACCGGCCGGGGTCGTGCTCACCGTGGGGGAGCGGCCCACGACGACGGTACGGGCGCTCACCGCCCGTCTGGCGCCCAGCATGCCGGTGCTCGCGGCCGACGGGGGCAGTTTCGAGGTGGCGACCGTCCTGGCGGGCCTGGAGGGGCGGCTCACCGCGGACAACCCCCGCAAGATCGAGACGGCCCTGGGCCACTTCGACGCCCACGTGGACGCCGCCGCCCTGGCCGACCGGATCGAGCTGACCCGCTCGAAGCGGGTCACCCCGATGATGTTCGAGCACACCCTGCTGGAGCGGGCGCGGACCGACCGGCGGCACATCGTGCTGCCCGAGGGCGAGGAGGATCGCATCCTGCGGGCGGCGGACATCCTGCTGCGGCGCCGCATCGTCGACATCACCCTGCTGGGCAGGGAGGACGTGGTGCGGCGGCGGATCGCCGACCTCGGCCTCGACCTGTCGGGTGTGGCCGTCGTCGACCCGCTGACCTCGCCGCTGCGCGAGTCGTTCGCCCAGGACTACGCCGGATTGCGGGCGCACAAGGGCATCACCTTCGAGCGGGCCGTGGACGTGCTCGCCGACGCCAACTTCTTCGGCACGATGATGCTGCACCGGGGCCTCGTGCACGGCATGGTCTCCGGGGCCGCGCACACCACGGCCGCGACGATCCTGCCCGCCTTCCAGGTCATCAGGACGGTCCCCGGCACCTCGATCGTCTCCTCGGTGTTCTTCATGTGCCTGGCCGACCGGGTGCTCGTCTACGGCGACTGCGCGATCAACCCCGACCCGGACGCCGAGCAACTCGCCGACATCGCGATCTCCTCGGCCCGTACGGCGGAGCGCTTCGGCATCGAGCCGAGGGTCGCGATGCTGTCCTACTCCACCGGCGAGTCGGGCAGCGGCGCCGACGTCGACAAGGTCCGCGCCGCCACCGCCCTGGTCACCGAGCGCGCGCCGGACCTGCTGGTCGAGGGGCCCATCCAGTACGACGCGGCGGTGGACGCCCGCGTCGCCGCGGCCAAGCTGCCCGGGTCGCGGGTCGCCGGCCGGGCGACCGTGCTGATCTTCCCGGACCTGAACACCGGCAACAACACCTACAAGGCGGTGCAGCGCTCGGCCGGGGCCGTCGCGGTCGGGCCGGTCCTGCAGGGGCTGCGCAGGCCGGTCAACGACCTGTCACGCGGCGCCCTGGTCGACGACATCGTGAGCACCGTCGCCATCACCGCCATCCAGGCACAGGAGGTCACGCTGTGAGCCGGGTGCTGGTCCTCAACTCCGGGTCGTCCTCGGTGAAGTACCGGCTGCTGAGCGGTGCCGAGCACCTGGCCTCGGGAGTGGTGGAGCGGATCGGCGAGCTCGGCTCCCCGGTGCCCGACCACCGGGCGGCCCTGAAGGTGGTCGCCGACCTGCTCGCCGCCGAGGGGCTGGGGCTCGACTCTACCGAGCTCGTCGCGATCGGGCACCGGGTGGTGCACGGCGGCACGACCTTCACCGAGCCCACGCTGATCACCGACGAGGTGGTCAGGAAGATCGAGGAGCTCATCCCGCTCGCCCCCCTGCACAACCCCGCCAACCTGACCGGGATCGAGGTGGCGCGGCGGCTCCGCCCCGATCTGCCGCAGGTGGCCGTCTTCGACACCGCCTTCCACGCGACGATCCCCCCGGCCGCCTCGACGTACGCGATCGACCAGGCGGTGGCCGAGCGGCTGGGTGTGCGGCGCTACGGCTTCCACGGCACCTCACACGCGTACGTCTCCCGCCAGGCCGCGCTCCTCACGGACCGGCCGGAGGCCAACGTGATCGTCCTGCACCTCGGCAACGGGGCCAGCGCCTCGGCGGTGGCCGCGGGGCGGTGCGTGGACACGTCCATGGGCATGACCCCGCTGGAGGGCCTCGTCATGGGCACCCGCAGCGGCGATCTGGACCCGGCGATCGTCCTCTATCTGGCGCGCGCCGGAGGCATGTCCCTCGACGAGATCGACGTGCTGCTCAACCGCCGCAGCGGGATGCTCGGCCTCTGCGGTGACAACGACCTGCGCGCGGTGGCGGAGCGGGTGAGCGAGGGCGACCCGGACGCCGAGCTGGCCATGTCGGTCTACTGCCACCGGCTCCGCAAGTACGTCGGCGCCTACTACGCGGTCCTCGGCACCGTCGACGTCATCGCCTTCACCGGAGGGGTGGGGGAGAACTCCGCGCTGGTCAGGGAGCGGTCGCTGGCCGGTCTCGGGGCGCTCGGCATCACCGTGGACCCGGCGCGCAACGTGCGGGGCGGCACGATCATCTCCCCCGACGGAGGCGGTGTGCGGGTCGCGGTGATCCCCACGGACGAGGAGTTCGAGATCGCCAGGCAAACTCTGCTGGTGGTTTCGCGAACCAACGGGGGATAGGGCACGTCTACCCATGGTGGACGTGCGAAATCCGCCGGGAGTGCTCCGGGGACACGGACCGTCGTTCGACGGGCCGTGGGACGGTCAGGCGGTCGCCCAGCGTCGCGGGGGCGTGCTGGGCCGTACGTCCGGCGGGGGTGCCCGTACGGCTTACGGGCACCCCCGAAGGCTCCGGATCAGCCCAGGCGGGCGATCGACTTGTACTCCAGGAAGGACGACAGTCCCTCGGGGCCCAGTTCGCGACCGAGGCCGCTGCTCTTGAAACCGCCGAAGGGCGAGCTGGTCTCGACCATGTAGAGGTTGACGCCGTAGGTGCCGGCGCGCACCTGGCGGGCGATGTCCATGCCGTGCTCGGTGTCGGCGGTCCACACCGTCCCGGCCAGGCCGTAGTCGCTGTCGTTGGCGATCCGGATCGCGTCGGCCTCGTCCTCGTACGGGATCACCGCCAGGACCGGGCCGAAGATCTCCTCACGGGCGATGCGCATCTCGTTGGTCGCCCCGGCGAAGACGGTCGGGGCCACGTACCAGCCGCGGTCGTGGGGGCGATCGAGGCCGCCGACGACGGCCTTGGCCCCCTCGTCAAGGCCGATCTTGATGTAGCCCTCGACCCGCTCCTGCTGCCGCTTGGCGACCAGCGGGCCGATACCGGTCGCCGGGTCGGACGGGTCGCCGACCTGCATGCCCCGCACCATCCCCGAGACCGCGTCCACGACCTCGTCGTAGCGGTTGCGCGAGGCCAGGATGCGGGTCTGGGCGATGCAGGCCTGGCCGTTGTTCATCAGCGAGGCGATCGACAGGAAGCCCATCGCGGCGGACAGGTCGCAGTCGTCCAGGATGATCGCCGCGGACTTGCCGCCCAGTTCGAGCGTGCAGCGCTTGAGCTGCTCGCCGCAGATCGCCGCGATGCGGCGCCCGGCGGCGGTGGAGCCGGTGAAGGCGACCTTGTCCACGCCCGGGTGGGAGACCAGGTGCTCGCCCGCCTCGCGTCCGGCGGCGACGATGTTGACGACGCCGTCGGGGATACCGGCCTCCTTGACCATCTCGGCCAGCGGGTAGGCGTCGAGCGGGGTCTCCGGCGCGGGCTTGACCACGATCGTGCAGCCCGCGAGGAGGGCGGGGGCCAGCTTGATCATGATGACGAACTGCGGGACGTTCCACGGGACCACGGCGGCCACCACGCCGACCGGTTCGCGGCGTACGGTCACGGAGCCGAACGTGCCCGGACGCTCCTCCTCGACGGGGAAGGTCTTGCCGAGCTCGGCGTAGTACTGGAGCATGCCGAGCGGCTGCGGGGCCTGGGCCATCTGGGAGAAGGTGATCGGGGAGCCCATCTCCAGCGTGATGATCTCGGCCATCTCGCCCTGGCGGGCCGCGTAGAGCTCGGCGAGCCTGGACAGGACGGCGGCGCGCTCGGGCATCGTCATCCGGGGCCACGGGCCGTGGTCGAACGCCTGCCGGGCGGCGGCCACCGCCCGGTCCATGTCGGCGGCGGTGCCGTCGGGGACCCGGCCGACCACCTCCTCGGTGTGCGGGGAGATGACGTCGATGGTGCCGGTCCCGGCGGGGGCCACCCAGTCGCCCCCGATGAAGAGCGTGTCGTGCTGGCGCATGATGTGTTGCCTCCTGGTGGCGGGCCAGAGTCACAATTTGAGCGAATGCTTGCTTGGACAGTGTGTCATCCGTGGGGAAGGGCGCCACAAGCCCCACCGCTGCTTGAGACCGAATCATGTTCTGTCTCCGATGGCAAGGGTGACGGAAGTCTCTGCCGGATGGGCGGGGTGGGGTGCCCTGTGCGAGGATTCATCAGGGTTAAACCAGTGACACGTCAGGAAATGTTTACTCAAATCACCCTAAATGGGCAGATGGTTCGTCAATGGTGCGCGAGTTCCTCCGTTCCGGTGGCGAGCCTCAAGATCGTCTTCTATAGTTTCGCTCCGTCCATGAGGGGGGCGCCGGAGGTGAGCGAAGCGTGAGACCGACTCGCTCGGCGATCCTGGCAGCCCTGCTCGCGGTGCTGCTCCTGTCGCCGGCCGTGGCGGGGGCGGCCCCGCTCCGCGCGGCCAAGCCCAACCCGGAGGCCGAGCTCAAGAGGCTGACCCGGGAGGCGGCCGAGATCAACAAGAACTACCGCGGCCAGGTGCAGAGCCTGGAGGAGACCCGGGTCCAGGCCAGCAAGGCCACCGTCAACGCCAAAAGCCTCAAACGCGCCCTGGCGGCGGCCGAGGCCGACATCGTGCGCTTCGCCCAGACCGCCTACATGGGCGGTGCCCTGGACGACGGCAGCCTGCTGAGCTTCCAGGGCGACCCCACCATGGCCCTCAGCCAGGCCGCCACCATGTCCTACCTGGCCAGCCGCCGTGCCACCCAGCTCAACCGGGTCAAGAACCTCATCAAGAAGGCCAAGACCGCGGAGAAGACCGCCGACGCGAAGATCGTCGCGCTCAAGAAGGACATCGCCGACCTCAAGCGCCAGCGGGTCAGGATCGAGGGGCTGCTGGCCAAGTACGGCTTCCAGACCCCCTCGGGCAACGGCGGCCTGACCCCCCGCACGGTCACCATGCGCAACGTCGTGCTGCAGACCTTCCCCATGCCCTACGGTTACGGCTGCCTCCGCCCCGGCGACCCGGGCGACCACGGCACCGGCCGGGCCTGCGACTTCATGATGAGCACCGGTGGCCGCGTCCCCACTCCCGACGCCCTGGAGCGCGGCAACCGCCTCGCCCAGTGGGCCATCGACAACGGCAACAAGTACGGGGTCATGTACATCATCTGGCAGCAGAAGTACTACGACGTCCGCACCGGCGCCGGCTGGAAGATGATGTCCAACCGAGGCGGCAACACCGCCAACCACATCGACCACGTGCACATCTCGATGTTCTGATAAGGGGACGAATAGGCGACTTCCCGGGCGGCGGCTGGTTCGGAGCGGTCACGAACTGCTGCCGTGTCTCCGCGGACACCGACCACGTGAGCATCCGGCTTGAGGCGTCGGACGACGTACCCGAGGAGCAGCGCGAGCCTTGGGCGTGTTTCGGTCGGAGACCGGGGAGATCTGCGCGGCGGAGCTCTACACGGACGCGCAGGACGGGTTCCTCCCCCTAAACGAGTAGGTCCTAAGTCCGATCAGTTGATCGAGTGATGGATTGGGCGGTGGCCCGGTTGCGCCCGTAGGTCACCCGATGCGGCAGGGGGCCGGCCAATGGAGGCAGATGGGAAGTCGACTTTTCGCATCCAGTACCACCCGGTCGCCCAGCGGTTCCCCGAGCCGGACGGTGCTCTTGCCGGATGCGCCGACGCCCATGCACAGGCCGTTGCCGATGCGCTCGTGGACCTCGATTCCGAGGACCACGACGTCGGGCCGCTCGTCGGCCCGCAGGTGGACGGTCGGCATCTTTCGGCCGAGACAGACGCCGTAGTCGTAGCTCACCCGCAGCGTGCGCTCGTCGAGCACCTCGAAGCCTCTGACGTCGGGGGACAGGTGGTCACCGATGGCGTCTTCGACGGTGCCGAGCGTGGCCCGGTCGACCGCGACGTGGTCGATCGGGCCGGGCAGGTTGGAGAAGTACAGCCGCCACGCCGGGACGGTGGCCATGCCGCGCAGGGTCCGCAGGCGCATGGTCGTGAAGGTGGCGGCGGTCATCTTGTACGCCCGATCGTCCTGGCTGGAGGCCTCCTCCTCGTAGGGGGACAGTGCGATCAGCGCCTGGCGTGCGCTGATCACGGGGACCTGCGTGGTGGAACCGTCGTCCCAGCGGATCCGCGCCTCGTCCGGGGGCGGGGGGAGCGGGCCGGCCACGGCGAAGCCGTACTCCTCGTCACTGGAGATCCGCTGCTCCACGTCGTGCGGCATCTTGCTCAGGTCCTCCGTCGGGACGAAGCCGTTGCGCCAGATCTCCGCCGCGCCGCTGGCCCGCCAGGTCCAGACGGCGCGGGCGGCGTGGTCATCGAAGGTGAGCCGTCCGACGAGGAGGTGGCCGCCGCTGACGAGCAGAGTCAACATCAGGAGCATCACGAGTAATCGCGGCATCCGAAGATTATCGAGGGTTCCTGGGACCGACAGGGCACCCTGTAAGGTCGGCGCGCCCGTACCCCGAACTCGGTGCGAGGGACCAGGTATCGCTCAGCGCCTCCTGGCACTGAGCGCTGCCGTTCGGCCACAACCACGCCACCGCCCAGCCCATCACCCGATCATGAGACCTGACACGATGGATGCCTCACTTCCGTTGCGACAGCCTCGCATGCGGCGCGAGTGACCCACAGTGGGAAAAATATATCGCCCAGGTCGGGTTCAAGGATCTGAACTGCGATGAGTATCCATTCAAGAATACATTGGAGGGGCTGTGGGTACCGGCTGGGACTTCTCAATCCGTGCGATCAGAGCAAAGGAAAACCAGGACCAGGGCAATGCTTCTATGCCGAATTCAGAGTCGGCGACGAGAACTCTTTCTGGGTGATGACCGAATAGTGGTCGGCGCACTGCTGGGTACCGGATTCGAGGTTGGTGTCGAATTCGGCACCCAGGCACCGGACCTTTCCGCGTAACCCTTGATCGGTCACAACCGATCAAGGGTTACTTTGGCTCCAGCAAGTACGAGTTACGCGGAACGTAGGTCACACCGCAACGACGAAAGGGACATCAACGCGCGTATCGCATTCTCAGCTCGTCCATTGCGAGGTCCCAGAAGGACCTGTAACGGTTGGCGCCGGGCAGCCCTGGCGCGAGATGCCAGGCTTCCCACTCACCTTCGGCGGTGCTGACGTGGGGATTAAGGAGAGCCACTCCGTCAGCCCAATACCCGATCAGAAGGGTATCGGGCACATACTCCCCTCTGTAATGGATGGAGTCCTGCTCCAGTCCGTAGACGAAGTAGAGCTCGTCGGGCACGCTCCATGAGTTCTCCTGCTTGGGTGCCGACCAGATCTCGGCCCTCGAGGGATCGACATCACGGAGCCGGCCGACTTCTTCGACACGCAGCAGGCAGCAGTCGTCGTCGCTGCCCCACCCGTTGGCGAACAGGAGAAACCGCCGGTAACTCGGCGGCAGCTCCACACCCAGCCGCTCTTCAAGCCGGCGGACCTCTGCTTCGGTAGCCGGGGGATACAGATCGCCGAGTGGACCGACCGCCGGGTGATCAGAACTTTTGGTCACCGGATGCCTTGCGGGGAAGCGTTCAGACCATGCGTGCTGGGCACTCATGGTGAAGAAGATATCCCCGTCCCGTACCACCGGCTCCGGCGTCGCGCGGCCGCGGCGCCGGCTGCCGCTTCCACAGAATGCCCGGCATATACCGCGGGGCGTGCTGCGCCGCCGCGCCCGGCTCGGTGTCGTGCCCTTCGGCTTCGAACTCGGCACGAGGTGCGCACGTACGTGTCCAATCGCCGCCTTGCCCGAGTATGGGGCGGCGGTCACCTGCAGGAGGACCTGCGGGTTCACCCATTCAGAACTTCACGAATCCGTACAGCGCGAGATGGTTCGACTTCGTGCTGCCTACCGTGTGGCCGATGCTCGACGGTTGCACGGTGCCCTTGACGAACAGGTAGTCGATCTTTCTGGAGCCGGAGGTCGCCTTCGTTCCGTAACCGGTCATGCCGAAGCCGCCGAGCGTTGTCGGGGCGATGCCCGTGCGATTGCTGGCTGCACTTGTGCGTGCCGCCCCACACCTCGGGGTCGTCCCAGGCCACGATCGCCTTGTAGGTGCCCGCCGGATAGCCGAACTTGGCCGAGAGTTGATCGGCGTACGCCGTGGCCTGTCCGGTGCCACGTACCTGTTGCACGATCAGGAGGTCGGGTGCCTGCACGTCTGAGGTGCCGGTTTTGCCGTTGTCGTCGACCAGCATCGACGTGAGGTGGTCCGGACCTGAGACCCGGGTGCACGAGCCGTCGGCGTTGTTCCTGACCAGATTCTCGATGTTGTTGTTGTAGACCCGTAAGACGCGATCCGCCGTGGTCGTGGGCGCTTCGTGCGCCCGCGCGGCCGAGGGGGCGGCTGTGGTGAGCGAGGCGGCCACCATCAGCGCTGTCGCGCCAATAGATCGATGATCGAATGACATTGCCGCAGACTACCGATTCTCCCGGGTTCGTGATGGCGCGGGAACATTTGTCCAAGACCGATAGTCGACCGCCCGTGCATATTCTCCGCATGAGTGAGTACGACGTTGAGCGTTCGCATGGGATGCACGTGGTCCACGACGGCCCTCGGCAGGCGCGGCCGCTGTTGCTCATCCACGGATCGGGTGCCTCGAGCGGCACCTGGAGCCCGATGGTCCCGGCACTGGCCGACCGTCATCACGTCATCCGGGTCGACCTGCCGGGCTGCGGCCAGTCTCCGCCCGCGCCGTCGTACGACGTGCCCGCGCAGGCGGGCCGGGTGGCGGCGCTGCTCGACGGGCTCGGCCTTCGTCACGTCGCCGTGGTCGGGCACTCCAGCGGCGGCTACGTCGCCACCGCGCTTGCCGAACAACGTCCCGACCTGGTGGGTTCGCTCGTACTGATCAGCAGCGGCCCGAGTCCTGATGCGCTCCTTCGGCAGCCGTTCATCCTTCGGGTCCTGTTGGCCCCGCCTTTGGGCCCGCTCCTGTGGTCGAGGCGTTCGGATGCGATGATCCGCAGGGGGATCAGCGCGACGGCCGCTCGCCCGGTGGACGTCCCGGACGATGTGGTCGCCGAGGTGCGGGGGATCACCTACCGCGTGATGAGGACGGTGCTGCGCCGGAACACCGCGTACATCGCCGAGCGGGGCGTGCCCGAGCGTCTCGCCGCCCTCCGGGTTCCCGTGCTGGTGATCTTCGGCGCTGCCGACCCCCGCTGGGAGCCGTCGTCGGCGCACCAGTACGACGCGGTGCCGAACGCGCGGGTCGAGCTGCTGCCCGGCGTCGGGCACCTACCCATGTTGGAAGCGCCCGAGACGACCGGCGAACTGCTGCTGGGCTTCACGACAACGGCCGCTGACAGCCCGCCCATGATCCCTGAGACCTAGGCTGGTCACGTGTTGTCGACCGGGACGCCATTCCCCTGGGCGGCGGTGGACGTCGCAGTCCCGCGCCCGTCAGGTCGGCTGCCGGGGGTCACCATGGCCGGGTTCCGCCATCGTGCCCCCGGACTCATGGACATCGCCATGGTCGCGCACCCGTCCGTCACCCTGATCGTCGACCTGAGCGAGGGAGAAGGCATCGTTTACGACGTCCATGGCCGGCGCGAGCGCGGCAGTGTCGTCGTCGGGCTCCTTCCCGGCGATCTTCGGGCAGCCGGCTGCGGGGCCGGCGAGTGCCTCCAGATCCGGCTGGAGCCGGTCGTGGCGGGTGCGATGCTCGGCACATCGGCCGAGCTCAGTGGGACGGTGGTATCCCTCAAGGATGTCTGGGGCCGTGACGCCGGGCGAGCCGAGGACAGGCTGCGCGCCGCCGCGTCGTGGGACGAACGGTTCACGATCGCGGTCGAAATCCTCAACCGCCGGCTGGGCGACCGCCCGCCGGTCGACCCGGAGGTCGCCCACACCTGGCGGCGGACACTCGCCGGCCGGGGGCGAGTGCGGATCGACGGCCTGGCGGACGAGGTCGGCTGGAGCCGCAAGCGCCTGTGGTCCCGCTTCCGGTCCCAGCTCGGCATCACCCCCAAACGCGGGGCCCGACTCGTGCGCTTCGACCACGCCGCCCACCTTCTCGCGGCGGGTCACGCCGCGGCCGGCGTCGCCACCCGGACCGGCTACGTCGACCAGTCGCATCTCCACCGCGAGGTCAAGGCGTTCGCCGGGCTCACACTCACGGCCGTGGCCGTCGCGCCGTGGCTCGCGATCGACGACGTCGCATGGCCGGCTTCATCGCCGACCCGGCCATGACGGGCATCCACGGCGCCGGCACGAGCATGGCCGGGGATTGTCGGTCAGGGCGTGTCGCCGTGTCCGTACTCATCGAGTACGACGTTCCGCGCCACGGCCGGTGACGCCTGATGGCTCGAAGCCGTGGACCGTCTTCATGAGATGGCGGTGAGTGTAGGCGTACAGCCCGGTACGGCCGAAAATCGCTTGCCTCGCGTGGTGGGCTCGGGGAACGTGGTGTCCATGACGCTCTGACGGACAGCACCCCGCCACTCCGAGATGCCACGGCGCCGACGCGCCCCGCAACGCTGTCACCCCATACCCCTTTTAGGGAAGAGAGCCTTTTGTCTCAGCAACACTCCCGGCAGGAGTCCCCGCCGCCGTCCACCACGGCCACGGGTCCGGCCACCGTCACCGTGTTCGCCTCCCCCGCGAGCTGGATCGAGTCCGACGCCCTCGCGCAGTGCCACCAGGTGGCCGCCCTCGACGGTATGGTGCACGTCGCCGCCATGCCGGACCTGCACCCCGGCAAGGGCGCCCCGATCGGTGCCGCCATGGCGTCGACCGTGCTGTACCCGTTCCTGGTGGGCTCCGACATCGGTTGCGGCATCGCCGTGTTCCCCATGAAGCTCAAGCGCGCCGTACCCGAGAAGCTCGCCGCCCGCTTCCCCGACCTCGATCGCGCGCTGGATCCCGAGCAGGATGCCGACGACCCGGCCTGGGCCGTGGTGAAGGGCGACATCCCCGCCGGTCACGTCGAGGGCCTCGGGACGGTCGGCCGGGGCAATCATTTCGTCGAGCTGGCGCGGATCGGGACCGTCTTCGATCCGGGCCACGCGAGCCGTCTCGGACTCGCCGACGGCGACCTGGTTCTCATCGTCCACAGTGGTTCCCGGGGGCTGGGCGAACGGATCCTGCGGGCGCACACCGCGGCCTGTGGCGCGGGCCCCGCCCCCGACCCCGGCGCCTACCTGGCGATGCACGACGACGCCGTACGCTGGGGATCGCTCAACCGGCGGTTGATGGCCGCCCGGGTCGCCCATGCCCTGGGGGCCGAGCCCGCCGAGCCGCTCGTCGACCAGTGCCACAACCTGGTCGAGGTGCGCGACGGGGTCTACCTGCACCGCAAGGGGGCGGCGCCGGGTGACGGCCGCGACGTGCTCATCGCCGGTACGCGAGGCACCCCCTCCTACCTCGTGGCCGCCCACGCCGGGCCGGACGCCGGCCATTCCGTCGCGCACGGCGCGGGCCGCAAGATGTCGCGTGCGGACGCCCTGCGCCGGGGCCGGGCCAAGCACACGGTCGAGGAGCTGCGCCGCACACCGGTGGGGTCGCTGGTGGTGTGCGGAGACCGCCAACTGCTCTTCGAGGAGGCGCCGACGGCCTACAAGCGCATCGAGCAGGTGATCGCCGACCTCGTCGACCATGACCTGGCCACGCCCGTGGCCACCACGGTCCCTCTGGTCACCTACAAGACGCCCGATCTCGGGTCCACGCCCCGGCGGGACCGGCGCCGCGAGCGAGGCGCGCGGTGAGCGTCCACCTGCTCCTGTCGGCCGGGCGTGGCCCGCAGGAGTGCGCCTGGGCGCTGGCCCGGCTGCTGCGCCGCCTGGAAGCCGACGCCACCCGGCAGGACCTGGAGACCCATCGGGCCCAGACCGTTCCCGGTGACCGGCCCGGCACCTACCGATCGGTCCTGATCCGGATATCGGGAGCCGGTGCCGAGGCGTTCGCCGCCTCGTGGACCGGAACCCTGTGCTGGCAGGCCCCCAGCCCCTACCGGGCCGGCACAGGCCGGAAGAACTGGTACGTCATCGCCCAACCGTGCCAGGTCGACATTCCGCGCACGACGTTCGCGGAGGCGGACGTCGACATCGTCGCCTGCCGCACCGGCGGCCCCGGCGGTCAACATCGGAACAAGGCCAGCACGGCGGTACGGGCGACGCACCGGCCCTCGGGGATCGTCGTCGTGGTCGACACCGAGCGGCGGTTCAGCCTCAACCGCCGCATCGCCATGCGGTTGCTGCGACAGCGCATCGAGGACGGCGACGAGACGGCAGGGCGCGCCGTCACCACCGCCCGCCGCCGCGTCCACGACGAGCTCGTACGCGGCAACCCCACCCGCATCGAACGCCCGGAGACGCCGAAGCAGGACCTGGCTTCACAGGAGCAGACGCGCCGACGACCGTGACGGTCCACCCGGCCGTGCCCTACCGAGGAGGACGAACGGTTCCGGTCGCCCCTCGGGCACACGCCGGTACCCGTGAGGAGGCCGTCGGCCTGGCCGGTCGATGGCCGTTCCCCACTACAGAGGATCATCAGGTTGTTCGACCGCGGGTGCGGGCGACGGCCCTTCCCGGTTCGCGGTGCCTGCCACTGGGGTGGCCCAGTCCTCTGAGGTGTTCGCCCAGGTCATGGAGCGATACGAGGGCTCCTTCCGGCGATCTGGAGGTCGTCGTCCGCCGGTGAAAATCGGGTGACATCTCGCATCGCCTGCCGCAATGCTGGGGACGGGCGATGAGTTTTGTCGGTGGCGTCCGTCAGTCTTTGCATAACCACGACTTCTCGCGAGACCCAAGGCCGGGGCGCCGGCCCAGCCATGACCGCGTCGTGTCCGACAACCCCGATCGAGGTGCCGTGCTCAGCCCACAGCTCGACTCACCAGCCAAGCCCGCGACCGCCGTCTCAGGTCGCACCCCGGCCGTGATCCGGCTGCTGGTGCTCGCCACGTTCGTGGTCATCCTCAACGAGACGATCATGATCAACGCGATCCCGCGGCTGATGGAGGCGCTGCACATCACCGAGCAGACCGCACAGTGGCTCTCGACCGCCTTCATGCTGACCATGGCCGCCGTCATCCCGATCACCGGATGGTTCCTGCAGCGGGTGTCCACCCGCAGTGCGTACACCACCGCGATGGGCCTGTTCCTGCTCGGCACGGCGTTGGCCGCCGTCGCGCCGTCGTTCGAGGTGCTGCTGGGCGCCCGCATCATCCAGGCGTCCGGGACGGCTGTGATGATGCCGCTGCTGATGACCACGCTGATGCAGGTGGTGCCCGAGACGGACCGGGGCCGGGTGATGGGCAACGTCTCCCTGGCCATCTCGGTCGCGCCCGCCATGGGCCCGACGGTCTCGGGGGTGATCCTCCAGTTCGGGTCCTGGCGGCTGCTGTTCGCCGTGGTGCTCCCCATCGCCGCCGTGATCACATGGCGCGGCCTGAAGCAGCTCAAGAACGTCGGAGAGCCCCGGTTCAGCACCATCGACTGGTTGAGCGTGGTGACCGCCGCCGTCGGCTTCGGCGGTCTGGTCTACGGGCTCAGCTGGTTCGAGGGTGGTGACGTCCGCGTCGCCGTCGCGATCGTGGCGGTCGGCCTGGTGGCCATCGCCGTCTTCGTCGTCCGCCAGCTGGCGCTGCAGAAGCGCGGCGTACCGCTGCTGGACCTGCGTACCCTGCGCCACCGCACCTATACGGTCGCGCTGATCCTGATGTCGGTGGCCTTCATGGCGATGCTCGGCTCGATGATCCTGCTGCCGCTGTACCTGCAGAACGTCCGCGAGCTCAGCCCCCTGCAGACCGGACTCCTCGTGATGCCGGGCAGCCTCGCGATGGGGCTGCTCGGTCCGACCGTCGGCCGCCTGTTCGACCGGTTCGGTGGCCGGGTTCTGGTCATCCCCGGCGCGATCGGGATCACGCTCGCGCTCACCGGCTTCACCCAGGTCACGATGACCATGCCGTTCTGGCAGCTTCTCGGTCTGCACGCGCTGCTGATGGTGAGCCTGGCCGCGACCTTCACCCCGGTGTTCACCCTCGGGCTCGGAGCGGTCCCACCGCCGCTCTACTCCCACGCCAGCTCGATCCTGAGCACGCTGCAACAGGTCTCCGCGGCCGTCGGCACCGCGCTCGTGATCACCGTGATGAGCGCGCGAGCCGAGGCGCTGAGATCCGCGGGAGCCACGGAGGTGCTCGCCAACCTGGACGGCATGCGGCTGGCCTTCGTCATCGGCGCGGTGCTGTCCGTGGTCGTGGTCGTCACCGCCTTGCTCCTACCGGCCCGAGCGGACAGCGCCGACGAGTTCGAGGAGGCCGACCGATGAAGCCGGCGTGACGGCGGTGAAGTGGGGCACCGTGGTCTATCTCCGCCTGATGCCCGTGGACGCCGGTAGACGATCTCGGGCTGGCCGCGAACGCCGGTGTCGGCAAATGTGCCGGACGACCGCGGTGCCCCAGGACGTGATCACGTCCTGGCGCCTTCGGAGCGCCCCGGGTGTGTCGCTCAGCGCTCGCGTCGGCGTCGGGTCTTACCGCCCACTCCGCCGAACAACGCCAGGCCCCTCACCACGACCACCGGCGCCGACGGGTCGACGTCCGAGCTGCCGTGCACGTCGAAACCGCCGAAGATGCCGACGCCGTGGCAGCGCACCTCCGTCCCCTCGGGCACGATGATCTCGGCCCCACCGAAGATCGCGTTAACCGTGATCTCGACCTCTTTCGCCTCGAACTCGGCGTCGGTCAGGTCGAACCGCAGGCCGCCGAAGACGGCCAGCGCTCTGGTCCGCCGCCGCACCCGCCAGCGGCCCTTGCGCTCGGAACCGCCGAAGATGGCGATGATGTTCTCGGGTTCGGAGTTCGCCCCCGGCAGGTAGGACACCGGGTTCGCGGCCGGACGCTGCCGCTCGACCTGCAGGTCATTGGTGAGGACTTCGAGCTCTCCCACGGTCTTGGCCTGGTAGAGCCTGTCCAGGCGCTCGGAGTACTCCTCGTGGCTCAGCTGGCCGGTGCTCAGGGCTTCACCGAGCAGGGTGCTGACCTGCTCCCTGTTGCTGTCCGAGGCGCGCAGGTGCGACATCTGGGAGTCCCTACGCTGAGGGGGATTTTCCATGCTGGTCACGATAGTTCTCATTCATCCTGCCAGGGAACTCACCAAGGGGGTCGGTCACGTTCAGCTCACCCCGCCTCGGTGATGACGGGTTCCTCACGTCGTGTCCAACCTGTACGGCTCCATCTACCGCGGCGGCGAAACGAACCGGTCGAGTCAGCGACCGGATCGGCTACAGCCGTGCCAACCAGTCGGCGATGACGACGAAGTCGGTGTGCGTGAGGCCACGGCGAGGATCAATGCGATGAAGGAGCGCCTGCCCGTGATGGTGTGCGGACACCCAGGCACGATCGGGGTCGGTGATCTCGTCGTCGACCCAGACGAAGGAGCGTCCGGCCGCCCAGTCGACCAGGCCGCGGGTCTTCCAGTGCAGCGGGCCCTTCTCCTCCGAGTCCGGCCAGTCCACTACCGGTAACTCGGGCAGCCCGAGCAACGGGCCGATCACCTCGTTCGCGTCGGCCATCCATGTCGTCGCCCACACGAGGTCGCACGACAACGCCGACAACCGCGGCCCGTGCCGGGGGTCGATCCTGGACAGCAACGGGTTCGCCCCGATCGGCAGCGGAACATGTTCGGCCGCGGCTACCTGATCGTCGTCGCCGCCGAGGCGATCCTGCTCTTCGGCAGACTCCGGGTGCTCGCCGCCTGGGAACGTCCTGAGCAGACCAACGTGGCCTGGGTGGCGTTCGTGGTCGGGGTGCACTTCGTCGCGTTGGCGCCTGTGTGGAAGGACTGGAGCATCGCCGTAGCCGGTGTGGTTCTCACCCTGCTCGGCACCGCCACCTTCGGCTGGCGCACCATGACGGCTCGGACGGCCTAGCCAGGCCGCCTGCCGCGGGAGGGTACGGGCGAATGTCGGGTTTGACCGCCCACGCGGATGAGCCGGAGCGACGCACCGGCTTGCGTTGACGTCAACGTCAAGGTCTAGCTTCGCGTATGGCGGTTCTCAGCCGCTCGGTGTGCCCGGGATGCGGCGGTAGCCTGCCCGATCCTGGGATTCGCCGGGTTTCACCTTCTGGCGTGAGAGGTCTGTGTGGAAGTTTTCATTGTCGGTGCCAGCGGATATGTCGGCGGTGCGATCGCTGACAAGCTCATCGAGCAGGAACATCAGGTTGTCGGGCTCGCCAGATCGGCTGAAGCGGCGGAAGCCCTTCGCCGGAAGGGCGTGAAAGCGCATCGAGGTGAGGTCGGGGACCTCTCGCAGTGGGTCGACAGGGCCGGAGAGGCCGATGCGGTGGTCTTCGCCTGGCTGGCACCCGATTCCGATGCGTTCCGGGACATGGACATCGCTGCCGTTCGGGCGGTGCTTGCCCGGCTGACCGGCAGCGGAAAGGCGTTCATCTATGTGACGGGCTCACTGGGTACGGGTGATACCGGTCCGGATGTCGAGGTCGACGTCGACACACCTGACAACCCCCCGGCTTTTCTTCGCTGGCGTTCCGACCTCGAAGCCGAGATCCGCCGCTCCTCCCACAGCGGTGTCCGGTCGGTGGTCGTGCGTGCCCCCATGGTGTACGGGCGTACCGACGGCTTCATCGCGGGATCTCTTCTCGCCGAGGTCAAAACCTCCGGGCGGACGCACTACGTCGGTGCCGGCGACAACCTGCTGGCCTTCGTACATGTCGAGGACCTGGCGACGTTGTGTGCCCGCGCGTTGCAGGCAGCGCCGGCCGGCGCCCTGTATCTGGCGGCCAACGGTGAATCCTTGTCCTTCAGGGACTTCGCCATGCGGGCGAGTTCCGCACTTGGCGCCGGCGGCGCCGTCGCCTCACTGCCCCTGCAGACCGCCCTCGCCGTCATGGGGCCGTTCGCAGAGGCCCTGACGTACTCCCAGCGCTTGTCCAGCGCTGCCGCCGAACAAGGACTCGGCTGGAGGCCGACCATGCACGGTGTCGACGCGGAACTTCGTTCACTCGGGGCGGCGATGCGGAGCTGACTCCCTCACCTGTGCTGTAGCCAGGTGTAGTCGACCGGCTGGGCGGTGTTCCACTCCGCGGTCAGGTGGGCGTCGACCGGCAGGTAACCGGCTCCCCGGTAGCAGCGCAGCGCTCGGTCGTTGTCCGGGTGCACGCGCATGAAGACGTTCGCGCGGCCCGCCTCCCAGGCCAGCGCGGTCAGCCCGCGCACCAGTTCCCGCCCGATTCCCCTGCCGCGGGCGGCCGGGGCCACGATGAGGTGGGCCAGTTCGACCTCGTCCTCCTCGGCGTCGAGCCACAGTTCCCCGTAGCCGAGCGGGTCGCTGCCCTCGACGAGCAGGTGGGTCCGTACGTCCTCCCCCCGCTGCCAGTCGGCGACGACCCGCGCTGGCAGCGGGAACTCCTGCCGTCCGCACCACATCGCGACCTCCCGCGACGAGGTGGGCCAGCTCGCGACCGTGGCCGCGTGCGTCATCGCGAAGGGCTGTAGATCCATATCCGCCTCATCCATTCCGTACGCCCGGGTCGCCGCCCCCTTAGGCATGTGCCGGGGAACGGCGCGTCGCTGCGCGGGTGAATGTCAATCCTTCGAGTGACGCGGGCGCTCCTCGGCTGCCCGCACAATTCTGGGCATGACTTCGAGCGACCTGCTACTGGAAAGAAAGATCGGCCCGGTCTCCGTCCTCGATGCGGCCGTCGCGATCGGTCTCGCGCTCTGGGCCGTCGGGTCGGCCTGGAACGGTTACGACGTGCCGGTGCCGTTCCTGCTGCTGGCGACCCTGCCGCTGGCCTTCCGCCGGGTGAACCCGCCCGCGGCGCTGGTCGCGACGGCTGTCGGCGGTGTCGGGCTGCTCCTCAGCGGGATCCATCCCCTGTCCAACCTCGCGATCGCCACGTCCGCCGCCCTCGCCCTCTACACCCTGTTCAGGCCGCTGCCGCGGGCGCAGGCCTGGGGGGTGACCGGGACTATCCTGACCGGGCTGTTCATACTGGGCATGCTGCTGCTCTGGAGAGGCAGATTCGAACTCGCCCTTACCGCGGTTCCCATGATCGCGTTCTGTGTCGGCGGTGTCGCGCTCCTGGCCGACCTCGCCCGCGCCCGTGGCGAGGTCAAGGAGGTCCGCCAGGAGAGCATGGAGCAGATGATCGCCGCGCAGCGCGAGCAGGCCGCCATGGCCGAGCGGGCCAGGATCGCGCGGGAGATGCACGACATCGTGGCGCACTCCATCTCCAGGATCGCGGTGGAGGCCGAGACCGCCCCGTACACGATCAAGGATCTCGGCGAGCCGGCGCGCGAGGGCTTCGAGCAGATCGCGACCACCGCCCGCGAGACGCTGGTGGAGATGCGGCGGCTGCTCGGCGTGCTGCGCACCGACGGCGGGGCGGGCGGCACCTCGCCGCAACCGGGCCTGGCACGCGTACCCGAACTGCTGGAAGAGCACCGCAAGGCAGGGGGGACGGTCGATCTCGATGTCATCGGCGATGCCGTCCCGCTGCCCACGGCCGTCGACCTGTCGGCGTACCGAATCCTGCAGGAGGCGCTGACCAACGCCCGCTCCCACGCGCCGGACGCGAACGTGCGCATCGAGCTCGCCTACCTGCAGGACACGCTGGCCATCAGGGTGAGCGACGACGGCCCCGGACCTTCCCCGAACGCGGGCGGCCACGGCCTGATCGGGATGCGGGAACGGGTGGTCATGCTGGGCGGCTGGCTCAACACCGGTACGGCGCCCGAGGGGGGTTTCCTCATCGAGGCGGGCCTTCCGCTGACGCAGGTGGAGGCGGCGGCGTGATCAGTGTCCTGGTCGCCGACGACCAGAGGAGCGTCAGGCACGGTTTCGCCGCGGTGCTGAACGCCCAGCCGGACGTGACCGTCGTGGGCACCGCCGCCGACGGGGCCGAGGCGGTACGGCTGGCCAGGGAGTTCCGGCCCGACGTGGCGCTGATGGACATCAGGATGCCGGAGCTGAACGGCATCGAGGCGGTCCGCCGGATCGTCGCCGACCTGCCCACCCGCGCCCTCATGATCACCACTTTCGACCTGGACGACTACGTGTACGACGCGCTCTCCGCGGGGGCGAGCGGGTTCCTGCTCAAGGATGTCAGGGCGATGGATCTGGTGGAGTCGGTCCGGGTGATCGCGCGGGGCGACGCGTTGCTCGCTCCCCAGGTGACCAGGCGGCTGATCGCCGAGTTCGCCCGGCAGCGATCCCGCTCGCACCCTCCCGCCGACCTCACCCCCCGCGAGCTGGAGGTGCTGCGGCTGATCGCGAGAGGTCTGTCCAACGCCGAGATCGCCGGGGAGCTGGTCGTCACCGAGCACACCGTCAAGACGCACGTCGCCCGGCTGCTGGCCAAACTCGGCCTGCGCGACCGCGCCCAGGCCATCGTCTACGCCTACGAGTCGGGACTCGTCGTGCCCCACGCCTGAAGCGGTGGAACCGCTGTCGGGGTGCTCTGTTCGGCGAACATGAAGTATAGGAATCGCTATCCTTCTGACGTGGATGGTCACTGGCAGGTCTATCACGTCAATGAGGTTCGGGACTGGATCAACGGTCTGCGCCTGACGGATCCGGAGACCTTCGAACTCATCGATGACGCGATCTATGCGTTGAGCCGTACAGGCCCTGCTCTCAAACGACCGCTGGTCGGTAAGATCGAATCCTCTCGGGTGCCCAACATGAAAGAACTGCGTCCCGGTTCCTCGGGGCGCAGCGAGGTTCGTATCCTTTTTGTGTTCGACCCCTGGCGATCGGTCATCCTGCTCGTAGCCGGTGATAAGGCTGGAAACTGGCGAAGGTGGTATCGCACGGCGATCCCGCTAGCGGAAGATCGTTACGAGATCTACGTGAAGGAACGCGCGGAAGAGGACAGGCCATGAGCAGTTACAGCAGGTGGGATCCGGATGCCTACGTGGAACGTGTCGGAGGGGCCGAAGAGGCCGAACGCAGGCATCGTGCTGTCACCGCCCGTGTCGACGCCTACCAACTTGCGGAGATCCGTAAGCAGACTGGTCTCACGCAGGTCCAGCTCGCTGAGCGGATGGGGGTGACCAAGGGCCGGGTCTCCCAGATCGAGCAGGGCAAGGTCTTCACTGTCGAGGCCATTGCCCGTTATGTCGAGGCGCTGGGCGGACGTCTCGATCTGGTGGCCGACTTCGGAGACCACACCTACAAGGTCGGTGGCGCCGAACAGCTCAAGGCGAGCTGATCGCACCGCTCACCTGGAGGTGTCGTCATGGTCGATCGTTCCGCCGGTGGGCGGGCGGGGCTCGCCCGGGGCTGGCGAACGCGGGACGGGCGGACGCTGGTCGCCGGGCCGGTGGAGCCGTGGGGTGCCGGTCCACCCGGCCTCCGCGAGGTCTTCGGCGGTGAGCCCGTCGACCCGGGCGGCGGGGGAGTGCGCACCTACTACGCGCTGGACTCCTCGGGAGCGGTGCACCGGGTGTACGACACCCGGATGTTCTCGCTGGAGGACGAGCTGTACGTGACGGTGTACCGGGTCGAGGGGGACGCGCTGTACGCCCACCACTCCGTCTACGACCATCGGCACGCCGAGGCGCGGCACGAACGGTCGCTCGAATGCGCGGAACTGGTCCCGCTGGCTCCGGCCCAGGTGCCGCCGTTGGAGTCGGTCCTGGCCGCGGTCGCCGAACTGGCCGACCGGGAACGGGCCGAGGCCGCGGTCCGCGAGGGCGGGCTCGACGCGGTACGCGCCGCTTTCGCCTCGGCGCTGCCGGAGCACCCGGGGGACGGTGTGCTCCGGCTGGAGCTGACCCTGGAGGGGGAGCGGCCGGTCGTACGGCTGAGCGGCGGGCGCGTCCTGTGGCGGGCCACCACGACGGACCTCACCCACAGGGAGCTGCTGGCCCTGCTGCGGGGCGTCCTTCCCGCCGGATACGGTAACCGTCCGGTCGAACTCGTACCGTCGCCGGCCATCGTCGACCACGACCTCTGGGATCCCTGGAACTGACGGGGAACTCAGGCGGTCGGCACCACCATGGGGGTGCCGGTGACCGGGTCGGGCACGACGACGCAGGGCAGGTCGAAGACCTCTTCGATGAGTTCGGCGTCGACGATGTCGGCGGGGGCTCCCTCCGCGACGACGCGACCGGCCTTCATCGCCACCAGGTGGTCGGCGAACCGGTGCCGTAGGCCGCCGATGGTGGAGAAGAACGCCCGCAACCCGGCGGCGGTGGCCGCACGTCCCGTCATCGGCCCGGCATCGCCGAACACCGGCGTGGCGTCCCCGGCCGGCGACCGCACGAAGCCAGGAGGGGTACATGGCCGGAACCGGTCGGCGTGGTTGGCGGGACAAGGTGAAGCTGGCGGAGGAGTCGGCCTACGCCTGAAGCGGCAGGGGCGCCGCCCTACTCGCCGGTGACGCCGTCGATTCGCTCGCGCAGCAGGTCGGCGTGGCCGTTGTGCCGGGCGTACTCCTCGATCATGTGGACCAGGATCCAGCGGTGGGAGCAGTCCTCTCCGTGGCGTTTCCGCTTTCCGATGGCGTCCAGCGATACCTCGGCCGAGAGCTTGCGGGCGTGCTCGATCTCGGCCCGCCAGGTGGCGAAGGCCTCCTCAGCGGAGGCGGTGTCCACGTCGTTGAGGTCGGCGTCGGGGTCGTCGGTCTTGTAGAGGAGGGGGACGTCCTCGTCGTTCAGCACGTGACGGAACCAGACGCGCTCCACGTGTGCCATGTGGCGGACCAGGCCGAGCAGCGACAGGGGCGAGGGCGGCGCGGAGCGTTCACGGAGCTGCTCATGGGAGAGCCCCGCGCACTTGACGGCCAGGGTCTCGCGGTGCCAGTCGAGGAAGTTGTTCAGCATGGCGCGCTCGTCGCCGATGAAGGGAGGGTCAACGCGGTTGTCGATCATGATCCACGATTCTCTCACCGGAGAGTAGCGTCCGGCCATGGCCGATGATCCGCTGGAGTCGCTGCGCCGGCTCTGCTTCGCTCTCCCCGAGACCGCCGAACGACTCAGCCACGGCGAGCCGGCCTGGTTCGTCGGCGGCATCCCCTGACCGGACCCCGACCGCGGCGATGACCCGCACCGCTCACACCGCCCTGCCCGATCAATGCCTTGAAACCGCGCTGTCCGCCATGGCCTGCACCATCGCAGGGTGAAAGCAGGTGGATCACCCCTCGCCGACAGCCGTAAGAGTTCGGTGATCAGGAAGCCGCCGAAGAGCTCGGGGCAGGCATCTCCGGGGCGCGGGATCGAGGGGGTGACGAACGACGAACTGAGCGGTCCCGGGAAGCAGCGGATCGGGAAGGGCAAGCGTTCCTAGAGTATGAACGCTGAGATATCGCGGCTGGCGAAATGGGCGTCCCGGGCGCGGGGCCTGCCCGCGGTCCCGGCTGAGGCGCTGCTGACGGCCCTCTACCGCAGCCACAGGCTCGACCTGATACGGCTCGCGGTACTCCTTGTCGGCGATCGGGAGACAGCCGAGGACATCGTTCAGGACGTGTTCGCCCGGTTGCACGGCCGCCGGCCTGAGACTCTCACGCTCGCCTACGTCAGAACATGTGTGCTCAACGGCTCCAGATCGGTGCTCAGACGACGGATGGTGGAGTCGCGCTGGACGGAGAGGGGCAAGGAGGCGCTCGACTCGTCGGAGACGGCCGTGCTGCTCGGGGAGTCGCGCCGGGAGGTGCTGGACGCGCTGGGCAGGCTGCCGAAGCGGCAGCGAGAGGCTCTGGTGCTCCGCTACTACCTGGACCTGTCCGAGTCGGAGACGGCCCGGACCATGCGCGTCAGGGCGAGTACCGTCCGGTCCACGACCGTCAGGGCACTGGCAAGACTCCACCGCGAGCTGGGAGGCAACGCATGAGCAGGATCATCGAGGACCGGCTGCGCGACGCGATGGCCGCCAGGGCATGGACCGTGCGGGACGATGGTCCACCCCCGCCTCTCCCCGGACCGCGCCGCCCCTTGTGGGGGAGGTGGACGTTGCCGCTCGCGGTCGCGGTGGCGACCGTTGCCGTAGTGGCCGGAATCGGGGTGACCTTACGGGGCGGGGAGAGCGGACGGCCGCCGGTGCTCGCGCCCGCGATCGCCCCCGCGCCGCCGTTCTATGTCGCGGCCGTGGTGACCTCCTCCACGGTCGAGACCAAGAACGCGACGCACACCAGCTCGACCCGAGGCCCGCTGGGCGTCTACGACAGCAGGACCGGTGAACGTACGGCGTGGTTGCCCGCGCTTGCCCACAGCCAGGTCGCCGGACTCGGTGACGGCCGTACCTTCTTCATGGCCGGGAGAGAGCGGGAGGGTGCCCCGCTGCGGTTCTATCGGATCACCCTGACATCGGACGGCGAGATCGGTGAGCGGGTCGCGCTGTCGCTCCCCGCCGATCTGCGAACCGAGACGCTTGATGTGCTGGCCGCCTCACCGGACGGGCGAAAGCTGGCGTACAGCGTCAGCAGGCCGGGGACCGACCGGATGCGCGAGGTGCGAGTGGCGGATGTCGTGACCGGCGAGGTGCGTCGCTGGCGTACGGCCAAATCCGGCTCCATCTACCGGATGGCCTGGGTGGGAGGCGCCCGCACACTGGTGTTCTCCTGGCAGGACAACGATCGGCCGTTCGGCCAGGAGGCGATGCTGCTCGACACCTCCGTCGCGGGCCGCGACCTGTTGTCCGCCAAGCCGGTCGACGGCGACACGACCTTCTTCGCTGCCAGGCCCGGCGGATCGAGCTTCGTCACCCAGGAAGGGGGGAGAAATGTGAGGGCTCCCTCCCTGGTCGAATTCTCAGTGACCACCGGTAGGCGAGTGCGCGCGTGGGTTCCCCAGGAGTGGTTCAAACCGGTGGCGTTCGACGCGTCGGGGCGGGTGCTGCTCGGTATCGTCCGAGGTGGGGCTCCTGCCCGGCTGGACGGTCAGCGGGTGACCCGGATCAAGACGCCCGAACTGCCGCAAGGGCAGGACGTAAGCCTGGAAACCACCTGGTAGGGGCATGGCGATGCGCGGTCCCCGTGTTCGGGCCGCCTGGCGGGTGAAGGTCAGGCGGTCGGCACCACCATGGGGGTGCCGGTGACCGGGTCGGGCACGACGACGCAGGGCAGGTCGAAGACCTCTTCGATGAGCTCGGCGTCGACGATGTCGGCGGGGGCTCCCTCCGCGACGACGCGACCGGCCTTCATCGCCACCACGTGGTCGGCGAACCGGCAGGCCTGGTTGACGTCGTGCAGCACCGCGATGATCGTGCGCCCCTCGTCGCGCAGCCGCGCGAACAGCTTGAGCAGCTGGTACTGGTGGGCGATGTCGAGGAACGTGGTGGGCTCGTCGAGCAGCAGGTAGGGCGTCTCCTGGGCCAGCACCATCGCGACCCAGACGCGCTGGCGCTGGCCTCCGGACAGCTCCTCGACGCCCCGCTCGGCCAGTTCCGCGACGCCGGCCGCGGCCATGGCCTGCTGTACGGCCCGCTCGTCCTCGGCCGACCAGGTGGACAGCATCGACTGGTGCGGGTAGCGGCCCCGGGCGACGAGCCGTCGCACGATGATGTTCTCCGGGGCGACCAGGCCCTGGGGCAGGAACCCGACCTGTCTGGCGATGGCCTTGGGCCGGTAGCCGTTCACATCGCGGCCGTCGAAGCCGACCGTACCGGCCGAGGGCTTGAGCAGCCGGACGAAGGAACGCAGCAGCGTCGACTTCCCGCAGGCGTTGGCGCCGACGATGGCGGTGAACGCGCCGTCGGGCACGTCGAGGTTCACGTGCGCCGACACCACCCGCTCGCCGTAGCCGAGGGTGATGTCCTGGGCGGTCAGGCGCGCTGCCACGGTCGCCTCACTTCCTTGAAGAGCAGCCAGATGAGATAGCACCCGCCGATCGCGGTCGTCACCACACCGACCGGCAGCGCGACCGGCGCCAGCAGCAGTTGCGCGATGAGATCGGCGGCCAGTAGCAGCACCGCGCCGGTCAGCGCCGCGGGCACCAGGGGCACCCCGGCCGCGCCGGCGAGGCGGCGGCCGATCTGGGGGGCGGCGAGCGCGATGAACACGATCGGCCCGGCGACCGCCGTCACGGTGGCGGTGCAGCCGACGCCGACCAGCACGATCAGCAGCCGGAGGCGGCCCAGGCCCACACCCGAGGTGACGGCGAGCTCGTCGCCGAGCGCGGCCTGGTGCATCGCCTGCGACAGCGTGACGAGCAGCAGCGTGAGCACGCCGATGACCAGGAACGGCAGGCGCACCTCGTCCCAGTCGACGCCGTTCAGCGAACCCGCGCTCCACCCGGTCGCGGCGAGCGCGACGTCGAGCTCGGCACGGAGCACGATCCAGGAGTTGACCGCGGTCAGGATGGCGTTCATCGCGATCCCGATGACGACCAGCCGCAGGCCGCTGAGCCCCGCGTCCAGCGACAGCAGGTAGATGGCCGCCGCGGTCAGCAGGCCGCCAAGCACCGAACTCGTGGCGAGCTGCGCGGAGGTTCCGCTCAGCACCGTGATCGCGGCCAGCGCGCCGGTGTAGGCGCCCGCGTCCAGGCCGATGACGTCCGGGCTGCCGAGCGGGTTGCGGGTGAGGTTCTGGAAGATCGCCCCGGCCAGCCCCAGGGCGGCGCCGAAGACGAGCGCGGCGGCCACCCGGGGCAGCCGCCACTCCCGGATCACCAGGGCCGAGTCCCCGTGACCGGCGAGCGCCGCGAACACCTCCGGGGGCGCGGCCCAGGAAGGGCCGTGGCTGAGGCCGAGGAAGGCCAGGGCCAGCGCGACGCCGGCGAGCGCGAGCGACATCAGAAGCGTCCGGCGTTCGATCCTGACCGAGTGGGAGCCCGCGCGCAGCACGACGGCGTTCACAGCGACGCCGCCCCGTAGCGCCGTACGACCCAGATGAGCACCGGGCCGCCGAGGAAGGCGGTGACGACGGCCACCGGGACCTCGCCCGTCGGCAGCAGCACGCGCGATCCGATGTCGGAGATCAGCAGCAGGATCGGGCCGAGCACCATCGTGTAGGCCATCAGCCACGGAATCGAGCCGGCGGCCGGCCGGCGGGCCAGGTGCGGAATCATGAGCCCCACGAAGGTGATCGGTCCGGCCACGGCCGTGGCGGCGCCGGCGAGCAGGGTGACGAGTACGAGGACGGCGAGTTTGGTCCGTGCGGTGTGACCGCCGAGCGTATGGGCGACCTGCTCGCCCAGGACCATGGCGTTCAGCGGCCTGGCCACCGCCATGGCACAGACCAGGGCGATGCCGATCGCCAGCAGCGGGACGGTGTGCGACATCTGCTCGCGGCCGGCCAGCGCTCCGACGGACCAGAAGCGGAACCGGTCGAAGACGTCGGGAAGCATCAGGCGCATGCCGAGCGAGAGGCCCGCGAGCACCGAGCTGAGGGCGACGCCGGCCAGCACGAGCCGGAGCGGGGAGGTCCTGCCGACGGAGTAGACCAGGAGCACCGCGAGCACGGAGCCGGCGAACGCGAGCGTCAACTGCGCGGGCTGCGACCCCGCGACGCCGAGCACACCGCCCAGGTTGATGGCGAAACCGGCACCGGCGGTCACCCCGAGGATGCCGGGTTCGGCCAGCGGGTTGCGGGTCAGCGTCTGGATCAGCGCGCCCGAGGCGCCCAGGGCGGCACCGACGAGGATGCCGAGGATCGTGCGCGGCACCCGGACATCGCGGATGATCAGATGATCGTCGGTGCCGGCGTAGTCGGCGAAGGCACGCCAGATCTCGGCCGGTGCGATCGCGCGCGTTCCGACGCTCACGCCGGCCACCGCCACCACGGCGAGCAGTGCGAGGGCCGCGAGGAGGAGTGCGGCCCTCGCCGGTGGATCAGTCCTCAAGCCCGGCAACTCCGCGCTTCCAGTATCCGGTGAACAGCGAGTCCAGCCGTCCCGCGCTCCACGAGCGCAGTGGCTTGATGTCACCCGCCTCCCCGGCCGCGAACAGGAAGGTCCGCTCCTCGGGCAGGGCCAGGGAGCGCACCGTCTCCGCGAGCGAGGAGCGGTCGCCCTCACGGGCCAGCCAGACGACCTCCACCCCGTCGCGTGCCGCGAGCGGGTAGGCGTGCTCGGCGGCGTCGTCGGTCTCGATCACCACCTGGGCCGAGACGTCGGCCGGGGACTCCTCCAGCCAGCGCGCGACCGCGGGCAGCGCGGTGGCGTCGACCGCGAAGACGTAGTGGCCGTAGTTGTGCGGGAACGCCTTGGCCCCCGGCGGACCGGCGATCGTGAGCTCCTCGCCCACCTCGGCGGCGACCGCCCACGCCGACGCGACCCCGCCCTCGTGGAGCACGAAGTCCAGGTCGAGCTCGCCGGCCTCGGCGTCGTACCGCCGCACCGTGTACTTGCGCGTCGTGGGCGACGGCGTCGGCCAGTCGAGCTCCAGGTGGTCGTTGGCGACCGGGTCGCGGCGGGTGCCGTCCGGATCAGGGAAGACGATCTTGATGTGGTCGTCCGCCTGGTAGCTGTGGAATCCTTCGAGCCCGGGGCCGCCGACGGTCAGCCGGAGCAGGCGCGGGGTCACGTACCGGCGCGCGAGCACCGAGACGGTGCGGACCCCGATCGGGTAGCCGATCCGCGCGGTGCCGGTTCCGGACCGGTGGTGGGCGGCGACGCGACCCCTCGGGTCGCTACGGTCGACGCTCATCGGCCGAGCAGCGGCGCGAGCGCCTCATCGATGGCGTCCAGCGTCTTGATGGCCGAGCCGTACGTCGCCGCCTCGGTGTAGCGCAGCGGGAAGACCTTGCCGGCCTTGACCGCGGGCAGGTTCTTCCACAGCTTGGAGTCGAGGACGTACTGCACCGGCTCGCTTACCGAGCCGTCGCTCTCCAGCGTGTAGGTGACGGCGTCGGCCTCGGCGAAACCGTCCGGCAGTTCCTCGATCGAGGGGTACTCGGTGACGTCGAGCGCGCCGCCGCCCTTCTCCTTGACCTCGCCGTAGTAGGTCACACCGATGTCGGAGGCGATGTTGGTGCCCCACGACCCGGCGAACTCGCGGTGGAACGTTCCCTTGGCGATGTCGCCGTAGGCGCCGACGTGGCCGAACTTCACGCCGTCCAGCGCGCCCTCGTACTTCTCGGCGAGCTCGGCGGCCTTCTTCTCGTACGCCGCCTTGGCGGTCTCGAAGTCGCCGAGGCGGCCCGCGGCGTCGGACTGGCGCCGGGACAGCTCGCGCCAGGCGGAGGGGACGGTCGGGCCGATGACGACGACCGGGGCGATGGACTCCAGCCGCTTCATGTCGAGGTCGGCGAGGGCCGGCTTGGGGACGCCGATGACGATCAGGTCGGGCTTGGCCTTGGCGACGGCCTCGTAGTTGGTCTCGGCGGCCGTCTCTCCGGCGATCTTCTCAAGGCCGTTGTACGTCGCGAGGTCATCCTCGGTCATCATCGCCAGACCGCGTCTCCAGCCGGAGATGCCGACCAGGGGGGCGTCGGCCTCGATGAGCGCCGGCACCGCGTAACCGGTCGCGACGACGCGCTTGGGGGCGGCGGGGATCGTGATCTCGCCGTTGTCGGCGCTGAAGACGCGGGTCTCGGGTGCCGCGGCGGCGGACTCCTCGCCGGAATCGGTGGAACCGCAGCCGGCGACCAGGGCGAGGGTGAGGGCCAGAGCGCCGGCCAGGCGCCGGGGCTGTCGGGAGGACATGGGCGTGTTCCTTCAGTGTGCTTCAGAACGGGCGAACAACCCGACCTCATGGTCAGGCGGTACTTAGGTTAGCCTTACCAATACTTTTTCGATGTCGTCGGGAGGCCATCCAATGTCGATGGGAAGTCACTCTGCGACCGGTGCCGGCCACTTCGGGACCGATCCGCTCTGGTGCGAGGAGTACGGCTACGGCCTGGGCACGCTCACCGGTGTCCTCGTGCTCAGGTACCGTTCGGCGGCCGTGCTCGAATTCGGCCAGAGCAGGCAGGACTTCCTGCACCAGCTCTACTGGTCACCCGACGGCATGCTCTCGACCCGGTACGGTGCCGACACGCAGTTCGTGGGCGCGCGGGAGGCGTTCTGGGCCCACCGCGCGGTGAGCCACGAGGTGCGGGCGGCGGACCGGCAGACCGTGTACCGGATCTGCCTGCGCCAGGTGCCCGAGATGCTCGGCGGGCTGCGCGCCGGCGCGGTGTCCATCGACGACGAGGCGGCCCGGCTCGTCCAGGCGATCGCCCGCCCGGGGTACGACGAGCAGGCGGCACTCGTCGCCCGCGAGCGCATCATGGCCGGGCTCGGCGCGTCGACCCGTGACTTCGTCGGCCACCACGCCACCGGTACCGGATTCGCGATGACCGTCGCCCGCGCGCTGTCACACGACCCGGGCGACCCCGTCCGCCTTGAGGAGTGGGCCGAACGGCTGCACGTCAGCGTCAAGACGCTGCAACGCGACTTCGTGCGCGAGTTCGGCATGCCCTACTCGCAGTGGCGAACCAAGTTGCGCCTGCGTGCCTCGCGGGTGCTGCTGGAGGGCCGGCCGGTGGCCGAGGTGGCCCGCCGCGTCGGGTACGCGACCCCCTCGGCCTTCATCACGGCCTTCGCCAGGGAGTACGGATGCACGCCCGGCCGCTATGCCCTGCACGAGGCCGACTCGGCCTGATCGAAGGGACCGCGCACCGCCCGGGACCGGGCGGTGCGCGGGGGTGTCAGCGGAGCAGCTCGAAGAGGGTCAGCCACCGGTCGGGGTGGACGAAGGCCACCACCGTGTCGCGGTCCACCCGCGCCTCCGCGAACGCGGCGTCGACCCGGTGGGCCGCGTACCGCATCCGCAGCGAGGCGTGCAGCGAACCGCCAAGGCCGGTGAAGCCGTACTCGACGAACTCGCGCCAGGCCGCGTCCCGCCCCGCGGGCAGCAGCCGGACACCGCGCGGCTCGATCCGCAGGATCGCCGAGTCGACGGCGGGAACCGGCCGGAAGCTCATCCGGCCGACGCGGCCGGCCAGCTCCCAGGAGTGACCCGGCCAGCTCAGCACGGTCAGCCTGCTCCAGCGGCCGAAGTCGCCGGACCGCTTGCGCGCGTACTCCAGCTGGGTGAGCAGGGTCGCCGAGGTGAGCCCGGGGGCGCGCAGGCACCAGTCGACGATCCTGGAGGTGATCGAGTACGGGATGTTCCCGGCGACCGCGAACGGCTCGCGCGGAGCCCGCGCGGTCAGGAAGTCACCCCTGATCACCTCGATTCCGTCGTCGCCGCGGGTGCGGGCGGCGAGCCTGCCCGCATGCCGCGGGTCGATCTCGTACGCCACGACCCTCGCGCAGCTTTCGGCGAGGGCGAGGGTGAGAGCACCGGTGCCCGCGCCCGGCTCCAGAAGCAGCCCGTGTGATCCGGCCGCGGCGGCCATCCGCCGGACGGCGTGCGGATCGACGAGGAAGTTCTGCGAGAGGGTGCGTCTGGCCCGGTCGCGTTCGCCGCGACCGTTGCCGTTCCTTACCTTTCCCTGGGTGTGTGAATGGTTTCCGTGCGCGAAGGAGTGCGCCACAGCCGTCGCCCTTTCGGGTCCGAGGTGAAAAAGGTCTCGGAAAAGCCCTGGGCGCGCATCGGGGACGCGTGCGGAACGGAGTGCCGACGCGTCCCTAGCGGGCCAGAGCCCGGCTGCCGCGAGGACGGATCACGTAGCCGACCAGAAGGTTGGCGAAGTAGGTGCACATGGTGCTGGACGCTACGGCTCGTCTCGTCACCTCGCAACGGGTTTTCCGCTCCGCCCCAGGTCAGAGGGGCCGGGTACGGATACGTTCTGGCGGTCGCCCCGGCGGTGTGCTCGAATGACAGGCGTTTGCCCATGAGGCATCCGTGTTCGGCGCGTGCCGCCGACGGCCGCCCCGGGTCGTCGGCGGCCGCTCAAGGAGAGAAGTACTGATGATCACTTTGAACAACGGGGTCTCCATGCCCCGGCTCGGTTTCGGCGTGTACCAGGTGCCCCCGGAGCAGACCGCCGAGGTGGTGACCGAGGCGCTGGAGGCGGGATACCGGAGTATCGACACCGCGAAGCTGTACCGGAACGAGCGGGGAGTGGGCGAGGCGCTGGCCGCCTCAGGTCTGCCGCGTGACGAGGTCTTCGTCACCACCAAGCTGTGGAACGACGGCCAGGGCTACGACTCCACCCTCGCCGCCTTCGACGCGAGCATGGAGAGGCTGGGCCTGGACCGGCTCGACCTTTATCTCATCCACTGGCCCACCCCGGCCAGGGACCTGTACGTCGAGACCTGGAAGGCACTGGAGAAGCTGTACGCCGACGGCCGCGTCCGCGCCATCGGGGTGTCCAACTTCCAGCCCGCCCATCTGAGCCGCCTCATCGAGGAGTGCGGCGTCGTCCCGGCGGTCAACCAGGTCGAGTTGCACCCGGCCCTGCAGCAGGCCGAGTTGCGCGGGTTCCACGCCGAGCACGGCATCGTCACCGAGGCGTGGAGCCCGCTGGCGCAGGGGGCCGTGCTCGACGACCCGGTGATCGTCGCCCTCGCCGGGAAGTACGACAAGACCCCGGCCCAGGTCGTGCTCCGCTGGCACCTCGACCTGGGGAACGTCGTCATCCCCAAGTCGGTGACGCCTTCGCGGATCAGGGAGAACCTCGACGTCTTCGACTTCGCCCTCACGGCCGAGGACATCGCCGAGATCGCCAAGCTGGACGCCGGCACCCGCATCGGCCCCGACCCGGACGCTTTCAACCGCTGAGTGCGGTGTCCGTGCCGTGACGGTGAGGTTCACCGCCACGGCACGGGCCGGCGCCGGGGGCGCGATGCCGGCTCCCGGTGTACGCGGACGTCCGAGCACGCGGCGCCGGGTGTGAAAGACGTGACGTCAGCCCTGTGAGATCCGCCGGCGCAGCCATTCGTAGGAGGCCTTGGGGGTGCGCTTCCCGGTGGGGAAGTCGACGTGGACGAGTCCGAAGCGCTGGCTGTAGCCCTCGGCCCACTCGAAGTTGTCCAGCAGGGACCAGACGTAGTAGCCGCGCACGTCCACCCCCTCCGCCCGAGCCCGCTCGACGGCTTCGATGTGGCCGTCGAGGAAGTCGATCCTGGCCTGGTCGTCGACCGTCCCGTCGGGGGCCGGTTCGTCGGGCTGGGAGCAGCCGTTCTCGGTGATGTAGACCGGTGGGAGGGCGTCGCCGTACCGGGCGCGGAGGCCGACCAGCAGCTCGCGCAGGCCGTCGGGGACGACGGGCCAGCCGAAGGCGGTGGTGGGGTAGCCGGTGACACCCGCGTCCTCGAAGGGGAGGCCCTCACCGGTGGGCGCGGCGATCCGGGTGGGGTTGTAGTAGTTGATACCGATGCCGTCGAGGGGCGCGCCGATCAGATCCAGGTCGCCGTCTCGGACACAGTCCAGGCTCACCCCGTACGCCGACAGGTCGGGATAGGAGCCGAGCAGCACCGGGTCGTTGAACAGGCGGTTGTGCAGGATGTCGTAGGCGTCGGCGGCGGCCAGGTCGGCGGGGTCGGCGGAGGCGGGCCAGACCGGGGTGCAGTTGTTGGTGATCAGGACCTGCTCCGCGCCGCGCGCCCGCAGCTCCCGCACCGCCAGGCCGTGCCCGAGCAGCTGGTGGTGGGCGGCGGGTAGCGCGTCCAGGACCAGGGTCCTGCCGGGAGCGTGGGCGCCCAGCGCGTAGCCGAAGACCATGTGGACGAAGGGCTCGTTCAGAGTGATCCACATCGGGATCCGGTCGGCGAGCCGGTCGGCCACCGCCGCGGCGTACTCGGCGAAGCGGTAGGCGGTGTCGCGGTTCAGCCAGCCGCCCTCGTCCTCCAGGGGCTGCGGCAGATCCCAGTGGAACAGCGTGGCCGCCGGGACGATGTCCCGCTCGCGGAGCGCGTCGGTCAGCCGGTCGTAGAAGTCCAGGCCGGCCTGGTTGATCGCGCCCTTGCCGTCCGGCTGGACGCGCGGCCAGGCGATGGAGAAGCGGTAGGAGTTCACCCCGAGGCCGGACATCAGCTCGACGTCCTCTTCCCAGCGGTGGTAGTGGTCGCAGGCCACGTCGCCGGTGTCGCCGCCGCGGACGCGGCCGGGCTCGTGGGCGAAGGTGTCCCAGATCGAGGCGCCACGCCCGTCCTCGGCGACGGCGCCCTCGATCTGGTAGGACGCGGTCGCCGTACCCCACAGGAACATTCCGGCCTCCAAATGTATGAGTCTGGCTCATGTTAACCCTCGGGCCTGCCCGTGGGGGATGATGGAGAGATGACGAACGTCTCCGGGGGAACGCTTCGCCGCCGCCCTGCCCAGCGCCGCAGCCTGGAACGGGTCGAGCGCATGCTGGACGAGTGCGCGCGGCTGCTGGACGAGGTCGGCTACGAGGCGCTGACCACCAAGGAGGTCGCGCGCCGCGCGGAGGTGCCGATCGGTACCTTCTACCAGTTCTTCCCCGACAAGCAGGGGCTGGTACGGGCGCTGGCGCTGCGCAACCTGGAGGCGTTCCTCGGCCGGATCACGGCCAGGCTCGCGGAGGTGCGGCTCTCCGACTGGACGGAGATGGTCGACCTCGCGATCGACGAGTTCGTCGCGATGAAGCGGGCCACGCCGGGATTCGCCGTCGTCGACTTCGGGGAGGTGCTCGCCGCACCCGGCGGGCCCGTGGTCAAGGGGACCGAACGGATGCTCGACGCCGCGCTGGAGAACAACGTCATCGTGGCCGACCGGCTCCGTACGATCACCGTCGAGCTGCTCGGCGCCCCGATCGGCCCCGAACTGGACCGGGCGCTCTTCGTCGCGGTCGAGGCCGCCGACGCGGTGCTCAAGCTCGCCTTCCGCTCCCTGCCCGACGGGGACCCCGAGCTGATCGCCGAGTGCAAGCACCTGGTCCGCCGCTACCTGTCGGCGCACCTGTCGCAGGGATGACCCCGGGCGCCCGCCCGCGTTGGTGCAGGGGCCGGTCATGAGCGTGTTGTGCGCCCACAGGGTCAGATCGGGCTCCGAGCACAGGTGGTCGAGCATGTCGTCCTCGACCAGGACGTGACCTGAGTCGGGCGGCCGCGTCCCGCACCTGGGTGTAGAGCGAGGGCGCGGGCGTGCTCCAGACCCACTGTGGCCCGATCGGGTTTCGGCGACATCTGGTCGCGTCGCCTCTGGGACCGGATCGGCCGCTGTGCCGACGCGACGGCTCTGACCTGGATGGATGAGATCCGGTAGACCGGAAAGAATGCAAGATCTGTTTTGTCGCGGCTGTCCGCGGTTTCCTCGACCCCGGGTCGCGCGCGGCGCGCGGCAGGGGCGGTGCCGCGTCCAGGGCTGTCCCTGCGGCGTGCCGCTGGGCGGGCGGCGGGTTCCTCTATCCGAGGCGACTTGGGGTTTTCTCGACGAGATCTCGCTTAGTCGATCTCAAGTCGGCAGGAGTACAAAAATCGCGTTTTGCACCTGAATAACCCGGTTTGTCATGGAGGCCTCGTGCGGGCACGTGGACTGCTCAGAATATTGTGTGCGGTGCTCGTCACGGTGAGCATGACGGCCGGGCTACCTCAGACCGCGTCGGCGCGGTCCCAACGGGACGCCGAGACCACCGCCCTGCTGGCAGGGGTGAAGCGGTTCGCCGAGGTGAGCCGGGGCTTCGCCACCCTGGGCAGGCTCGGTGAGCGGCTGCCACTGGTCGGGCTGGTCCCCGGAGCCGAGGCGGGCCTGGGCCTGGAAACCCTGTTCGATCAGGCGATGTACGACCCGATCAAGGACATCACCAGCCTTTCCGAACTCGAACCGGAGTACACCACGCCGGGCCCGCGGGCAGGCAGGCTTCTCGCGAGCACCCGCGAGGAGGGCGGCCTCAAGCGCCTCGACCTGACCCTCGACGTCACCAGGTCGGTCGGCGACCAGCCGGTCAGCATCTCCAGCGCGACGCCCAGGGTGTCGTTCACCACGTCGAAGAGCGTGGACGTCGACCTGAAGCTGAACGCGAAGCTGTCCTTCGGATACGACCAGGTCACCCGGTCCGTCTACCTGATCAAGGACGCCTCCGGCCCCGCGCTGACGGTCCAGGCCGCCGGACGGCTGGACTCCGCGGCGAAGGCCACGGCGGCGTTCGGCATTCTCGGCGTGGACGTGCTGGGAGACTCGGCGCTCGACATCGGCTCCACCCTCACCTTCTCGGCCGCCGATCCGAACGGCGACGGCAGGCTGGACCTGACCGGGACAGGCGAGCTGGCCGCGGAGGGCGCGGCCGCCGGTCTGTTCCGCGTCTCCCCGGCGGGGTCGGCCGCCGCCACCTTCAACCTGCGGGCCCAGCCCTTCGCGGGGGCGCCGGTCGACGGCGCGACCGCGACCGTCAAGGTGAACTGGCCGGACATCGCGACCGGGACGCCACAGGTCACCGTCGCCCAGTCCGACCTGGACCGGCTCAACCGCTTCCAGCACCTGACGCCCAAGGACCTGCTGGACGGGCTGGCGCACCTGGCCAACGCGATCAACGCGGTCCAGCGCTCCCAGTGGCGCAAGGACGCCCAAAGCCCGCTGAAGGGCAACCTGGACCTACCGTTCATGCGCGGCAGCCTGGCGGACGCGGTGCGGGTCTCCGAGGCGATCGAGAAGTTCGTCAAGGACAGCGTCAACGGTGACACCGGCGAGCCGACGTTCACCTCGATCCAGAGCATGCTGGCCGCGCTGGGAGCGGCGAAGAACCTTCCCGGCGGCGCGGTCGTCAAGGTCACCGAGGCCGGATACGACGACTCCGACAAGAAGATCGCCTTCACGATCGTCGTCGACCGCAACGTCAACGCGACGCCGGAACCGCTCAACCCGGCGGGCCAGACGACCAGTGGCGGCGGCACCGGCGTCACCTATGCCGCCCGGACTCTCAAGCACACGGGCAGGAAGTGGGAGAAGGACGAGTTCAAGGGGCGCACGGTCACCGCGGGCACATCGAGCGGCATCGTGGCCGGCAACTCCGCGGACACGATCACCCTGGCCGGCGACTGGCGCACGAGCCTCCCCGCGCCCGGCGCGACCTACCGGATCGCCTCGTCCGATCCGCTGATCGGCCAGGTGACCTTCGGCGACACCTTCAAGGCCGACGCCGGGATCACCAGGGCGAACGCCGCGGCGTCGACGGCACAGGTCATGCGGGGCTACCACGCCTCGGCGACGGTCGTACTCGACCTGAGCGACCCGGTCACCGGCCAGGGCTGCGCGAGCAGGCCGGACGGCCAGGGCAAGGCGTGCCCCTACCGTCACACCAACCCGGACGGCACCTCGACCGTGGTGTCCGAGCTGCCCCGCGCCGCCGACCGCACCCTGCTCCGCACGGGACGCGACCTGTTCGGTGCCCAGCTGTCGGTGCTGACCGGAGTGAACGTCGACGCGGGCGTCGGTTACCTGGGTGTGCGGCTCACCGGCAATCTGTCGATGGGGGCCAGGAACACGGGCGACCTGCTCAGGGTGACGCTCAAGGACCAGGGTGACGTACGGCTGACGCAGCTGTTCGAGCGGCTCGCCGCCAAGCCGGACGAGCTACTCGACGTTCGGGTGAACGCCGAGGCCAGGGGCAGGCTCGCCGTGGGTGTTCCCGGAGCGTCCGACTTCTTCGGCGGCACCATCTCCGGAGACGTCGTGATGCCGGACATCGGCGATCCGGCCACCGTCGAGTTCCGCGGGTTCGACAGGCTCGGCGAGGTCGGGGAGTTCGGTTTCGACCCCGACAACCCCCGCGCGCTCTTCGGCACGCTGATCAAGTCACTGGGGGCGCTGGCGGCCTACCTCGACAACGTCAAGGGGACCGGCCCGGTGCAGGACGCCCTGGCCGCGAGGCTTCCCCTGGTCGGCCGCTCGGTGTCCGAGCTCGTCGCCGCCGAGGAGACAGGCGGCGGCTCCGGTGTCCTCTACGGCAACGGCGGCTGCCGCCCCGACCTGGGCCACCTCACCGACCCCTCGCACACGTTCACCGACGCCTACGTGGGCCGGGGGGTGCACATCGGCAGCCGGCTCCTGCGGGTGGCCGCCGTCTGCGGCGACGACACCCTCGCCTTCACCGAGAAGTTCACCGGCAACCTCCCCGAGACCGGCACGCGGTACCGCCTGCGACCTCCCCTCAGGGACGCGATCGACCGGCTGACCGCGGCTCCGCCCGACACCCTGCAGGGTCTGGTGGACGAGCTGAACAAGGCGCTCGGCGGGCAGGTCGGGATCAACTACCTGCCGGGCTCCCCCGGTGAGCTCAAGATCACACTGAACTACGACAAGAAGGCCACCTCCGAGGAGCCGCTGCGGTTCTCGTTCGGCGACAAGAGCCTGGTCGCCGCCTCCGGCTCCGGAACTCTCGACGTCGGCGTGGACGGCGGGGTCCAGCTCGGCCTCGTCGTGCCGCTCAAGGCCGCCTTCGACCCCGCCGAGGACCTGCGGATCGACCCCACCTCGAATGTGTGGCTCGGGGCCCAGGCGGAGCTGAACGGCACGGTCGAGGGCACCATCGGGCCGCTGCCCGTCGCGCTCGGCAAGAAGGACGACGACCCCCTGCAGGTCAAGCTCGCCTACAGCGTCAACCTGCGCTACCCGGGAGAGACGGAGGAGCCCGTCAAGCTGGCCGACTTCTTCACCGGCATCGACCTGTCGCTCAACGAGACCAGCGACTCGGTCCAGTGCGCCCAGGACCCGCAGCGCGAGCAGACGGACCTGGCGCTGTGCGCGGTGCTCCCCACCTACCTCAACGGCGGTCCGGTGACCACCGACGGCGAGCACGCCTTCGTCGTGCGGCTCCCGCGCGTGGCCCCGCTGTCCGACATGTTCGACCTCACCACCGAACTGCCGGACGGGATCAAACGGCTGGAGGTGCCGGACTTCGATTTCGGCACCCTGCCCGCCGGTATGGAGCTGGACTGGTACAACCTGGGCGACGGCATCGAGCGTTACCTCACGCTGATGGAGTCCGGCCTGCGGTTCGCCGCGCAGGACGGCAAGCTGCCCGCCGTCGGCGACGACCTCCAGCAGGGTGCCGACTTCATCGGAGCCAAGCGCCAGGAGATCAAGGAGGCGCTCTCCAAGCTGCCGAACCAGGGCAGGGTCCCCACCGGCAAGGACCTGCGGACCTGGTACACCACCTACCTCGCGCCCAAGATCGGCCCAGGAGTGCAGCCGGTGATCAGCTGTGTCACCGCGCAGGGGCCCGCCGAGGGAGAGACGTGCGACGCCGTACCGGGCCCGCAACTGACCGGCATCAAGTTCACCATCGACATCGGCGTCGGAGAGCTCGACCCGGTCAAGGGGTGCTCCGGCGACTGCGAGAGCGTCGAGCGGCGGCTGGACATCGGCGTCCCCGGCCTCGCACTGCGCCAGGGAGAGGGGGACGGCGTGCAGGCGAACCTCGCCTGGAGGCTGCACGCCACCGTCGGCCTGGACCGCCAGAGCGGGTTCTTCGTCAACTCCGAGCAGGACGACCGGCCCAACCTCGGAATAGGGGTGAACGTCAAGCTGCCCAAGGAGATCAACGCCAAGCTCTCGATTCTGGACGTGAAGCTGGAGAACCGGCCCACGGCGGCACCCGAACTCTTCGCGGGCGCGTTCATCGTCGGCCTCAAGCCCGTCGGCCGGATCGGCATGGCCCAGCTGGCCGACCCGGGAGATCTCGTGGAGACCACGATGTCGGCTCGGGCGAACATCGACTGGAAGTTCACCGTCCAGGCGGGTTCACCGATGCTGCCCGGCCTGTACGGCGGATTCCGTCTCGACTGGGACCTCACCAAGGGGGGCACACCGGACCCCGACGACCTGCACATCTCCTTCAACGACGTGACCCTGGAGGCGGGCGACTTCTTCCGCACCGTACTCGGCCCGGTGGTCACCCAGGTCAAACGGCTCACCGAACCGGTCAGGCCGGTCATCGACCAGCTCTACGCGCCGATCCCCGTACTGTCGGACCTGAGCAGGGCGGCCGGGGGCACGGACGTGAACCTGATCACGATCGCCGAGAAGTTCAACACCCTCGGCGGGGGAATGGACACGGAGTTCCTGACCAAGGTGGTCGAGGTCACCAGGGTCCTGTCCAGCCTGCCCGACTGCCAGGGCTCGATCGCCATCCCGATCGGGAGCTTCCAGGTGCTCGGCGGCCAGGCGCTGAACACGCCGAACTCGCCGGACGTGGCGGACTCGCTCATCACCGGGGAGCGCTTCGCCACCGAGGATCTCTTCAAGGCGCTGGACGACAAGGCCAGGACCTGCGCGAAGGCCGGTGCCAAGAGCGGCGCCAAGAGCGGCGCGAAGGCGAAGGCCGCCCCGTCCGGCCCCATCGACCACGCGGAGAGCGCCGGGTTCGCCTTCCCCGTGCTCGAGAACAAGGGGAAGGCGATCTTCAGCCTGCTCATGGGCAAGGACGTGGAGCTCGTCGAGTACGACTCGGGCCCGCTGCGGCTCGGGTTCAACTACAGCCAGTCGTTCGGCCCGGTCTACGCCCCGCCGCCGATCATGGTGGTCATCTCCGGCAGCGCCGGCATCGAGGGGCGCATCAAGGCGGGCTTCGACACCTACGGCATCCGCAAGGCGATCGAGGAACGCAAGGTCGACATCCGCGTTCTCGACAGCCTCTACCTGGTGACGACCGACGAGCGCGGGCTCCCGCTCCCGGTGATCACCCTGCGCGGTGAGCTGGAGGCCGGGGCGGCGGTGGAACTGTTCCTCATCAAGGCCGGGATAAACGGGGGCATCTCCCTGACGATCGCGATGAGCTGGGCGGACCCGACCAACGACGGCAAGTTCCGGTTCGGCGAGTTCGTGACCGTGCTGCTGCGCAACCCGCAGTGCCTGTTCAACATGGACGGCAAGCTCAAGGTCTACCTGAAGGCATGGGTGGAGATCGGAGTCTCGATCTTCAAGAAGCGGTTCGACTGGACGATCGTCGAGGCCACCCTGCTCGACTTCGCCGTACGGCCCGACTGCGGGGTCGAACCACCGAAGCTGGCGACGGCGAGTGGAAACGCCCTCGTCCTGCACATCGGCCCCATGCGCGGGGCTCGCGGTGGCGACTGGGCGGATCCGGGCGACGACGCCGAACAGTGGACGGTGATCCAACTCCCCGCCGACGACACGCAGGAGGCGGGATTCGCGGTCAGCGCGCTCGGCTTCCGTGAGGAGTACCGAGGCGATGGGTTCGACCGGGTGCTGGCCGACGGTCGTGGGGCGACCGGCGACCTGCGGTTGCTCTTCCAGGGCTACGCGGGCTCGGACGGCAAGCCGTACCCCTTCGACAAGAAGGTGGTGGCCTTCGGCGGCGCGGCGAACGACGTGGTCATGACGGGTGTGGGCGCGTCCGTGGTGGACGGCGGCGCGGGCGACGACCAGATCACCACGGGTGACCAGTACGGCGGTGCCAGGGCCTTCGTGGCCGGCGGGCCGGGCAACGACCACCTGACCGTGGGCGGCGCGGGCGACTGGGTCGCGGGCGACGGCGGGCTCGTTCCCGGCAAACGCAGGGTCGGTGGCGTCGAGGTCGCGGACTGGGACGGGGACGACACTCCGGAAGAACCGCAGGATCGCGCCGACGACGGCGACGACAGGATCACCGCGGGTCTGGGCGGCAACCACCTGTGGGGCAACGGCGGAGCCGACACGATCAGCGTGGGCTCCGACAGCCCGCTGGCCGCCGGCGACCCGTCCCCGCGCTACCGCGCCCAGCCGAACACCCTGGTCGGCGGGCCGGGCGGGGACACGCTGACCGGCGGCTCGAACGACGACGAGATCTACACGGGTCCGCGGCAGGCCACCGGGCCGGAGGACGAGGGCCCGGAGGACTCGGGGGTCAACTACGTCGACACCGGCGCGGGCGACGACAAGGTCTACGGCGGCAGGGGCGTCGACCTGGTCGCCGGGCGCTCGCAGCCCGGCCAGGTCAGCCGGATCTTCGGCGGCGGTGGCGAGGACGTGCTCGCGGGAGGCTACGGGAAGGACGAGATCTTCGGCGGCCCCGGCGACGACTGGGTGATCGCCGAGCCGTCCGAGGTCGGCGAGGTCACCGGGACGGAGCCGTACGGGCCGGTGCGCGCGGTGAACCACCTGCCACTGCCGGCAGGGGTGACCGCCTCGGCCAAGCTGCTGGTGGGCGGGTACGGCGACGACCACCTGGTCGGCGGGGACGGCGGGGCCACCGTCTTCGGCGACCGTCGTCGCGCCGAGCCGTGCGAGGAGGCCGAGGACGCGAAGGACGGCCGGGACCTCATCCTGGGCGGCGCGGGCCGCGAGGTCGTGTCGGCGGGCGGTGGCGACGACCGCGTCGTGGCGGGCGGCGGCGACGACCGGATCTGCGGCGAACGCGGTGACGACGAACTGTACGGCGGCGCCGGCGACGACGTCGTCGAAGGCGGGTCGGGCAAGGACACCGGATACGGCGACGACGGGGTCGACCAGGTGTCGGGCGGCGGCGGTGACGACACCCTGTACGGCGGCGCCCAGGCCGACACGGTCGAGGGCAACGACGGCGAGGACATGCTCTTCGGCGGCGCCGGGGACGACCTGGTCGTCGGCGGAGACCGTCTCGCCGGAAAGGACGACGGGGCCGACACGCTGTACGGCGACACCGGCGCCGACCGGCTGGTCGGCGACAACGGCACGGCGACGGGGTCGCACGACCTCGACGGGACGCCGGCGACGGCGGGCGCCGGGGACGTGATCCATGGCGGGGACGGCGACGACACCTCCTTCGGCGGGATCGGCGACGACGAGATCCACGGCAACGACGGCGCGGACCACCTGGAGGGCGGCAACGGCGCGGACACCGTGTACGGAGAGGCGGGCGAGGACGAGATCGTCGGCGGAGGAACCGGGGCGCACCCTGACAAGGGGGACACGCTGTCCGGCGGTGACGGGCCCGACGTGATCGCGGGCGACAACGCCGTCCTCGCCACGACGGGGGAGGCCACCCCCGTGGCCCGCAGGCCAGGGCAGCAGCGCGCCCACCGGGTGCAATTGCTGGGCGGCGGCTCCGGCGCGGACGTGGTGGACGGCGGCGCGGGCGACGACGCCCTCTTCGGGCAGGAGGGCACCGACCGGCTGCGCGGCGGGGAAGGAGACGACTACGCCGAAGGCGGCCAGGACACCGACTGGGTGGAAGGCGACCAGGGCGACGACGATCTGGTCGGCGGCTCGTTCACCGGTGCGGCCGACCAGGCCGACGCGTTGTACGGCGGGCCGGGCGACGACGTCGTGCTGGGCGACAACGCCGAGATCCTCCGGGTGGCCGGGGCGGAGAAACCGACCCGCGCCACCGTGCGGCTCGGGTCGCGGGGAACTCCGATGACCGCCAGGACGGTGCGGTCGCTGGGCGGCGCGGCGGGTGCGGACCGGATCTCCGGCGGCACGGGAGTGGACGTGCTCTGGGGCCAGGACGGCGACGACTTCCTCTCCGGCGGCGGCGACGGCGACTACGTGGAGGGAGGCGGCGGAGCCGACGTGCTCCGCGGTGACCTCCCGCTGTCGGCGAACTCCGCGCAGACCACCGTCACCCCGTTGCCCGACCCGGGCTGGCCGGGAACGGCGGGCGGGGCCCAGGACCTCGAAGGCACCGATCCGCAGGCGGGACAGGACGACCTGATCGGCGGATCCTCGGTCCCCGGGGCGCCGGACGGTGACGACGCGATCGAGGGCGGCGGCGCGGACGACGTGCTGCTCGGTGACAACGGCTCACTCGTCCGCACCCTGACCGGGACGGCGGAGCGGGTCTACACCGAGCGGTACCCCGCGGGCCAGGTGCCGGCGAACGCCACACGCGGCCGCACCCACGACCCGGACCTGCCCGGCTCCGCCACCCGGTTCTGCACCGAGGCGCAGCGGACGTGTGAACCCGCGGGCGCGTTCGGCGCGGACCGGATGTACGGCGACGACGGCGACGACGGACTGTGGGGTCAGGACGGCGACGACCGGATCTTCGGCGGCGCGGGGAACGACGACCTGTTCGGCGAACTCGGCGACGACGAGATGGACGGCGGCGCGGGCGAGGACGCCATGCTCGGCGACCGGGGCGGTGTCGTGAACGAACGCGTCGACGCGGGGGACGCGCGACGGCTGAGCTTCACGGTCAGCCTCAAGTCGCCGCCCAAGGAGAGCTACACCGGTTTCCGCGAGGGCACCTACGACCGGCGGGCCGATCTGCTGCACGACGCCGACGGCGATGTCTGGGTCGGCGCGCCCACCGATCCGGCCATGCCGCACGACGGCCTCACCTCGGGTGGCGACGACACCATGCGAGGCGGTCCCGGCCGTGACAGCCTGCACGCCGGGTACGGCGACGACCTGGCCAACGGAGACAGCGGCGGCGACGAGGTCTTCGGCGGCGGCGGCGCGGACGTGCTGTGGGGCGGCAAGGGCTGCGACCCCGTCCTGGACGCGGCGACCCCGGACTGCCTGAGCTCCGACGGGACGTTCGATCCGGGCGCCAGGGGCACCGGCGATCGGATGGTCGACCACGTGTTCGGTGGCGCAGGGGGAACGGAGCCGGCCGTGCTCGGCTCGGACCTGCTCGACTACAACCCCCGGGGCTCCTACCCGGGCAACTGCGCCCCCGGGCGCTGGCCGGCCGACACGCCGACCACCAGCGTGGACCCGTGCCTGTGGTTCAAGCTGACCGACAAGGCCGACGCCCAGGGTGGCGACGACCAGCATCACCAGGGCGTCGACTGGCTGTACGGAGGAGCGGGCCGGGACGTGCTGCAGGGCGACATCACCGCCAACGGGCCGAACCCGGGGGACAGGATGATCGACTGGAACGGCTCGTACAACCTGTTCAGTCACTGCGGCGCGGCCAACGGCGGCCACAACATCGTCCGCCAGCACTCCCCGGCCATGCAGGACTTCCTCGCCAAGGTGGCGTGGGGTTCGGGCGCCGGCCGTACGGCGGCGGACGCGACCACACCCGGTACGTCCGCGTACGTGGAGCTGGCGATACCGGCCAATGACAGCGGCTCGGCCTACCCATCCACACCTGGACATTTCGATTCGCCGTGGGCATGCGCGAGCTGAGAAAGGATTCGTCAATGCTGCATCGACTACTGGCGGTGGTGCTCGTGGCCACCGGCCTCTCCGCCGGAGGGGCGATCGCCCACGCGGAGACCGGACCCGCCGCCGCGAAGCGGTGCGTGCCCGGCGACTGCTTCGCCGTCACCGCCACCCTCGACCGGGCACCGGCCGTGGGGCAGACCGCCACGCTGAGCGTCACGGTCACCTCGAAGGAGAAGGCGGCGAACGTGCGGGTCCTGATGGACCTGCCCGAGAACCTGCGCTGGGTGAGCCCGCCCTCGGGAACGAGCCGGGGCCCCGCGACGATCGGGCGCAGCCACCTGGACCGTGCGAGCCGTACCGGCCCGATGCGGAAGAACGAGCAGGCGCGTTACGTCGGCACGGTGACGGCCACCGCGCCCGGCCCGGCCGCCGTCAACGTCCACGTCACGGACGGGCGGCCCGGCCCGGGCAACGAGGCGCTGGCCTACGTCACCGTCGGGCAGGAGAAGTCCTTCTTCGGCATGGCGCGACCCGCGACCGTGACCCTCGCCCCTCCGCCCGCCGAGACGTTCGCGGCGGTGGACACGACGGTGGACGCGACAGTGGACGTGACAAAGGCGGACACCTGCGTGCAGGGCACGGTCGCGCACCTGACGGTCGAAGGGACCGTCCAGGGCGTTCCCCGGCTCAGGCTGCACGTCATGGACCGGGACGCGGAAGGGGGTGACGACGTGCTCGCCAGAGGCGAGACCGATGACCAGGGCGACTACGAGCTGTGCTTCGACGGAGACGACAGCGACGAGAGCGGTGGTCAGGACGTCTACGTGACGGGTCTGTCCTTCAACGACCACTGGTCGGTCCAGGATCCGAGGAACAGGGCCCTCTACACGTTCCAGACGCCCGTCGTCCCGGATGTCGAGCAGGGCGAAAGAGAGATCGTCGACTACCTCCCCGCGCCCGGCAGCACGGACGAGGGCACGTTCCGGATCTTCACGGCCGCGCACGCCGCGTGGAAGGCGTACACCGGCTGGATCGGGAACCCGGGCGGCTGCTGGGTCGCCGGCGCCTCACCCTGCCGCTCGATACCGATCAAATGGGCCCCCGACTTCACGGTCCCGTACGCCGTCTTCAACAACTGCGTTTCGAGCTGCTCCGAGCCCGACCACATCATCATGAACGCGACGGATCACCTCGCGAAGATGACCGTGGCCCACGAGATCGGCCACTTCATCATGGACTACGCCTACGCCGACGCGTACCCGTCGGCCCCCTCGTGCGGCGGCCTGCGCTGGATGAACCAGGTGACCTCGGAGGGATGCGCCTGGACGGAGGGGTGGGCCACCTGGCTGGCGGTCCAGGCCTACGGGGAGACTCACCGGCGCTGGGGGCCGCTGGACGCGTCGGTCGACCTGGAGAACGCCACCTGGGACACCCCCGAATGGGGAGGAGCGACGGGACCCGACATCGAGGGCCGGGTGGCCGGCGCGCTGATGGACATCGCCGACGGTGACCCAAGGAACGAGATCTACTGGGACCTCTCCTCAGAAGGCCCGGAGAAGGTCGCCTCCGTCGTCGCGGCGAGCAGGCCGAACACCGTCAGCGAGTTCAAGAACGCCCTGCTGGCGGGGATATCGACCCCGGCGGGAAAGCAGGAGGCGCTGGCCGCCTTCTACCAGAACACCATCGATCCGGAGTTCTTCGAACCGCTGCTGGACAGGGTCGAGCTCAACCGCCCGCCCGTGCCGTCCGGCGACTACTCCCTCACCACCGCACGGCCCACCTGGTCGGTGGTGGCCGCGCTCCTGGTCGAGTCTCCCACGCGAGACGTCCACGTGAGCCTCTTCAAGGATCGGTCGCACACGAACGGGATCTCGAGCAAGCAGACCGGCAACGACAAGCCGGACTTCGTCGCCGTCGACGCCACGTCCGGTCCGAAGACCTACTTCCCCCGGGTCCACAACGCGAGCGCGCTCGACAGCGATTCCTACCTCGTCGAGTTCGCCGAGTCGGAGGGCTCGCTCGCGCCGGCGACCTCCACCGAGCTGTCCATGGAATCGGCCGACATCGTCGAGATCCGCACCGCGGACCTCACGACGGGCGAGCCGGTGAGTTTCACCGTCACCCCCCTCGACGGCCAGGATCTCGACATCTTCACAATGGCGCCCAGCGCGTCCAAGTGGGCGAGACCGAGAGCGGACGCGAAGGGCGCCTTCGCCCGGGGACCGGGCATGGCCGAGCGCATCACCATCACACCGACCGTGACCGGCTCCCATGCCGTGATAGTGATCCAGAAGAACGGGAGCGGGCGCTTCACCCTGGCCCGTTCCTGAGGGCCGACCCGGTCGCCGACACCACCGGCGGGGTGCCACCTGCGCCGACGATCAGGTGGTGCCTGGATCCGGGCCGTCACCGGTCAACCGGTGACGGCCCGGCCTGGTCCCCCTTTGAGGGGCCCCGGGCCCCGTGACCGGGGGCGGGATCCCGGCGGCCTTTCAGCGGGCGGCGTCCAGGCGGGCGCGGTGTTCGTCGTCGAGCTTGACGTCCAGGGCACCCAGGACCTCCTCCAGCTGGGCCACCGAGCTCACCCCGACGAGCGGGACCGTCGTGACGTCACCGCCGGTCAGCCAGGCCAGCACCACCTGGTTGACCGTCGCGCCCAGCTCGTCCGCGATCTCCCGTAGCGCGGCGAGCCCGCGGGTGGTGCCCGGGTGCTCGTAGGCGTCCTGCATCGGCCGGTCCGCGCGGGTGTAGGAGCCGGCCATGAGCGCGTTGTACGCCCACAGGGTCAGACCGGGCTCGGCGCGCAGGTAGTCGAGCATGTCGTCCTCGACCAGGGTGTGACCCGCCTCGGGCAGCCGCGTCCCGTACCGGGGGTGCAGGTAGGTGTGGCGGAGCTGCACATGGGTGTAGAGCGGCCGGCCGGTGGCCCGGGAGGTGGCGCGGGCGCGCTCCAGGCTCCAGGCCCGCACGTTGCTCGCGCCGATCTCACCGACCTTGCCCGCTCCGACCAGCTCGGCGAAGGCGCCCAGGGTCTCCTCCAGAGGGACGGTGCGGTCCTCGACGTGGGCCCAGTACACGTCGACGTGGTCGGTGCCCAGCCGCCGCAGGCTGCCCTCGGCGGCGGCGGCGATCGTCGCGGCCGACAGGCCCTCGGCGGAGTCCAGGGTCCGGGCGCCGGGGACGGTCGGCCGGGCGCCGCACTTGGTGCTCAGCATCACCCGGTCACGGTTGCCCCGGGCGGCCAGCCAGCGGCCGAGGGCCAGCTCGCTCTCGTCGCCGGTGGCCCCCTCCTTCCAGAAGGCGTAGTTGTTCGAGGTGTCCAGCAGGGTGCCGCCGGCCTCGACGAACCGGTCGAGGATCGCGAAGGCGGTCCTGTCGTCGAGGAGGGTGCCGAAGTACATGGTGCCCAGGGCGAGGGGAAGGTGTGTCATGGAGATGACCTTGAATGCTGGAGTGGACTCCAGGTCAAGATGATTTCGCCGGGAAGTTTTTGGGCTTGACCTGGAGTGGGCTCCAGGTGGCATGCTGCCCGGTGTGAGTGTGTACACACCGGGACAGGTGGTGGAGGAGACCGGCTTCAGCCTCGACACGCTCCGCTACTACGAGCGGATCGGGTTGCTTGAGTCGATCGACCGCAACGCGGCCGGACAGCGCAGGTTCACCCAGAAGGACGTCGGCTGGCTCGGCATGATCCGCTGCCTGCGCGACACCGGGATGCCGATCGCGGAGATGCTCCGCTTCGCGGAGATGACCAGGGCGGGCGACCACACGGTCCGCGAGCGGATCGCGCTGCTCGAAGCCCACGACCAGCGGGTGCAGGAACAGGTCGACAACCTGCGCGAGCGGCAGGTGGCGATCCGGAACAAGATCGCTTACTACCACTCGGTGGTCGACTAGCGCGCCGGCTCCCCGGCTGCTCCAGCCGAGGTCGTCGCTGCGGCCCCGCCGTCGAACCCGGTGACCATGGCCGTGGACTCTCGCGGCTTATGGTCGGCTAGAACCCGTACGGCGGCTTTGCCACTGGTCGAGGTGCCCTTTTCGGTCCGGCTGTTAAACCGGTATCGGGGAGGGGTCATGATCGCACCGCGCGCACGCCGGATCAACATTCCGCTGCGGCACGTCGCCCTGATGTGCGGCGGGATGCTGTTCGCCCTCCTCGCCAACGTGACCTACCTCCAAGGGCTGGACTCCGAGCGGCTCAACGAGGACCCGCGCAACCAGCGGACGATGATCGCCCGCTTTCACAGCCCCAGGGGACAGATCCTGCTCCACGACGGCACGGTCATCGCGACCAGCCGGAAGGCCGGCGGCGCCACCTACCGGTATCGGCGGTTCTATCCAGACGGCCCGCTCTACGCGGCGATCACCGGGCACTTCTCGCTCCACGGCGGCGCGGGCATCGAGCAGGCGGAGGAGGCCCTGCTCTCGGGAGGCGACCCCCGGGTGAAGGTGCGCGGGCTGGTCGGGGGCACCCGCGGCGGCGCCACGCTCCGGCTCACCGTCGACCGCGGCGCCCAGCGGGCCGCCTACGACGGGCTGCGCGCCACCGGAAAGCCCGGCGCCGTCGTCGCGATCGACCCACGCACCGGCGCGATCCTGGCCATGGTCTCGCTGCCCTCGTACGATCCCAACCTGTACGCGAGCTTCGACGCGGCCAGGCTGGACAGGGTGGACAAGCGGCTGCGGGGTGACCCCGCGAACCCGCTGCTGAACCGGGCGATCCAGCGGAACTACCCGCCGGGGTCCACCTTCAAGGTCGTCACCGGCGCGGCGGCCCTGCACTCCGGGCGGTACGGCCTCGGCACCCGGGTCAGCGCCCCGGCGTCCCTGCGCCTCCCCGGCACCAGCACCTACCTGCGCAACTTCGGCGGCGATACCTGCGGCAACGGCAACCCGCCGCTGCTCCAGGCGTTCAAGCTCTCGTGCAACACCCCCTTCGCGAAGATCGGGGTCGACCTCGGCCAGGACGTGCTGCGCGAGCAGGCCGAGGCGTTCGGATTCGACACGGACGATCTGGAGGTCCCCATGCCGGTGGCCAGGAGCGTCTACCCTCCCGTGCTGGACGACGCGCAGACCGCGATGTCGGCGCTTGGCCAGTTCGACGTCCGGGCCACCCCGCTCATGATCGCGATGATCGCGGCGGCGGTGGCCAACGACGGCTCGCTGATGCGCCCCCACCTCGTGAAGGACGTACGTCTCGCCGACGGCACGATGATCGACAAGGCCGAGCCGTCGGCGTACCGCCGGGTGCTCGGCGCGGAGGAGGCCGAACGGCTCACCGTGATGATGGTCGCCGCCACCGGGAAGGGGAGCACCGGTTCCGCCGCGGCCATCCGGGGGGTGAAGGTGGCCGGCAAGACCGGCACCGCGGAGAACACCGCCAAGGGCAGGGCCCACGCGCTCTTCACCGGCTTCGCCCCGGCCGTCTCCCCCCGGATCGCCGTGGGGGTCCTGGTCGAGGGGGGCGGATCCGGGGGACGGGTGGCGGCTCCCATAGCCAAAGCCGTCATGGCGGAGTTTCTGGGCGGTCAGGCGGAGTAGGTCGTCGAGGGTGGCGGGTGGCGGCTCCCATGGCCAAAGCCGTCACGGAGACTAGACGGAATAGGCCCTGGCCTGGAGGCCGTAGAGGTCGGCGTACAGGCCGTCGAGGCCCATGAGCTCGTCGTGGGTGCCGTGCTCGACGACCTTGCCGTGGTCCAGGACGTAGATCCGGTCGGCGTAGCGGACGCTGGCCAGCCGGTGGGTGATCAGCAGGACGGTGCGACCGTCGGCGTGCTGCCGGATACGTTCGAACAGGGCGTGCTCGGCGCGGGCGTCCAGGGCCGCGGTGGGTTCGTCGCAGATCAGCAACGGGGCGTCCCGGTGGAAGCCGCGGGCCACCGCGATCCGCTGCCACTGGCCGCCGGACAGCTCCTGGCCGTCCTTGAAACGCCGGTCGAGCAGGGTGCTGTAACCGTGCGGCAGCTCGGCGACCACCTGGTCGGCGCCCGCGACCTCGGCCGCCGCGACGAGCGCGGGCTCCCCCTTGTCGGTGCCCATGCTGATGTTGTAGCGGGCGGTCAGCGGCCAGCGGGTGTGGTCCTGGGCGATGACCGCGATGCGGTGGCGCAGCTCGTCGGGATCGACCTCGGCCAGATCGACGTCGTCCCAGCTGACCCGGCCGCCGTCCGGTTCGTACAGCCCGGAGAGGAGTTTGGCCAGCGTGGTCTTGCCCGAGCCGTTCTCCCCGACGAGGGCGATCACCTCGCCCCTGTCGATGTTTATCGTGAGTCCCTGGAGCGCGGGCACGGTGGAACCCGGATAGGTGAAGACGACGTCCTCGGCGGTGATCCGCTGGAAGCTCTCCGGTGCCCGCGCCGGCCGCCCGGAGGGCAGCCTGCGCTCCGCCTCCGCGCAGAAGTCGAGGAAGTCGGTGAAGTACAGCCCCTCCTCGTAGAGGCGGTTCGTGGCGTACATCAGGTTGGCCAGGTAGGTCTGGCCCGAGCGGATCGCCAGCACGGCGGTGCCCGCCACCGCCAGCGGGACCGCGCCCATCGCGAGCAGCACACCCAGGGCCACGTAGACCACGGCGGTGCCGACCCCGCCCAACGCCTCGCCGACGACCTTCGCGAGCACCTGCCGCCGGGCCAGGCCGAGCATGACCGTCTGCTCGGCGGTGGCCACCGCGTCGTACATCCGCATCAGGAAGCCGCGCATGGTGAACGAGCGCACCTCGGCGGCGGGTTCGCGCTCCGCGAGCAGCTCCGCGATGATCCATTTCCGGCGGCGGGCGGGGATCAGCGCGTACATGGTGGTGTAGCGCATGCGCGCGGAGCGGACCGCCGCCCAGGCGTCGGGCAGCACCGCCAGTACCAGCAGCGGCAGCAGGACCGGGTGGAGCACCCCCAGCACGCCCGCCGCGGCGACGATGCCGATGATCGCGGTCAGCGCGTTGATGGCCGTGACCACCACCTCGTCCGCCATGGACACCCCGCGTGCCCTGGCCCGCTGGAGCGTGTCGTGGAAGTCGGGGTCGTCGAAGGCCGCCAGGCCGACCTGGCTGGTCAGCCCGTACAGGCGCTCCTCGGCGATCCGGCCGACCTGGGGCTCCAGCCGTGACTGAGCCCAGCCCGCGCCCGCCTGGGTGAGGGTACGCAGGGTCGCGGCCACGCCCACCAGGATCAGGCTCGGCAGGGCGGCCCGCACTCGCTCGGGAGTCGGGCCCGCCTCGAACAGCGCCGACAACACCCCGGTCGTGGCGAGCAGCCCGAACGCGGTGAAAGCTCCGCCGAGCAGGTTCAGCGTGATCGCGACGGCGGTGTCGCGGGGACTGGCCAGCCACGCCAGCCTGACGGCCTGCGACACCAGCGCGGGAAGCCTGCGGGCGATGGTCAGGAAACCGACCTTCGCCATCTTGTCGGTGTGCGCGTACCACTCGGAGAGGCTGAGCTCGCCGAGCTCGGGGGCCGGATCGGGGGGAGAGTCTGCCATGCGAGCAGTGTGAGCCGCCGCACCGGCGATGGCCATCGAATGGCCGGTTACGGTCGGCGTCGCCTCGCGCGCGGACCGTCACCGTCCGCGACGGGTCGCCGCTCGGAGGCGGTGTGCGCGGCCGCGGCCGGGGACGGGATGATCCGAGGGGCGGAAATGGCCTAAGACTGGGCATGGTTCGGTAATTGATGTCACACTTTCTGTGACGGTTCTACCCTCGACCTCTTTAAGAGCCGATGACCCAGGAAACCGCACATGCTTCCCTCACCGGAGGCAACCTGCCTCTCGAACCCAACGGCTTCGTGGGGCGTGAAGCCGACGTGGAAGAACTCGCAGACCTACTGGGCGTCGCCCGGGTGGTCACCCTCTGCGGGGCGGGCGGCATCGGCAAGAGCAGGCTGGCGATCCGGGTCGCGACCCAGCTGGCGGAGGAGTTCCCCGGCGGTGTCTGGCTGGTCGAGCTGGCCGACGCGGTGCCGGGCGACCTGATCGAGCCCCGGGTGGCCGCCGTGCTCGGGGTCAAGGCCGAGCCGTCCCGCGCGCTGGCCGACACCCTGATCGACGCGCTCGGCGAACGGCGGCTGCTGCTGGTCATGGACAACTGCGAGTCGCTCATCGAGGAGTCCGCCAGGTTCTGCCGCGCCGTGCTCACCGTCTGCCCGGACGTTCGCGTGCTCACGACCAGCCGCGAGCCCCTGCGGGTGGCAGGGGAGACCGTGTGGCGGGTGCCGCCGCTCAGCCTGCCCAGGGGCGAGGGCCACGACGCCGGCGCCAGCGAGGCGGTGCGACTCTTCGTCGACCGCGCCACCGCCGCCTCGCGGGGCTTCGCCATGACCGAGCAGAACGCGGCGGACATCGCCGGGCTCTGCGAGGCGCTCGACGGGATGCCGCTCGCCATCGAGCTCGCCGCCGCCCTGTGCAGGGTGCTGACCGTGGAGCAGATCAACGCCAGGATCCGGGACCGGTTCCGGCTGCTGTCGGCGGGCGACAGAACGGCCCCGGCCAGGCAGCGGACGCTCAGGGCGACGGTCGACTGGAGCTACCAGCTGCTCAACGAGCCCGAGCGGATCCTGCTGCGGCGGCTGGCGGTCTTCACCGGCGGCTGGACGCTCGACATGGCCGAGCAGGTCTGCGCGGGCAACGCCCTGTGGGCCGAGGACGTCCTGGGGGTGCTCTGCGACCTGGTCGACAAGTCGCTGGTCCTGGCCGACGCCGAGGTCGCGGGCGAGACGCGCTACCGCATGCTGGAGACGATCCGCGAGTACGCCGCGGAGCAGCTCGAAGCCTCCGGCGAGGAACCCGAGTTCCGGCGGCTGCACCGCGACCACATGATCGAGCTCGCCGCCCGGATCCACCAGACGATAGTCCGGCGGCCCCGGCCCACCTGGGCCGAGATCTGCCCGATGCTGGTCATGCTGGACGAGCTCCAGGCCAACGTCTGGGCGGCGGTGCGCTGGTCGGTCGAGGCCGCGAGCGACCCGGAGAGCGCGCTCCGCCTCCTGGTGCTGCTCCGCTGGCCGATCATCGCCGGGGGAAGGTTCACCCCGACCGACAAGTGGCTGGACCGCCTGCTCGACACCGCCCCGGACGAACTGGCGCCGTACGTGCGTGGCGACGCCCTCGCGCTGCGCGGGCAGGTGGCCTTCGGGCAGGGCGATCCGGACACCGCGCAGATCGCCTGCACCGCGGCGGTCGAGCTGTGCCGTGAGACGGGCCTGCCCGGACCGCTCAGCGGCGCGCTGGCCATCCTCGCCTGGGTGGCGATCTACCAGCGCCGCCCGGAACGGGCCAGATCCCTGCTGGACGAGGCGCTGGAGGCCGTGCACACCGTCGACGACCCGTGGCACGAAACGGTCATCCGCTCCATGGAGGGCACTTTCGCCCTGTCGGAGGGCAGGGCGAAGGAGTCGCAGCGCTCCTTCGAGGCCGCGCTGGCCATCGCCCACGAGCTGGACAATCACTGGGCCGCGCCGGTGGCCCTCATCGGTCTGGCCCAGGTCGCCTGGCTCCGCGGCGACCTGGCGGAGGCCCGCGCCCACTACGAGCGCGCCCTCGACATGCTCCAGGACATCACCGCTCACTGGCAGTCCATCACCTGCCTGTCAGGTCTGGGCCGGATCGCCCTGGCCCAGGGGGACCTCGTCACCGCGCGGGCCAGGCTGATCGAGAGCCTGCGGCTCTGCATCGGGACCGGCCAGCGGCTCGGCGTGGCCCGCCGGATCGAGACGCTCGCCCAGCTCGCCCTCGCCGAGGAGGACGACCGCAGGGCGGTGCGCCTGGCCGGAGCCTCCGCCGCGATCAGGAGCGCGATGAGCGGGGCCGTGCTGCCGCCCGGGTTCGGGGCACGGATGGAGGAACTGCTCCAGCCCGCCCGGGTACGCCTCGGTGACGCGCTGGTCGCCCAGCTGTGGGCGCACGGCCAGGAGATGTCCCAGGAGCAGGCGGTCCGCTACGCACTTCAGCTCGACGAGCCGTGCGAGACGCCGGTGCTGCTCGGCAGGCCTCCGGTCGTCGCCCCGCTGACCACGCTCACCTGCAGGGAGGCGGAGATCGCCGAACTGATCGCCAGGGGAATGAGCAACAGGGCCATCGCCGACGAGCTGGTGATCAGTCCCGCCACCGCGGCCAGGCACGTCGCCAACATCCTGGCCAAGCTCGGCTTCTCCTCGCGCACTCAGGTCGCCACCTGGGTCGTCGAGCAGAATCGTTCCTGACAGGCGGGCCGGGAGCGGTCACCGGGTCGACCGCTCGGGCTCTACACACCCGGGCTACACATGTGCGGGTGTGAAGATACATCTCGGGATACCCAGTCCGGAGTATGTGCCGGGACCGCCGCTCGCCGTACGTTTTCCTGGTGTTCGACCGATGACGTCCAGCCTTCCGCACCGTGCCGGCCACAGTTCCGGTCCGGAACGGCAGGTCCACACCATCCCGGGCGTCTCGGTCGAGCACGTCGCGGACGTCGCGTGTCCCGGTAGACGGCGAGGCCCCCTCGGAGGGGTGGGGGCCGAAGCCAAGGGCCGCACGCGGCAGCGGGCTCGAGTCGCGCAGGGCTCGAGCCCGCCTTCCGTTGTGGGGGACCGCTCAGGGGTCTGATTTCGGGGGGCGTGGCTCAGAGGGGTCGCTGAACGTCTGGGGCGGACGCCCCGTCTTGGGGGAGGAAGCATTGCTTGTCGTGCGGGTGCGACTCGGCGGGGTCGGGGGGTTCCGTCGACAACCCCCTTCTGAAGAGGGGGCTTGCGGCGCGGCGATGCGCCTCGAAGCACCGCGTCGACCAGCCCCGGCCATGAACGCGGCGGGGTGTGTCGGTGTTCGCGCGGGTCGGTGAATCGCGAACCGGCGGACCCGACCGGCGGGTCGGGTGCTGGAATCCCCGGTTTTCGAGACATGGGAGGACGTCAAGGGGCCGAATACACAGCCATCTACATACATCTGTCGATGCCCCTGTGGACAGGCCGACCCTACCCTCATCGGAATGAGACCCACCTCGCCGTCCACCAGCTGCACACTCACCGAGGCGGTGTTCGGCTACGCGCACGGACGAGGTGATCGGCCGGCACTGATCGACCTCGGCGCCGGCCTGGTGTACGGCTACCGCAGGCTGGCCGCGGAGGTGACCCGAGGAGCCTCGGGCCTGGTGCGGCGGGGGGCACGGCGGCGTCAGGTGGCCGGAATCCACGTGGACAGCGCGGTGGCCCAGACGTTGGCGGTGCACACGGTCATCGCGGCCGGAGGGGTGGCGGCGCCGATCACCTCGGGGTGTGCGGAGATGGCGGACCTGCTGGCCGAGTGGGAGGCACGGCTGCTCATCACCACTCCGCGCCTGGCGGACGCCTCGTTGCGGGCCGTGGAGGACTCGCGGGTCCGGCAGGTGATCGCGTTCGGTCAGGCCCGCGACACCGTCGACTTCGCCGACCTGTTGCTCCTGGAGCCCGTCCCGCTGCCCTTCCTCGACCCCGCGGTGCAGCCCGCCCTGCTGATCGAGGACGGAGGGGTGCTCACCCACCAGGACCTGATCACGAGGATGAGCCTGCTCGACAGGGGCACCGAGCTGGGGAAGTCCGACGTCCTCCTGGTGACCTGGCCACTGAGGTGCAGCCTGGCCCTGACCACCCTGATCGGGCTGGCGTTGATGCGCGGCTCCCTGGTCGTCGTGGCCCCGGGCCTGTCGTCCGAGGACCTGGCGGCGACCATCCATGACTTCGGCGTCACCGTCGTCGCGCTCTCCGACGGCGCGGTCCAGCGCGTCTGAGCCCCGCCCGCCGGTCCTTACAGCCATCCTTTTCCCGTCCCCATCGTCCGGTGCGCCGCGGTTCCGCACCGCCGTGCGGCCGACCGGTTCGCCGTCACCGGAGAGTGTCGTCCGGCGCTCATATCCCGGGATATTGAGCTGTTATCCGCGCGACCTTGACGGCGCTTGGTGTGGAGTGGCTTGATTGCCGTACTGACAACGTTGTCATATTTTCGGGGATTCTGTGCACCCCAAACCCCGAAGGGACGGAGAGCTGTGCGACGACAGTGGATGGCAGCCGTCGCGGTCACCGTGGCGGGCCTGCTCGCCCTGACCGCCTGTGGTGACGGCGGCGGTGACGGTGCCACGCAGAGCCCGCAGGCCGACGCGAAGAAGAAGGTCGAGGTCTTCTCCTGGTGGACGGGACCCGGCGAGGCCGACGGCCTGAAGGCCATGAAGGAGATCTTCGAGAAGCAGAACGCCGGGCTTGAGTTCTTCGACGCGGCCGTGGCGGGCGGGTCCGGGGACAAGGCGCGAGCCCTGCTGACCACCAAGCTGCAGGCCCAGACTCCGCCGGACACCTTCCAGGGGCACGCGGGCGCCGAACTCCAGGGCTACATCAAGGCCGGGCAGCTCGAACCGCTCAACTTCCTCTACGACGAGCTCAAGCTGAAGGACGTCTTCCCCCAGCAGTTGATCGACCAGATCAGCGTCGAGGGCCAGGTCTACTCGGTGCCGGTCAACATCCACCGCTCCAACGTGATGTGGTTCAACCCGGCGGTGCTGAAGGAGGCGGGCGTCACCGAGGTGCCGAAGACGATCCCCGACTTCGTCGCCGCGCTGGAGAAGGTCAAGCAGAAGGGCAAGATCCCGCTTTCGATCGGCTCGGAGTGGACCATGGTCCACCTGCTGGAGAGCGTGCTGCTCGGCTCGCTCGGCACCGACGCCTACAACCGGCTCTGGACCGCGGGCTCCGACTGGTCGGGCCCGGCGATGACCAAGGCGCTCGACGACTTCAAGACGATCCTGTCCTACGCCGGTGACCCGGCCGACGACTGGCAGCCCGCGGCCAAGCAGGTGGCCGACGGCGAGGCCGCGTTCAACATCATGGGCGACTGGGCGTACGGCTACTTCCACAACCCGCCGGACGGTGGCCTGGGCAAGACCTCCAAGACCGACTTCGACTGGGCGCCCTCGCCGGGCACCGGCGGCACGTTCATGTGGCTCTCCGACAGCTTCACCCTGCCCAAGGGCGCGCCGAACCGCGACGGGGCGGTGGCCTGGCTGAAGGTGGCCGCGAGCAAGGAGGGCCAGGACGCCTTCAACCCGAAGAAGGGCTCCATCCCGGCACGCAAGGACGCCGACACCGCCCTCTACACCGACTACCTCGCGGACGCGCTGAAGGACTGGGGCGGCGACAAGCTCGCCGGCTCCATCCAGCACGGCGTGGTGGTGAACGACGCCTGGCGCGTCGCGATCAACGAGGCGGTCGGCCTGTTCCACGGAGACAAGGACGTGGCCGCGCTGCAGAAGGCGCTGGCCGAGGCCGCCAAGAACTCCGGTCAGTGATCTTCGGTTGATCTTCGGTACGGCCCGCTCCCGTGCGGGCCGTACCTCTCAGAAAGGGTGGCCGTGACACGGGTACGCAGATGGCTGCCGGGGCTGCTGCTGGTCACACCGTCGATCATCGCGATCGCGGTCTTCGTCTACGGCATGCTCGGCTGGAACTTCCAGTTGGCGATGACCGACAAGCACGACGAGGTGTCCGAGGGGAGTTTCGTCGGCCTGGAGAACTTCTTCACCCTCTGGGACCAGAAGCGCTGGGGCATCTCGGTCAACCACGCCGTCGTCTTCACCGTGGTCTTCGTGTTCGGGGCGCTGCTGCTCGGCTGGCTGCTGGCGTTCCTGATGGAGAAGGGGATCAGGGGCGAGGGGACCTTCCGGGCGGTCTACCTGTTCCCGATGGCGATCTCCTTCGTGGCGACCGGGGTGGTCTGGCGCTGGCTGATGAACTCCGGTCAGGGCGAGCGGGCGGTCGGGCTGAACCGGCTGTTCGACAGCCTCGGGCTGGAGTTCCTGCAGTGGCAGTGGTTCCGCGATCCCGACTGGGGGATGGCCGCCATGGCCATTCCGGCGATATGGCAAATGTCGGGATATGTGATGGCGTTGTTCCTGGCGGGGTTCCGGGGGGTCCCCGAAGACCTCCGGGAGGCGGCCCGGGTCGACGGGTGCGGCGAGTGGCAGGTCTACCGGCACATCGTGCTGCCGATGCTCCGCCCGGTCACCCTCTCCGCCCTGATCATCCTCGGCCACATCTCGCTCAAGGTCTTCGACCTGATCGTCGCGGTCTCCGGCAAGCAGATCATCACCGACGTGCCCGCCGTCTTCATGTGGGTCGCGGTCTTCGACTCCCACGATCCGGCCAAGGGCGCCACCATCGCGTCGTACATCGTGCTCGCGGTCAGCGTCTTCGTCATCCCCTACCTCGTCTGGACCCTCCGCAGGGAGCGGCGCTCATGACCTCTATCCCTACAGGGGGCGCGGATCCCAGGGACGCCGTCCCCTGCCCGCCCTGGACACTTCGCAGGGAGCGACGCGCATGACGACCACCGTGACCGGTTCCCCCGCCAGTCCCGTACGGGGTGGGAGCCCCGGTGCCGCCGGCGGGCGGGCCAGGCGGCGGGCGCGGCTGTCGCGCGGCGTACGGCTGACGCTGCTGGTCGCCTTCCTGCTCGTCTTCCTGATCCCGATCTACGTGCTGCTGGTCACCAGCTTCAAGCCGCTGACCGAGGCCGATCCCGGCCGGGCCTGGGCGCTGCCCGAGGTGTGGACGGCCGAGCCGTGGCGGGTGGCCTGGGAGAAGCTCGCACCCGGCATCTGGAACAGCGTGCTGCTGGCCGTGCCCGGCTCGCTGATCTCGGCGGTGCTCGGCTCGATGAACGGCTACGTGCTGTCGAAGTGGCGCTTCCCCGGCTCCGATGTGCTGTTCACGCTGTTCCTGTTCGGCATGTTCATCCCGTACCAGGGCGTCATGATCCCGCTGGTGCAACTGCTGGTGAAGCTCAACGAGGTCACCCTGGCGGTCACCGGGGTACCGGGTGTCTTCTACGGCGCGATCCCCGGGCTGCTGCTGGCGCACGTGGTCTACGGCATCCCGATCTGCACCCTGATCTTCCGCAACTACTACGTCACCATCCCCGACGAGCTGATCGAGGCGTCCAGGGTGGACGGCGCGGGGATGCTGCGGACCTACTGGTCGGTGGTGCTGCCCGTCTCGGGACCCGCCTTCGCGGTCGTGATCATCTGGCAGTTCACCTCGATGTGGAACGACTTCCTGTTCGCCGTCTTCCTGACCGGTCCGCAGAGCTGGCCCACCACGGTCATGCTCAACAACATCGCCGGAGCCCAGACCGTCCCCTACAGCCAGCAGATGGCCGCGGCCCTGCTCGCCTCCATCCCCACAATGATCATCTACGTCCTCCTTGGCCGCTTCTTCATGCGCGGCCTGATGGCCGGAGCATTGAAGGGCTGATATCTTGACGATTTTGTGTTAAATATCGCCTCTTTTGCTGGTGTGTGGGCTATTCGGTCTTTAGCGTGCAGGTCATGCTCTCTGTCTCACGGGCTGGTGCGTCGCCGGATGGCAGAGCGGCCGCCGTTGTCACCGAACTGGTCTGCTATCCCGTCAAGGGGTGCGCCGGCGTCTCGATGACCGAGACGCTGCTGACGGAGGCGGGCCTGGCACACGACCGCACCTTCATGGTGGTCGGCGACAACGGTGTGTTCCGCAGCCAGCGGCGCGATCCGCGGCTTGCCGCCATCAGTCCCGAGGTCAGCGCGGACGGGGATCGGCTCACGCTCCGGCTGCCGGGTTTCGACGCGCTGACCGTCCAGGTGGACCTGCTCTCCGCCAGGCGCGAGGTGGAGCTGTTCGGCACGCCGTACCAGGGGATCGACCAGGGCCGGGCCGCGGCCGAGTGGTTGTCGGAGGTGCTGGGCGCGCCGAGCAGGCTCGTGCGGGTGCCGCCGGAGCACCGCCGGGTGACCGACGGCTGGATACCCGGCACGTCCGGCTACGCGGACAGCAGCCCGGTGCATCTCGTCTCCGAGGCCACCCTCGCCCTGCTCAACCGGCGGCTCACCGAAGGGGGCGGCGTCCCGCTGCCGATGGCCCGGTTCCGCCCCAACGTCGTGATCGGCGGAGGGACGCGACCGCATTGGGAGGACGGGGCCCGGCGGATGCTCGTCGGCGACACCGAACTCGGTTACGCCAAGCTCGCCATCCGATGCGCGGTCACGATGGTCGACCAGGACAGCGGCACCAGAGCGGGCCCGGAGCCGCTGCGCACGCTGGCCACCTACCGCCGCGCACCCGAGGGCGGGGTCGCGTTCGGGGTGAAACTCTCCGTCGTACGCCCCGGCAAGCTGGCTCTGGGCGACGAGGTGAACGTCACATCCTGGGGTGAGCCGGAGCTTCGGTAGTCGCGGCCGCGGCGAGCACCGCTTCCAGACCGGGCAGCACCACGGCGCGGAACGCCGCGTCCATCTCGGCGGGTGTGCCGGTCAGCTCGCCGTCGGCCCACCTGCGCAGCAGGGCCATGAACGCGCCGGTGACGCAGGTCACCATCATGTCGAGCGAGGCCGGCGGGGTGGCTTTCCCGGGAAGCGCGGCCAGCAGCTCGTCGCGGACGACGGCGGCCATGATCTGTTCTCCGCGCGTGCCCACGGCGATGCTCCCGCGCCGGCCGAGCAGCGCCTGAGCCAGCCGGCGCTGCTCCTGGAGATGTTCGAAAATCGGCAGGCTGAATGAGAACAGGGTCTCCGAGCGATATCCGGGAGTGAAACGCAGCAGCTCGGAGAGCTCGTCAAGGCTACTGAAGAGCACCTCCTGCTTGTCGGTGAAATGCGCGTAGAAGGTCGAGCGGCCGACATCGGCGCGGTTGATGATGTCGGTGACCGTCACCGCCTCGTAGCCCTTGCTCAGAATCAGTTCCACCAGTGCCTGCCGGATGAGCCTGCGGGTCCGTCGCACCCGCCGGTCCGTGCTCTCCCGCTCCTGGGCTCCGAACACTTTTCCCGCTCCCGTTCGGTTCAGCACGGCCTGGTGAATCTGATTGTTGACCACTTCACGTTGATGAACTGACCATTCATAACCAAACAACCTATGCGGAAAAAGGGGAAGCACCATGGGTATCGGAAAATCCCTGCACGACCATTCGAAGCACGGCGACGGGGGCGGTGTGATCAACTACCCGCGCGCCTACGAGGTCCTGGCCGAGATCGGCTTCGCCGGGCGCCGCCGCCGGGTCTTCTCCCACCTGGCCGCGCTGACGGGCATCCGGCCAGGGGAGCGGATCCTGGACGTCGGCTGCGGCACGGGTTACCTGACCCGGCTACTCGCCCCTATCGCGGGCCCCGCCGGGCAGGTGACCGGTATCGACCCGTCGGCATCGATGCTCGACCATGCCCGCGAGCGCGCACCTCACAACTGCTCCTACCGGGTGGGCGAGGGGCAGGCTCTCCCCTTTCCCGAGGCCTCGTTCGATGTCCTGGTGTCAACCGTCGCGATCCACCACATGCCCTCCTCCGCCCGGGGCACTGCCATCCAGGAGATGTTCCGGGTCCTGCGGCCTGGCGGTCGGTTGCTGATCGCCGAGTTCCACCCGCCGGCCAACCCCGTCGCCGCCCACCTCGTCGGCGTCCTGGTCGGGCCGGCCATGCGGCCCGGCATGCCGGAGCTGCTCGCCGAACTGGTGCCCGGCGCCGGTTTTCAGGTCAGGGCCACCGGCAGGGTGAAGCCGCTGCTGTACTACGTCGAAGCCGTTCGCCCGTCCTCTTGAAGACTCCGATGCGAGCCCCTGAACGGCTGAACCGAATGGATCCCGGCAACGTCTCACGATCATGAGACTGCCGGTCCTGCTGCTTCTTGGCGCGCTGACCGCCTGCGGCGCCCCCGCGACCATGGCCCGAACCCCGGATATCCCGGCAACGGCGTCCGCACCCTCCGCGCGGGAGGCGCCGGAGGTCCTCAAAGCCTCGGCGACTCCACCGCCGTCCCCGGCCTCGACGGACCCGACACCCGAATCCGCGTGTGCTCCGGCGCCCACCAGGAAGCTGAATGTCAGGCTGCTCCGGCAGACGGCCTTCGACTACGACCCGCTCAACTCCCCGGAGGAACTCGCGGAGAAGACCCCGCTGGTCGTCGCGGGCACCGTCGAGGACTTCCTGCCGGGACAGATCGTCGAGGAGGGGATCCCCGGTGACCGCACGCACTACTTGCTGATGCCGGTGCGGGTGACCGAGCGGTTCAAGGGGCCGGCCGCCCGTCTGGTCCACGTGAAGTTCTTCCAGGGCGGTATATGGAGGAACCAGACCCCGGTCAACTCGGTGGCCGACTTCCGGCGGGCGGTGCCCCGGGGTAGCCGGGTCATGCTGTTCGTCTATCCGGACGTCCGCGAGGGAACCGTCATCAAGGACCGCGCCGCGCTCCCGGCCGGAACGCCGATCTACTCGGCCCACCCGCAGGGCGTGCTCCTCGGCCGGGGCCTGACGGTCATCGGCGGCATGGAGGAGATCAACCCGGCCTCCCGCTGGGCCGACCCCTGCGGCCTGGACGGCATCGCCACCCGCCTACGCGCCGCAGGCCACCAAGGACATTGACCAGCACAGGCGGCATCCCTCACCCGACCTCCATGAACGATTCCCGAACGCCCGTCAGCCGTCCCGACCTTCCCGACTGATCGGGATGTCGCTGAACGGCCTCACCGAGAGGCGTCGAGGGCCGGTGAGCGGTTGACCAGGGAGTCGCCCAGGGGGGTGCGGTGGTAGAGGATGGTGCGGCCGATGCGGTTGCCGGTGATGAGGCCCGCCTTGCGCAGGGCGGAGATGTGGCCGCCCACGGTGCCGAGGCCGAGGCCCAGCTGGGTGACGAGCTGGGTGGTGGTGGCCGGGGTCGCGAGCTCCAGCAGCAGGCGGGTCCTGGTCCTGCCGATCAGGTGGGCCAGGCCGTCCGCCCTCTCGGGCGGGATGCCGGTGCCCCGAGCCGGATAGCTGATCGCGTACGGCCAGTCGTCCTCCAGGTAGGAGCCCATCTTGATGGGGAAAACGGTCGGCACGAAGAGCAGCCCGCGCCCGTTGAGCCGGTGGGTCTCGTCCGCGTCCCCGGCCAGCACCTCGATGACACCGTCGGGATCCCACCGGATCCGCGGGGTGAGGTCGTCGAGCGCCGCCGCCCAGCCGTAGGTCGCCAGGCGGCCCGCCCGCTGGATCACGTCCCGCTCCAGGATCGCGTGGAAGCGCGGCCACGCCGGGGAGACGATCTCACCCCACGTCGCCTGGAGCGCCTCGGCGAAGAGCCGTACGACATCGGAGGAGAACAGCACCTCCCTGACGGGCGCGGGGGGACGCGGCATCCCCTCCAGGTTCCTCGCGATCTCGTCGTGCGCCTGCGCCGCCGGAGTGGCCCGTACCACCGCGAGCTCCGCCTCGAACGGGGTGTCCACTCCGGTCGGCGGCGGTGCGGGGAAGTCGGCGTTGTAGTGTCGCTCGCGGAAGAGCGCCACCAAAGGGGCCAGTCCCGGCTGCGTGCGCAGCAGTCTCTCGTACGGCTCCCGCATCCGGTCCGCCCACGACCGCCACTGTCCGGAGCCCCTGGCCCCGGACAGGACCCAGAGGGCGTGCTTGGTCACGATGAGCGGGGAGATGGCGAACCTGCTGGCCATGATGTCGTGCGGGGTGACCTCGATGCGATAGACCACTGAGCGACCTTTCGGATATACCCGAAAGATTAGCCAGCCGTCCGAACGCTCGCCCAGCATCGTCCCCATGACCACACAAGAACGCGGCGCGACCTACACGGAGGTCTTCGCGAGCGGTGAGTTCCGTGTCCTGTTCGGAAGTTTCACCCTTCTGGTGGCCGGTGACCAGGTCAAGATGCTGGCCCTGTCGGCGCTGGTCTACGCGCGGACCGGCTCGCCCGGGCTGTCGGCGGCGGCGTACATGCTGGGGTTCCTGCCCTACGCCGTCGGCGCCACCTTCCTGCTCTCGCTGGCCGACCGGATCCGGCCGCGCGCGCTGATGATCGCGGGGGAACTGGTGCGGGTGGTGACCTGCCTGCTGATCGCCTTCGCCGGGCTGTCCGTCTGGGCGATGCTCGCCCTGGTCCTGGTCACCGGCCTGTTCTCACCGGTCTTCGGGGCCGCGCGGATAGCCCTGCTGCCCGACCTGCTGCCGGGTGACGCGTTCGTGCTGGGCAGGTCCGTGCTGACCGTGACGGCGGCGGGCGCGCAGATCGGCGGGCTGGCCGTGGGCGGCGGCATCCTCGCCGCGACCGGACCCTCGGGGGCGCTGGCCGCCACCGCCGCGCTGTCCGCGCTGGCCGCCGTGGTGCTCCGCTTCGGCCTGCCCGACTTTCCGGCCAGGGGCGCGGAGGCCGGCCCGCCCGGTGAGCGTACGGAGGACGGAGGTCTCCCGGCGGGTGAGGCGGAAGGCGGGGAGGTGCGCACCGAGCAGGCCAGAGGCAGAGGTGCCGTCTGGGAGACCCTGCGGGTCAACCGGGTGCTGCTGGCGGACGCGCGGATACGCGGCCTGCTTCTCGCGCAGTGGCTGCCGGTGACGTTCGTGGCGGGCGGCGAGGCGATGCTGGTCCCCTATCTGGGCAGCACCGCCGGGTACGCGCTCGCCGCGGCCTCCGTGGGCCTGGCGGCGGGGAGCTTCGTCGTCGGCCGGCTGGTCTCGCCCTCCGGCCGGGAACGGCTGGCGTTTCCCATGGCGGTGGCCTCGGGCCTGCCGCTGCTGGTGTTCGCCTTCCAACCGGGGCTCGGGGGAGCCGCGCTGCTCGTGCTGCTCGCCACGGTGGCGTCGACCTCCTACGAACTCGGGTTGCAGCGGTGGTTCGTGGAGGCGGTGCCCGAGCCGGTCAGGGGGCAGGCGTTCGGCCTGGCCTCGGCGGGAATGATGTCCGGACAGGCGCTCGGCGGGGTTCTGGTGGGCGTGGCCGCCGAACTGACCTCCCCGCACATGGCGATCGTCCTGGCGGGGGCCGCGACCGTCTGCTGCTCACTCGCCCTGCACCGCTCCCTGCGGCCGGAGCCCTCCTGACCGGGCCTCCTTGTACGGTCGGAGAGAATGGAGAACATCTCACCGAGCGCTAGGAGATCACCTACGTTGTCCCAGAAGCACGAAGTCCCTCTGGCGGGCGGAGACCGCCCCGGCCTGCGGGCCGACTGTGCGAACTGCTTCGGGCTGTGCTGTGTCGCGCTGCCCTTCGCCGCCTCGGCCGACTTCGCGGTCGACAAGGCCGCGGGGAAGCCGTGTGTGAACCTGCGGGCGGACTTCCGCTGCGGCATCCACGCGAACCTCCGCGAGCGGGGCTTTCCCGGCTGCACGGTCTTCGACTGCTTCGGCGCGGGGCAGCAGGTCTCCCAGGTCACCTTCGGCGGGCAGGACTGGCGGCGGGCTCCGGGCACCGCCGGGCGGATGTTCGAGGTGTTTCCCGTCATGCGGCAGCTCCACGAGCTGCTCTGGTACCTGACCGAGGCACTGGCGTTGCCGCAGGCCCGCCCCATCCACGATGATCTCCGCCGCGCACTGGACGACACCGAGCGCCTCACCCGTGGCAGTGCCGAGGCGCTGGTGGAAACGGACGTGGCGACGGTCCGTCAGGGTGTCAACGCCCTGCTGCTCCGCGCCAGCGAGCTGGTACGGGCCGAGGTGCCCGGCCGCAAGAAGAACCACCGGGGAGCAGATCTGATCGGGGCCAGGCTCAAGGGCGCCAATCTGCGCGGGGCCAACCTGCGCGGGGCCTACCTCATCGCGGCCGACCTGCGGAACGCCGACCTGCGTACGGCCGACCTCATCGGGGTGGACCTCCGTGACGCCGACCTGCGCGGCGCCGACCTCACCGGGAGCATCTTCCTCACCCAGGCCCAGGTCAACGCGGCCAGGGGAGACACCGCGACCACGCTGCCCGCCGGGCTCACCCGCCCCGCGCACTGGTCCTAGGCGGGAAGCTCCCCCGAGCCCCGGGGGATGAGCCGGGTCGGCAGCTCGACCCGCTCGGGAGTGCCGTGGTCGCCCGACAGACGGCGGAACAGCAGCTCGGCTGCGGTCCTGCCGAGCCGCACCGGGTCCTGGGCCACCACGGTGACGCCGGGGACCAGCAGGTCGGCCAGCTCGAAGTCGTCGAAGCCCACCAGGGCCGGACGGTGCCCGGTACGCAGCACGGCCACGGTGATCCGGCCGTTGCCGGTGAACACCGCGGTGGGCGGGGCGTCATCGGAGAGCATCCGGTCCAGCGCGGGACCCGCCTGCTCGGCCGGGCCGGTCGCGACCAGTGACGGGTCGAAGGGCAGGCCCGCCTCCTCAAGGGCGCGGCGGTAGCCGTGCAGGCGCTCGCCGGCGGTGAAGATGGACGCGCTGTCGCCGATGAAGGCGATGCGGCGGTGACCGTGCCGGATCAGGTGGCTCACCCCCGCGCGCGCGCCGCCCGCGTTGTCGCACAGCACGGTGTCGGCGTCCAGCCCGCCCGGCCGGTCGGCGAAGACGGCGGCGATGCCCGCGTCGAGTTCGGGCCGCAGGTAGTCGTGGTCGGTCCCGGCGGGCACGATGACCAGGCCGTCGACCCGGCGCGAGCAGAAGGCGAGGATCAGTTCCCGCTCGCGCCGGGCGTCCTCCCCCGAGGAGCCGCTGAGTACCAGCGAGCCGTGCCGGAGCGCCACGTCCTCGACCGCGCGGCTGAGCCCCGAGTAGAAAGGGTCGGCCACGTCCTCGATGACCAGGCCGATGGTCGCGGTCCTGCCCCGGCGCAGCACGCGGGCGCTCTCGTTGCGCCGGTAGCCGAGCCGCTCGATGGCGGCCGTGACCCGTCCGGCCGTGGCGGGATTGACGCCCGGCTCCTCGTTGACGACCCGGGAGACGGTCTTCAGCGCCACCCCGGCCGCCTCCGCGACGTCCTTCATGGTGGGACGGCCTCGCACACTCTCTGTCACGACTCGATCATCGCCTATGCGCGGCGTACTGACAACGTTGTCAACCGGTCGCGTGGACGATGGTTTCGGTCCCGTCGTCCCAGCGCCAGGGCGCGTGACGCCCGTGCAGGTGCACCCCGCCGATCCACCGGTCGACGCCGTTGAGCGTCACGTGGTCCGCCACACCGGCGAGCACCCGTGCTCCGGTGTCGGTCAGGCGCAGGCCGGTCCCGCGACCGACCGGACGGTCCGCCCGCTCGGCGTCGAGCAGCGGGACGGACGCGCGCGCCATCCGGTCCATCATCGCGAAGCACCAGGTGTCTCCGAGGTACGGACGCGTCTCCCGCGCCCCGGCACGAACGAACGCCGTCTCGGCGTCGGGCGCGCCATCGGCGACCGCGGCCAGGATCCGCCGCTCGGTGAGAGACAGTCCGTCGCGGGTGGCCGGGTACTCCCGGCTGAGCCGGTCGAACGCCTCGCCCAGAAACCGGAGCTCGCCGGAGCGGGCATCGGCGACGGCGCGCAGACCGTCCGGAGTCGGCGCGCGGAAGGCGGCCCAGGCATGGGCGGCGAGCTCCAGCGCGGCGGGGGTCAACCGGATGCACGCGTTCGTGGCGGGCAGTTCGCGCAACTGCGCGGCCGTCAGCTGGCCGAGACCACCGAAACGGGCGATACCCGCGTGCTCGCCGATACAGATCAACGTGACGCGCTGCGCCGGCACCCCAAGGTCGGCGAGGCCGGCGAGGATCTGGATGATCTGAAGCTGGTCGTACAGGTCCGCCTCGAACCACAGCACGTACTCACCGTCGCGACCGGCGGCCAGGAGGCGGTCCCGCTCGGCGAACATGCCGGCGGCCTCGGCCCTGTCGTCGCAGTTCGCCTGAAGGAGGAAGGCGGCTCTGATCCGGCGAAGCTCCTGCGGCCCCACCGCGGGCACCGGCCCTTCGTGCAGCACGTCGCGCCAGTACAGCACGCGCTCGGCGAGCCCGGTCCCGGGCAGATCCGTGGCATCGCCGTTGGTCACGTGCAACGCCGCCCTCATCCAGGCGGGGGGCGGAGCATCCGGCCGTTCCGCGAGGATCTGGCTGCGGGCGGTCGCGTACGACTCGCGGGTCTTGGCCATGCGGGCGCGCACCCGCCGTTTGAAGTCGGACTGCCTGGTCATCGTCATCTCCCGCGGCCCGTCCGCGGGTCCCCCAGCGACCGGTACGGCGGGCGCACGATCGACGACACAACGACCCGGCCGAGAGGTGGACCTCCCTTTGCCTCCTGGGGTGACCCGGCTGGGGCGGGTCGCCGGAGGTTGGGCGCGGACGGACGCCGGCAATCACAGTACCCGGGATCGGGGAGGAGGAGTGATTCGGAACGGGATCCGATCCCACGCCCGGATCAGGACATGGCGGCCCGTACCGCGTCGGCCGGCGGTGTGCCGGGCCGGCCGATCAGGCGGCTGAGGTCGTCGCCGGAGGTGTCGAGGTCGCCGCGCGCGATGGCCCCGTCCAGGCCGGCGACGAAGTGGGCGGTGCCCTCGTCGAGGCCGGCGGACCGGAGGAGGCCCGCCAACTCGGGGACCGTGACGTCGCGGTACACGACCTTCGTCCCGGTCACCTCGGTGATCGTCGCGGCGAGTTCCGCCAGCGTGAACGGCGTGCCGCCCAACTCGTAGACGGCGTTGTGGTGGCCCTCGCCGGTCAGTGCGGCGGCGGCGGCCGCGGCGTAGTCGGCCCGGGTGGCGGCGGCGATCCGCCCGTCGCCGGCGGCCCCGAGGATCTCGCCGCGCTCAAGGTACCGGCCGAGTTGACCGGTGTAGTTCTCGGTGTACCAGCCGTTGCGCAGCAGGGTGAACGGGACGCCGGACTCGCGCAGCACGATCTCGGTGGCCCTGTGCTCGGCGGCGAGGGAGAGTTCGGTGGTGTCGGCGCGCAGGACGCTGGTGTAGGCGATGCGCGCGACTCCGGCGGCCTTGGCGGCCTCGATCACGGCCGTGTGCTGGGGCACCCGCCGGCCGACCTCGCTGCCCGAGATGAGCAGCAGGTTGGTGACGCCCCGCAGCGCGGCGGGCAGCGTCTCGGGCCGGGAGTAGTCGCCCTCGCGTACCACGACGCCCCTGGCGGCGAGGTCGGCGGCCTTGGCGGGGGTGCGGGCGACGGCGACGACGTCGGAGGCGGGGACGCCCCCGGCGAGCAGCGCGTCGATGACGAGACGGCCGAGGGGGCCGGTGGCACCGGTGACGGCGTGGACGGTCATGATCTCTCCTGGAGGTCATCTGTGGTTACCAAGCGATAGTACTAACTTTTACACAGTACTAGTTGTTTTACGACATATGTACCCTTGGGGTATGCCGAACGCGTGTGCCCCCGACCCCGACGCCGGTGAACCCACCGACGAACTCATCAGCGACGTGTTCGCCCGCGGCTGCACCTCCCGGGCGGCCCTGGAGGACGTGGCCGGCAAGTGGGGAATCCTCGCGCTGCTCGCCCTCGGGGAGTCCGGTTACCGGTTCAACGCCCTGCGGCGACGGGTGGCGGGCGTGAGCGAGAAGATGCTGGCGCAGACCCTGCAGACCCTTGAGCGAGACGGCATGGTCACCCGCGAGGTACTGACGGTGATACCCGCCCGGGTGGAGTACTCCCTGACCCCGCTCGGCGCCCGCGTCGCCGAGCGCCTGCGCGATCTCGCGGATCTACTCGAAGGCTCGGTGGACGAGATCGGCGCGGCGCGCGAGGCATACGACAGCCGCCAGGCGTGACCGCGGGCGGGAACGGCTCAGGAGGACTCGCGCCAGGAGGCCCGGGTGGCGCCTCCCGCCGTCCCGGCCGCGTGCAGGTCGGCCTCGACGCGGGCCGCCGCCGCGAGCAGCGGCGGCAGCAGGTCACGGCGGGCGGACTCGGGGATGGTACGGCTCGCGTGGGAGGAGATGTTCATCGCGGCGGCCACCCGGCCGGAGCGGTCGCGGACCGGTACGGCGATCGAGCGCAGCCCCTCTTCCAGTTCCTGGTCGACCATCGCCCAGCCCTGGGCGCGAATCCGCTCCAGCTCGGCTCGGAGCGCGCCCGCGGTCGTGACGGTCCTCTGGGTGAACCTGGGCAGTTCGGCGTGCTCCAGGTAGGTGTCCAGCTCGTCCGGGGGCAGCCAGGCGAGCAGCACCCGGCCCATCGAGGTGCAGTGGGCCGGGAAGCGGGTGCCGATGTTGATGGTCACCCGCATGATCCGGGTGGTGGCCACCCGGGCCACGTAGACGACGTCCTCGCCGTCGAGCACGGCCACCGACGCCGACTCGTGCACCTCGGCGACCAGCCGTTCGAGGTGCGGCTCGGCCATCTCGGGCAGGGAGAGGCCGGACAGGTAGGCGTACCCGAGGTCCAGGACGCGGGGGGAGAGCGCGAACAGCCGCCCGTCGGTCCTGACGTAGCCGAGGTCGACGAGCGTCAGCAGGAACCGCCGGGCCGCCGCCCTGGTCAGGCCGGTCGCGCGGGCGACCTCGCTGAGCGTCAGCTCGGGACTCGTCGCGCTGAACGCCTTGATCACCGAGAGCCCGCGCGCCAGCGACTGCACGTGGCCGGAGCCGCGGTCAACCGGTTCGATCATCGCCGTCCTCCTCGTTCCGATCGAACTCTAGTGCCGCCCGCGCCACCGCGAACGCCCGGTTCGCGGCGGGTACGCCCGCGTAGATCGCGGTCTGCAGCAGCACCTCCTTGATCTCCTCCTCGGTGAGACCGACGCGGAGTGCGGCCCGCACGTGCATGGCCAGCTCGTGCTCCTGCCCGAGCGTGGCCAGCATGGCGAGGGTGATGCAGCTGCGGGTGCGCCGGTCCAGGCCGGGGCGGTTCCAGATCTCGCCCCAGGCGTACCTGGTGATGAACTCCTGGAAGTCGGCGGTGAACGGGGTGGCGCTCGCGGTGGCGCGGTCCACGTGCTCGTCACCGAGTACGGCCCGGCGTGTCGCGTCCCCGGCCTCCCAGCCGCTCATCTCCCTGCTCTCTCCCGCGCTCATGTCCCTGGTTCCTCCCATGCTCGTCCGCCGGTCTTCCCGGCGCTCACCTGCCTGGTCCCGCGAGGTTCCGGTGGGCGGCGAGCGCCCGGTCGACGAAGGTGAGGGCGGAGCCCAGGGCACCCGCCGGGTCGAGGGCCGCGTCGACCTCCTCGGCGGTCAGCGAGACGCCGGGATCGGCGAGCAGGACCTCCCGCAGCGTCAGGCCCCCGGCGGCGGCGCGGGCGCAGGCGGCGTCCACCAGCCGCCGGTCCTGCGGGGTGCCGCCGAGCCGGACGACCACCTGCTCGGCCATCAGCAGCCCCCGGGTCGCGTCGAGGTTGGCGCGCATCCTGGCGGTGTCCACGGTCAGGCCCTCCAGCACCTCACGCAGCCAGCGGGCGGCGCTGCCGGTGAGCCGGAGCAGCTCGCCCAGCGTCTCCCATTCGGCCTGCCAGGGCCCGGCCGCGCGCTCGTGCTCGGCGATCATGCCGCCGAGGAGGGAGGCGACCAGCCCGGGGACGCGCTGGACGCAGGCGAGCACCGACATCGAGCCCACCGGGTTCCGCTTGTGCGGCATCGCGCTGGAGGTGCCCCGTCCGGGCCCGGTGGGCTCGGCGACCTCCGCCACCTCGGTCTGGGCCAGCAGCTTCACATCGTTCGCGATCTTGCCGAGTGTCCCCGCGACGGTGCCGAGCGCGCAGGCCAGCCGGGCGATCGGGGTCCGGTCGGTGTGCCAGGGAACGACCGGCTCGGCCAGCCCGAGCTCGGCCGCGAGCAGCGGCGGCACCTCGTGGCCCCGCTCGCCGAGGACCGACAGGGTGCCCGCCGCCCCGCCGTACTGGGCCGGCAACGGAACCCGCGCCAGCTCGGTTCGGGAGCGGTCCAGCGCGCTCAGCCAGCCCGCGGCCTTCAGCCCGAACGTGACCGGTACGGCGTGCTGGCCGACCGTACGCCCGGCCATGACGCTGCCGCGGTACTCGGACGCCAGTCGCGCGCACGCCCCGGCACAGGCGGACAGGTCGGCCAGGACCGGGGCCAGGGCCCGGCGGGCGACCAGCATCGCCGCGGTGTCGTTGATGTCCTGGCTGGTGGCGCCGTAGTGCACGAACCGCCGCAGGCCGGGCTCGATCCGTGTCCGCAGGGCGGCCACCAGGCCGATGACGGGGTTGCCGCTCCGGGCCGCCTCGGCACCCAGCCCGGCGAGGTCGTAGAGCTCGGGGCGGCAGGCCGCGGCCACCGCCGGGGGCACCTCGGCGGGGACCAGTCCGATCCCGGCCTGCGCGGCGGCCAGCGCGGACTCGACGTCCAGCATGGCGGCCAGCCACGCGACGTCCGACACCTGCGCGGCGGCCCCGCCCCGGGCGAACATCCCGGAGAACAGCCCGGCGGTGGCGGGAGAGGTCACGGTCACCTCCGGATGGTTCGAATGTCGTTCAGGGAGCCTCGTGCACGAGATCGGCCACCGCTTCGGCGAGCGGAACCACCGTGGCCATCGCGCCCCTTCACACATGTGCGCCATGCGAACGAAAGTTCTTTTGGTGAACCTACTGACCCATCGTGCGGACGGTCAACGTGGCGACCATCGTTCCTTGACCTGATGCTCGAAGGGTGCCGACCCCGGCCTTCGGGCCGGGGTCAGCACGAGCGGGGGTGCCTGTTAGGGCGCGAGCATGTCCCGGTTCGCACGTTCCTGCTGTTCGGCCCACCAGGTGTAGGGGACAAGGACAGCTTGGTCTCGCCGTACTTCTCCACGATGGTGTGCTCCCCCTCACAGGCCACCGAGCGGGCTGTGGGAAGGTTGGCCAATGGTCGAGCGGGGGGTCGGTGTGTCGCGGGTGTCGCGGGTGTCGCGGGTGGTGCTCATCGCGGGCTTCGCGCTCGCCTCGCTCAACCTGCGGCCCGCACTGGCGAGCGTCTCCCCGGTGCTGGACGAGATCATGGGCGACCTCGGGCTGACCGCCGCCGGGGGAGGGGCGATCACCACGGCCATGGTGGTCTGCCTCGGCGTGCTGGGCCCGCTCGCCCCGCTGCTCGCCCGCCGTTTCGGCCTGGACCGCACGCTGATGGCCGGACTGCTGATCCTGGCCGCCGGGGTGATGCTGCGCAGCGCGGGAAGCGTCCCCGCGCTCTACGCCGGAGCGGCCGTCGCCGGCATGGCCATCGCCGTGATGAACGTCTCGATGCCCGGCGTGGTCAAGCAGCACTTCCCCTCGCGGGTCGGCCTGTTCACCGGGATCTACGTCTCCGGCCTGGTGCTGGGCTCCGCCGCGGCGTCCGGGCTGATGATCCCGCTGGAGCGTGCCACCGGGTACGGCTGGCGCGAGGTGACCGCGATGGCCGCGATCCCGGCGCTGGCCGCCGCGGCGCTCTGGCTGCCCCAGGCACTGCGCCGACCGGCCCGCTCCGAGGTCGCGCCCAGACCGTTCGCACCGCTGCTCCGCGCCCGGATGACCTGGTACGTCACCGCCTACATGGGCCTGCAGTCGCTGACCTTCTACGTCATGCTGGCCTGGCTGCCGACGATCTTCAAGGACGCGGGGCTCCCCGCCGACCAGGCCGGATACCTGCTCGGCCTCACCAGCCTGGCCCAGGTGGCGGCCACCTTGGCGGTCCCGATCCTCGCCGGGCGCGCGCGATCGCAGGTGTCGTACGTCACCGCCGCGACCCTCATCACGGTGGTCGGATACCTCGGCGTGCTGCTCGCCCCGGCCACCCTCCCGTGGCTCTGGATGATCGTCCTGGGGGTGGGGCAGGGTGCCTCGATCGCGCTGGCCCTGCTCATCATCACGCTCCGCGCCCCCGACCCGGTCTCGGTGACCGCGCTCTCGGCCGTCGCCCAGTCCGTCGGGTACGTGCTGGCCGCGCTCGGACCGCTGGTGGTCGGCGCGATCCACCAGTTCTCCGGCGGCTGGACGCTGCCGCTGCTGGCCGGTCTCGGCGCGTGCGGCCTGCAACTGGTGGCCGGATTCCTGGTGGGCCGCCCGGCGACGCCGACCGGCGTGGGCGAGCCACGACCGGCCGAGGATTCGCCCTCCCGGGCCTGACCCACCCCGGCGATCCCAGCCTTTGTCGATTCCTGAATCACCTGTTTCGCAGGTCGCCGTTCCGATCACGGTCCCGGCCTCGTACGTTCCCAGGCATGATCCGTAGGTTTCAGGTCGCGCTGCTGGCGTTCCTCGCGACCGGTACCGTCGCCTTCGTGTTGCCAAAATCCGAACCCGTGATCGCCGAGCCTCGCGGCGGCGAACCCATCGTCATCGGCCACCGGGGCGCCAGTGCCCACCGGCCCGAGCACACCCTGCTCTCGTACGAGGCGGCCATCGCGCTCGGCGCCGACTACATCGAGCCCGACCTGGTCGCGACCAAGGACCACGTGCTGGTCGCCAGGCACGAGAACGAGATCGGCGGCACCACGGACGTCGAGAGCCATCCCGAGTTCGCGGACCGCCGCACCACCAAGACCGTCAACGGCAGATCGATCACCGGCTGGTTCACCGAGGATTTCACGCTCGCCGAGCTGAAGACCCTCAGGGCCGAGGAGCGCATCCCCGACCTGCGCCCGCAGAACGCCGTCTTCAACGGCCTGGCGGAGATCCCCACCTTCGACGAGGTGGTCGAGCTGGCGCGGCGGCACGGGGTCGGGGTCTACCCGGAGACCAAGAGCCCGAGCTACTTCGACTCCCTCGGTCTCTCCCTGGAGGATCCGCTGCTGGAGGTGCTCGGCAGGCACGGCTGGAACGGGAACGGTGCCCCGGTCTTCATCCAGTCCTTCGAGACCGCCAACCTGCGCGAGCTGAGCAAGAGGACGGAACTGCCGCTGATCCAGTTGATCACCGCCGGCGGCGCCCCGTACGACTGGATCGCGGCCGGAGATCCGCGCAGCTACGACACCATGGTCACCCCCGCGGGGCTGCGTGAGGTGGCCGGTTACGCGGACGGTGTCGGCGTCGACACCCGGCGGATCGTGCCGGCGGGACCCGACGGCCGCCTGCTGCCGCCCACCACGTTCATCCGGGACGCCCACGAGGCGGGACTGAAGGTGCACGCCTGGACCGTCAGGAACGAGAACTCACACCTTCCGGTGGACTTCCGGCTGGGCAACCCGGCCAGCCCGGCCTTCCCCCGGGCCACCGGCGACGTGATGGGCTGGCTGGAGCGGCTCTACCGGCTCGGCCTGGACGGCGTCTTCGCCGACGACCCGGGCATGGCCAGGGCGGTGCGGGCGCGGGTGTTCTGACCCGCCGGGTTCGGTGGGCCTCCGCCCACGGTCTCCTCGGAACGGCCGACCAGAACATCCTCGCCGGGTGATGATCGTGCCCATGAAGGTCTTGGTACTGGGCGGAACTCGGGGAACATCAGCCCCGGACATAGTCCTGGCTGGCCATGGCCAGCCAGGACCTGCTTGGCGTACGGTGCGAACAAGCGCGGCGGTAGACCACCATCCCAGGCGTACATCGCCGTGCTGTCCCTGCGGGCGGTTGGAAACACTCAAGCCGTCCGCAGGGACAGCGGCGAGGTCAGAACGGTCCTCCAGCGGTAGCCCTCATCCCGGTTCAAATCGATCAGGGCGATGCACGACAAGGTGACAGGCACAGCATCGGCGTGCCGACCAAGCATCTCCCGGAGCGGAGCCAGCGGCACCCCGCTGGTGTTCACGTAGGCGAGACTGACATGTGGCCGGAAGCCCTCGGCGGCCTCCGGCACCCTGCCCTGTCCCCAGACCTCGGCGATGGCTTCACGGACAAGCCGGCGCGCCGCGGCCACGGCCTCGACAGGCCGCACCGGCAGATGTACGCCTTCGGCATCCGCCACCACTGGGCCTAGCGTCACCCGAATCGAGCCGAGGCCGGCCACCCGCTCGCTCACCGCGGCGCCGATCGCCGCCGGTTCCTCCTCGCCCACCTCGTCGGCGAAGCCGACGCCCTGAGTGGTCATATGCAGCCACTGGGGCGGGATGGGGTCGAGTATCGCCACGTCATCGAGATCGGGACGCATCCGCGCCACGAGATCGTGCACCTCGGGCTGGTCATCCACGAGGAAGTGCCAGGTGTAGAAGCTGCGGCCTGGCCGCCAGCCTGGCCGCCACCACCAGTGGTCGCGGGTCTCGATGTCGTCTCCTGCCAAGGGGGGGCACCCTTCCGTGTATGGTGTCTCGTCGCAGAACGCGCCGATAGCTTCTTTGATCACTCTGCCCTGCCCCCCGTTGCGGGACGCATCCGGGATCCGGCCGACGATCTCCGCGAGTTGGAGGAGCAGGGGCGCCGCACGCGCCTCCGGAGGGGTTTGCAGGACCGGCGCGAGCGCCTCGACCGCTCCGTCCAGAGCGCCGCCATCGATATGGGCCCGAACCATGTGGAGCACGGTCATCCGCTCGGTTCCCAGGTTCCGGGTCCGCCCGGGTCTGCCCTGGGAGATCTCCACGCTGCGGCTGGCCATCTCCAGCGCCTGGCACGGGTCCGACAGCACCAGGCAAGCGTCCGCCCAGTAGCTCAGCGCGCGTTCCGGCGCGCAGCTCAGCGGCCCGCCGGGGTAGTCCGCTCGCCCCGGTCCGACCTCCTGAGCGTGGCGTAGCATGATGCGCGCTTCGTCGCCGCGGCCGAGCCGGGCGTAGTCCAGGGCGAGAGTGCTGGCCAGCATCACCTCGGTCTCCCCGCCGGCCCGCATGGCGTAGCGAAGCCCGTGCTCGGCGTGGCGCAAGGCATTCTCTTTGCGGTCATCCCAGTAAGCGGCGACCTGCCGGGTCTTGCACACCCAGGCGAGCAGGCCACTATGTCCGCATTCCTCGGCAAAATGCCATGCGGCTCGTGCGTGGCCTTCGGCCGCGTCTGGGCGGCCCAGGTCGGTGCTGACCCACGCCAGGAACGTCATCGCCCAACCGGTGATTAGATACAGGTCTCTACGGCGACGCAGCGGCTGGTGTCTCTCCAGCAGTCGCAGGGCCTCATCTCGGATACGCCGCACGTCGACCAGCAGTGGCCCCGTGGGCACCTTCAGGTAGCTGGCCGCGATGCGCTGGAGGTCAGCGTTGAGGCGCTCGATCGTCGAGGCGCCGGCGTTACTGTTTTCGGCCTCGCTGAGAATGAGGTCGGATTCCCGGGCGTAGAGAGATAACTGTTCGCTGCTAGAAAGCGGCCGGAGATCACGTGTCTACGAAAGGGATGGTGACGCTACTTCGGCGGTTCCGGGAAATGCAGGCGATGCGCCCGGACTCGGCCCCGCTCCGGTGAAGTTAGCGTCAAGATGCCGGTAGTCGATGCGATCGATCTCGGCGCGGTCGGCGGCGTTGTATAGGGCGTACTCGGCGTTGGTGAGTAGCCGACGCCCCTGTACCTGGTAGATGCGGGCGAGGGCGTGCAGTGCCGCTATGCTCGGCCGCCGACCTTTCTCCGGCCAATGTTCGAATTGATAGATCCTGGCCTTGACCATGGTTGACTCGCCGGAATCGAGTTCGTTCCAGCGGTCGGCGACTTCCTGGTGGCTCGCGTTGATCGCCCACCGGAGCGCGATGCGGGGGCCGATTTCCGGATGGTCCGTTTCCCAGACGGCGGCGATTTGATCCCACGTCAGACCGCGGATCCTGAGCTGCTGGGAACGGTGCGCGCGTTGCCGCCTACCAGGATTGGTGGATTTGTCCATTACTGTGTCCGCCTGGTGTAAATAACGAAGCGCTTGGCTTTCACGGCGTACGCGCAGATTCGGCTTCTTGACAGCTAACTATTAAAGCGGGTCCAGAGTTCGCGCCCAGGCCAGAGCCTCGCCGGGCGCTAACTCTTCTGGCTCTCTACCCGCTGGGAATGCCTCCGGACACTTGGAGATCCCGCCACATAAAAGCGGAGCCCGCCACTGGTAGCCGACATCAGGACGGGCTCCTTGATCGCAAAGGAGCTGCGATCCATGAGCAAGGTTAGAGCCATTCGGATCCGCTGGGGAGCAGAGAAACCGCCGCTGCCACTCGGCTGCCGTTGGTGCGGACACGCCCCCTATGCCTACGACGCGCACTCTCTGCCGCATCGCCGCGACCACCGGTGGGAGCAGCCCACTCCCCGGCAGGTATGCGCCCGCATGGCCACCCGGCGGCGCCTGGGCCTGTGCGGTCCGATGCCTGCCGCTGTGCCGTCGCGCCCGCTGAAGACCCACCCGCCCATTACCACCCCCCAGCTATGGTCCGGCCGTCACACGCGGCCGATGACGGCCGCCCCCGGCCGGAGCCACCCGCCGGACGCCTTCCCGCCCCGACGATACGAGCCGCACCGGCGGGAGGTCTTCGCATGACGACCCCAGAGGGCGACACCCCCACAAGCAGGCGCGGCGGCAGTCCCGCCTCCCAGGCGATCGCCGCCGCGCCGTCGTCCGCCGCCCGGCTTCGCGCCGAAGAGCTGGCCGCCGAACTGGACCGCACCCACGGTATCTCGGCCGACGTCCACGAACTCGCCTCCGGCAACGCCATCGTTTCCGTCTACCGCGGCCTCCTGGCCTACACCGACGGTGAGAACTTCTGGTGGACCAGCCCCGAGCTCACCGGACCCGGCGACCACCCGCTCAGCGCCGCCTTGGAACCGGCCGCCGCCGCCGAGCGGCTCGCCGAGCACTACGCGATCCTGCGCACCCGCCCCGCCATCTCGCTGCTGGACGGCGAACTGCCGCTGCTGGCCGACGCGATCCTCGCCGACCATGTTGTCCCGCGCTGATGCCGACGCGGCCCGCGCCGCCCAGCAGGTGCAGGAGTACGCGCCGACCTGGCTGATTATGTGGAGCCTGCGACACCGCCGCTTCGAAGCCTGGCAGTGCGCCGACCCCAACGAATGCCGCATCGTCCACGCGGCCAGCGCCGCCGAACTGTGGGACCTCATGCAGCAGGCAGAAGTCAAGCTGCAGCGGATCTCGCCACCGCCGCTCCTGGCCTTGGGGCTCGTCCCCCACCCCCGCGTCCTGCCCATAGGGGGCGACGAACGAGTCCCGAGGCCCCACCACTCCCCGCAGGAAAGAGACAGGTCTTGATCCCGCCTCACGACACCCCGGCAGGCGACCGGCTGAACGTGGCCACCTGGCACCCGGGCGCCATCGCCGCCCTGCAGAGCCTGCGCATCGAGCTGCACACCCACCGCATCTACCCGGAGATCTTCTACGACCAAGGCCGGCCGCGACTCGTGGTCAGCGCTGACCTGACCGTGTGGGCCGACCAGGCGGGCACGGTCTTCTGCTGGGGCGCCTCCTTCATGGAAGAACCCGCCGACCAGGCGCCGACCGACGACGTGCCGCGAGTTGCGCACCGCATCGCCGGACGACTCGGCACGCACTACGCCGACCCGGTGACCCCACCCTGAGCTGGTGCGGCGGCACACCACACCCCGTCCCGTGCCGCCGCACCTTCAACTCCCCGCGGGCGGTGGTGCACAACCAGGGGCCGCCCGCGGGGCAGGCGACGCGCCATTGGAAAGACGGTCGCCATCTGGCCTGAATCTGTATGGCTGGTCATCCTGAACGCAGACACACGGTAACCGGCTATCTCCACCCCTTTTCGGTCACTTTGAGCACTTGTTTCGTTACAAGCTCCACCAAAGGGAGAACCGTGAAACGTCTCATCATCGACACCCATGCCAGCTCCTGCTACTTCCGGACATCGGTCGGAGGAGACGAGCGCAAAGCACTGGTGCAGATCACCGAGCGCTGCAACCTGCACTGCGCCCACTGCTTCGTCTCCTCCGGCGACTGGGGCGAGCACATGCGCCTGGAGGACCTGGTCGAGACCGTGTTCCCCCGGCTGCGCCGCGCCCGGGTCGAACGCCTGACCCTGACCGGAGGCGAACCGTTCGTCCACCCGAACATCATGGAGATCTGCCACGCCGTCGCCGACATGGGGCTGCCCCTGGGGATCTGCGCCAACGCCACGCAGACCACGCCCGAGCAGATCGCCACCCTGGCCAACCTCGGCAACGTCCACATCAACGTCAGCTTCGACGGGTTCCGGCCCGAAAGCCACGGCAAGTTCCGTGGCAACGTCAAGTCGTTCAACACCACCCTGGTCACCACCCGCGCCTTCGCCGAGGCCGGCCTGCTGCAAGGGCTACTGTCCACTCCCAACGCGCTCACCGATGTGGAGGAGTTCGGCGCGCTGTGCTCCTTCGCCGTCGAGATCGGCGCCGAGTACGTGCTGATGAACCCGCTGTCGTCGTTCGGCCGCGGGGTGAAGAGCCAGGGCCGCCTGGCCGCCGACGCCGACAAGATGCGCGCCATCGCCGACATCACCGGGCGGTTCCGCGAGCAGGGCATCGACGTCGTCCACATCCGCTTCCCCAACGACGACGGCAAGCCGCTCGCCGGCTGCGACGCCGGCAAGCTCATCTACGTCTTCGCCGACGGGCTCACCGCGGTCTGCCCCTACCTGGTGTTCGCCGCCCGCACCCCGCAGTCGCCCTACTCCGACCGAGAGTTCCTCGTCGGCAACATCCTCACCGACGAGGTCGTAGCGGCCCTGGACAGCTACGACCTCGCCGACAACCTCGGCATGGGCGACAACCCCACCTGCCGGTCGTGTTCGATGAACAGCAGCTGCGGTAAGGGCTGCCCGGCCGCGCTCATCTCCCGGGGGCAGCGGATCGGTGAAGTGGACACCGAACAGTGCCCCGTCCCCTTGTTGCAGATCACCACCCGCCCGTCATGACCGGCGGCCTGTTCATCGCGGTGGAAGGCCCCAACGGCGTCGGCAAGACCACCGCCGTCGCGCGCTTCGCCGACCGGCTCCGCTCAACTGGCCGCGCCGTCCACATGACCACCGAGCCGTCCGACACGCCGCTGGGGCGCCTGATCCGCACCAGCGAAGGCGCCCTGACCGGCCGGGCCCTGGCCCTGGCGGTGGCCGCCGACCGATACGCCCACCTGGAGGCCGAGATCCTCCCGGCACTCGCGGCCGGGAAGGTGGTGATCAGCGACCGCTACGTGCAGTCCTCCCTGGTGCTCCAGCGCCTCGACGGCCTGCCCCTGAGAGAGATCTGGCATTACAACGCTCATGTGCCACCTGCATCCCTATCCTTCTACCTGCACCACACCCCCGAAGTGCTATGGCAGCGGTTGGAGCAGCGCGCCAAGCGGTCACGCCTGGAGCGTGCCGGCTCACCCCGGCGAGAGCTCGACCTGTACGAGGACGCGTTCAGCTTTCTTGCCGCTCGCGGCTGGCGTCAGGCACGGATCGACTGCCGCGTTCTGACCCCGGACGGTGTGGTGGCGCAGCTCCTCCAGCACCTGAAGCAGTTCGAAACGTGATACGAGATGAGGTGAGCCAGATGGTCACAGCGCTGACCGTCAACATCGGGGCCGCATCCAGGGAGCGCGCCGAGCTGCTGCTGCGCTGGCTCATCTCCCGTCCCGAGGACGTGTTCCTGCTGACCGAGACCAGCGCGGGCACTGGCACCGCTTACCTGCTGGATCGGTTCCGCCGCGCAGGCTACGCGGTCGTCAAAACGCCCGACGAGGGCGAGCGAGGGGCGGCCCTGGTCAGCCGGATTCCCCTGGCCGGAGATCCCCTCCTGCTCCCCGGGGTGAGCATTCCCGGCCGGGTCGCCGCCGCGGTCCTCGACACGACTCCGCGGACATGGTTCCTCAGCGTCTACGTGCCCAGCCGGGACCGCAGCGCCGACAAGACCACCCGCAAGGAGCTGTTCATCACCTCCCTGCTCAAGGCCCTGCACGAGCTGCCCGCCGAGCAGCGCGACCACCTGGTGGTCGGCGGTGACTACAACGTGATCGCCGCCGATCACGTCCCTCGCCACCCGGGGTTCCTGCCGTTCGAGTTCAGCCTGCTGACCGAGCTGGAAGACCTCGGGTTCGTCGACGCCCACGCTCATCGCTCTCCGGGCGTGCAGGCACACAGCTGGATCGGCCGGACCGGCGCGGGCTACTGCTACGACTACTTCCACGTGGGCGCGGCCCTGGTCGACCGCATCGACGACTGCACCTATCTCCAAGAGACCCGCGAGCTGGGTCTGACCGACCACGCCGCGGTCCGACTGGACCTGGCCCTCGACGCCGTCCGCCTGCCGTACGGAAACCTCGCCGAGCCGGACGAGATCACACTGTTCTAGGCCGGCGCCAGCGCGGCGCGGACCAGCGAGTCGTAGGTGTCCCTCGTGCGCTCCAGCTCAACACCGAGCGAGCGGGCGAAGGCGTCCAGCTCGTCCTGTACGGCGGTGCCGGACTCCTGACCGCTCACCGTGCGCTCGATCTCGACGAACACGCCCGCGTGCTCGACTTCGTCCACGCAGATCACCATGCCGCCGAGTGTCGCGGTTCGGCGGGTCTTCACGATGCGGACCGTGGGGTGGAAGCCCATCGCGACGATGGCGTGGTGCATCTGCTCCCGGTCGGCGACCTCGGTCTCGTGCTCAAGGCAGGCCATCACGTTGTCCAGTGGCCGTTTGATCGTGAACAGGTGCCGATCGCGCTGGGTGCGCAGCCGGGCGAATGTGACACCGAGCTTGCTCTGCTCGTAGGTCCAGCCGTTCTCGGCGTACGCCTGGTCATCCTGCCGCGCCGGAGGCGAGAGGACCGCCCCGCGTCGGGCCAGCGCCTCCTCCAGGGCCGGCAGATCGCGCACCCGGTACTTGACCTCGATCTCCCGCACCCCATGTATCACGTCGGCCTCCCGTGTCTGCTGCGACGCAGGGAGCCTATCGAGAGCACTCTCAGCACGACGTGAAGTCCGCGTACACAGCTGACCCGAATGCGGATAGCCGCACAACACGAACACGGCCCGGCCCTCCGAAGAGGACCGGGGCCGTGTTCGTGCTCCCCGCCGGATCTTCGCCCGGGCCGTCCGTGCTCAGGCGACCTCGACCAGCTGCCCGGCGTCGTCCAGCGGGCGCAGCTCGTCTGCGTAGCTGACCGAGACGCGGCGCATCACGCCGCTGTCGCTGATCGAGTACTGGCCGAGACGCCAGAGCGGCGGCGAGTAGGCGTGGATCGAGACGCTGCCGTGCACCGCGCCGTTCAGCCGGTGGATGTGGTCGGGGCCGAAGGAGAAGGACTCCCCCTCGGAGATCACGGTCTCCAGGTGCTCGCCGCCGATCCGGGGGTTGCACTCCAGCAGCGTCCCGGCCACCACCCGGACCGCGCCGGAGGAGGTGTCGTGGTCGTGCCAGCCGGTGTCGTCCTCGGGCCGCCAGCACAGCAGCCAGACGTCGACGTGGGAGTCACGGTAGAGGGAGGCGTAGTGGCGGCCCCCCTCCTCGGGGAACTCGACCTGCTCCTCCCACCGCGAGGGGTCGGCGGCCAGCTCGTTGACCAGGTCGAGCAGCTCGCGCCGGTCGAGGACACGGGCGGGCAGGGTCTCGTAGCTCATGAGGACTCCCCGCCGCCGCTGTGCACTCGGGTGGCGCTCTCGGCGCTCGGGGCCGTCGTCGCCGGGAGCGCACAGCTCTCGCGGCCCTGGGACTGGTTCACTGACGCGACTCCTTCCGGTTCAACAGACGGTTGGGATTGGTGACCGCGATGGCGTGCCAGGCGGCGTCGCCGAGCCCGGGGTCCGGGGCGGTGGCATAGGGCTGGTCGGAACCGCTGACCACGACGTCGACACCGAGCTCGCGGATGATCGCGTCGATGGCGCGCGGACCGTAGGAGGAGGTCTCCAGGAAGACGCCGGGGTCGACCTGCCCCCGGCCCTCCCCGCCGCGGTTGGCCAGGCGCTCGGAGTGCAGCGGGGCCAGCCCGGCGAGCAGCGAGAAGCAGACCCGCAGGCGGGGGTGGCGGGCCCGGCCGAAGGCGGCGAAGGCGTACCAGGCGGCGTGCATCTGCTGCACGTACGGCACGACGGCGGGCCACCAGCCGGGCACTCCGGCCTCCTCGGCCTCCGGGGCGGGGCCGGGGTGCACGAAGAGCGGCAGGTCGCGCTCGCTGAGCACGTCGAGCAGTGGGGCGACCTCGGCCAGGCCGGCGGCGTCGCGCAGGGTGGTCGCGGGCAGCTGGAGCCCGGCGAACCCTCGCCCCGCATGCCGGGTGTCGAGGCTTTCGGCGAGTCTGCCCGGATCGATCTCGCTGAGGCAGGTCGCCGCCCAGGCGCCGAACGGCGCGGGCAGGGCCAGGGCGTCCTCGTGGTAGGCGTCGATGATCGGCCAGGACTCCTCGGGCGGCAGCGACTCGATGCCGAGCGGGCTGGACAGCGACACCAGGGCCAGGGCGAGGTCCGAGTTCAGCGCGAGGCGTGCGGCGAGGTCGTGGTCCGCGGGGTTGACCCGGTAGGGGGGCTCGCCGTCCGTGTGGAGGATCCAGCCGTCGAGGCGGGGGGCGGCCGTGCGGCGCCTGAGCGTGTCGACGAACGCGGGCGTCCACAGGTGCTGGTGAACGTCGACGGTCACGACCGGCCTCCTCCCGGGCTATCGAGGTATTCCCTACCTAGAATATAGGTAACCACTCTCACCATGCCACATCCAACAGTGACACGGTTCAGTGAACCGTTTCAGTGAACCGTTTCACCCCATGTTGTGTCAATACCTCCGGAAAGATGCGATCCGCTCCGGAGCGCACTCCCGGAGGCCCTGAGGAATAGGCTGGTCCGATGCCCCAGCCTCGGAAACGAGCGACCATACGTGAGGTGGCGAAGGCCACCGGCCTGTCACCCGCCGCCGTCTCGTACGCGCTGCGCGGCATGCAGGTCTCGGAGGAGACCATCGAGCGGGTACGCCGGGCCGCGGCCGAACTCGGCTACGAGGCCGACCCCATCGCCCGCGCGCTGGCCAGCGGCAGAACCGGCATGATCGGCCTGCTCTGCGGTTCGCTGGAGGATCTCTGGCAGCAGGCGCTGGCCGTCGGCATCGGCCGCGCGCTCAAGGACAACGACCGCTACGCCCTGATCCTGGACGCCGCGGGTGACCCCGCCAGGGAGCACACGCTCGCCAGGCAGCTCCGCGACCAGCGGGTGGACGCGCTGATCGTGCAGCCGGTCGACCCCGCGGCACCGCTCTGGGCCGAGCTGTGCGAGGGGCTGCCGGTGGTGTCGATCGGTGACGCGCTGGCCGGCGCGCGCGCCGCGGGCGAGGTCGTCTTCGACAACAGGGCCGGGGTGACCCTGGCCCTGGAACACCTGCGCGAGCGGGGGCACCGACGCCTGGCCATCCTCACCTCGACCAGGGCCAGCACCCCCGACAGGCCCGCCGACGTGCACGTCATGGCCGAGGCCGGCCGGCTGGATCTGGACATCGAGCTGGTCACCGCCCCGCAGTCGCCGGCCTCCGCCACCAGGGTGGCCGGCGAGATGCTCGACGCCGGGCACCGGGCGTTCTTCTGCTTCGCAGACTCGATCGCCTACGGGGTCTACGCGGCCTCGACCGAGCGGGGGCTGGTCATCCCGTCGGAGGTGTCGGTGATGGGCTACGACGACCACCCCATGTCGGGACTGCTCACCCCCGGCCTGACCACCGTCGACTGGGACATCGACGGCATCGTCCGCGCCGCCGTCCGGATGGTGGTGGCCGCCGCCGACGGCAACCCGCGCCGTCGCCGCATCGTCCAGGCACCCCAGCTCCGCGAGCGTGGCTCGGTCGGCTGACCGGCGGGCGGTCAGCGAGGGGCGAGGCCGGGCAGTAGTCCGCGTGCCACGTCGAGGTCGGCGTCCAGCGGGCGGTCGGCCGGCGCGGGATCGAGGGGCAGGTCGCAGGGGACGCCGCGCAGGCGCAGGGTCCGTACGGAGGCCACCAGCTCGCAGGCCAGGACGATCTCCAGCGGCTCGATGGCGGCGAGCGCGGAGCGGGCCGCCTGCGGGGTGAAGCTCGCGTGGTCCTCGGTCCCCAGGGAGAGCACGGCGCCGCCCAGGGTGACGGGGGCGGCCAGATGGCGCAGCTCGGCCAGCGCGGAGTGCGCGACGTATTCGAGGATCATCACCCCGGAGCCGCCGGGGTGCTCGGCGAGGAAGGGGAGCAGCCCCGTATGGGCCGGGTCGTTCAGGGTGGCGAGCCTGGCGGCGCTCATCGTCGCGGTCTGCACGAGCGCGGCCCGCAGGGCGTCGAGGGCGAGCGCGACCCGTGCCGAGTGGAAGTTGCCGTTGTGCCACGCCCGGCCATCGGCGATCAACGGGTTCTCCGGAGCCGCGTTCATCTCCTCGGCGACGGTCCGCTCCGCGTGGCGAAGAGCGTCGAGTGCGGCCCCGTGTACCTGCGGGAAGGCGCGGTAGCCGTACGGATCCTGCACGCGGCGCGGGCTGGTGACGCCGACCAGGTCACGCAGCCCGGCCGCGACCGAGGTCTGTTCGGGGCCGCGCTGCACGACGGGGGAGAGCGGTTCCAGTGAGGCCTCGACGGCGAGGAAGGAGCGGGCCGCGACCGCGGTGGCGGCGGACAGCAGGACTCCCAGGCGGTGGCAGGCCAGCGCGGCGTCCGCCAGGGTCGCCGCGCCCGAGCTGATGAACGGCAGCGCGTCACCGGCGGCGAGCGCGAACCGGGGTACGGGCTCACCGGCCCGCGTTCCGGGAGCAGGGCTTTCGGCCTGTGCGTCTTCGGTCTGTGCGTTCTTCTCGGTTCGTACGCCCTCGGCGGGAGGTCTCCAGGCGAGCTCGCCCACCAGGCAGAGCGCGGTGGTGGCCAGGGCGGTGAGGTCGCCGGTGCCGATGGCGCCGTAGGTGCGGATCGGCGGGGTCAGGCCCCGGTTGACGGCGGCGGCGAGCACCGGCAGGAGTGCGGGGTCGACCCCCGAGCCGCCGGCGAGTAGCTGGTTGAGCCGGACGACGAGGGTGGCGCGGGCACGAAACTCCTCGATCCGCGGTCCCGCGCCGCCCGCGTGGCTGCGGAGCAGGTCGAGACCGGCGGCCTCGGTCTCCACGTCCTTGTTGGCGCCCACCCCGGTGGTCCGGCCGTACACCGGCCCTTCGAGCAGGGTGGCCGTCCGCCACGCCGCCCGCGCGCGGGCCGTGGAGCCCAGTGCGACCCCGGAGCCGTGAGCCGCCCGATCGACCTGCTCGCAGGTCAGGTGGGCGCCGTCAAGGAGGACGACCATCGACTCAGTCGCCGACGATCGCGTCGAGGATCAGGTCGAGGATCCAGCTGACCAGGCCGATGACGATCGCGCCCCAGAACGCGGGCCAGAAGCCCTCCACGTGGAAGGGCAGGCTGAGCTCCTTGGCGATCCAACTGGTCAGCATGAGCAGTCCGGCGTTGACGACCAGGGCGAACAGGCCCAGCGTGAGGATGTAGAAGGCGCAGCCGAGCGTCTTGATGATGGGCTTGAGGACGGCGTTGACGATCCCGAACACCAGGGCGACGGCGAGCAGCGTGCCGATCTCCTTGACGGGGGTCTGCGCGGACACTGTGATGCCGTCCACGAGCCGGGTCGCCGCCCACAGGGCGGCGGCCACCACCAGTATTTTGATGATTATCTTCACGTTTGGGCATCCTCGCATGGATGGTCGGGCGGGCGGCAGATCTGCAGCCCGAAGCGGATATATACGGACACTAGACACTTTGCTAGTCGGCTGAGCGCCTGCTGATCCGATCGATACCGAGTGCCACGGGCACGGTGATCATGGTGGCCGGGGAGGCGGACCGAGTTCCGGCTTCCGGGCAAAGTTTCGCATCCATGACCGGATGCGGTCACGAAAGTGGCGAGATCTTGTCAGGTGCGTCGCCGTCTCGCGAGGAGGACCGCTACCGGATGAGAAAGTCCCAGATGAGAAGTGTGAATCGCCGAGGGGGCCTCATCATGTCGGACGATCGACCATCCAGCGGCCGATCAGGAGATCAGTCCACCGGAGGCGGGACGGAACCCGGAACCCGGCCCGTCCCCAAGCCGGGCCCAAGGCCGGGTCCCGCCCCCAAACCCGGCCCCGGCCCGGCTCCCAAGCCTGGTCCCGGTCCCGGTTCGGCTCCCAAACCCGGACCTGTCCCCGGCCCCGGCCCCAAGCCCGGTCCCAAGCCTGGTCCTGGCCTCAAGCCTGGCCCTGAGTCCGGCCCCGGTTCGGCTCCCAAGCCTGGCCCTGAGTCCGGCCCCGGTTCGGCTCCCAAGCCCGGCCCTGAGTCCGGCCCCGGTTCGGCTCCCAAGCCCGGCCCTGAGTCCGGCCCCGGTTCGGCTCCCAAGCCCGGCCCCGGGTCCGGCCCCGGTTCGGCTCCCAAGCCTGGCCCCGGTTCGGCTCCCAAACCCGGTCCCAAGCCTGGCCCCGCCCCCGGACCCGGCCCCAGGCCCGGTCCCACCCCCGCCTCCGGTCCCGGCACCGGAGGCGGCACCGGCGCCGGGAGGACCGCCGCCGCGAACGGGACGCCGGCACGTGCCGCCGGACGTACGGTGTCGCGGGAGATCCGGCTGGCGTCACGGCCCTCGGGCTGGCCGGTCCCGGAGAACTTCGAGCTGGCCGAGGTCGAGTCTCCCCCTCCGGGGGAGGGGGAGATCGGGGTCCGCAACCTCTTCATGAGCGTCGACCCGTACATGCGGGGACGTATGAACGACGCCGAGTCCTACACCCCGCCCTTCCGGATCGGCGCCCCCCTCGACGGCGGGGCCGTCGGCGAGGTCGTCGTGTCGCGCTCGCCGGACCTCGCCCCCGGGGACATCGTCACCCACGGGTACGGCTGGCGCGAGTACGCCGTGCTCGACGCGGGGCAGGCCCGCAAGGTCGAGGAGATCCCGGGCGTCCCGCTCTCCGCCTACCTCGGGGCGCTGGGCATGACCGGCCTCACCGCGTACGTGGGCCTGCTCGACATCGCGCACTTCAAGAAGGGCGAGGCGGTGTTCGTGTCCGGCGCGGCCGGGTCGGTGGGCAGCCTGGTCGGGCAGATCGCCCGGCTGAAGGGCGCCTCGCGGGTGGTGGGCAGCGCCGGGTCGCCGGAGAAGGTCGCGTACCTGATCCATGACCTCGGCTTCGACGCCGCCTTCGACTACCGCGACGGCCGGATCCGCGAGCAGCTCGCCGAGGCGGCCCCCGACGGGATCGACGTCTACTTCGACAACGTCGGCGGTGACCAGCTGCAGGCGGCCATCGACGAGCTGAGGATGTACGGCAGGGTCGCGATGTGCGGCGCGATCTCGGTCTACAACGCCACCGAGCCGGTACCGGGCCCGAACAACCTCTTCCTGGCCGTGGGAAAGCGACTCACCCTGCGCGGATTCATCGTCTCCGACCACCAGGCGCGGCTGCCCGACATGATCGCCGAGCTGGGCGCCTGGCTCCGCGAGGGCAGGCTCGTCTCGATGGAGACCGTCGTCGACGGCCTGGAGAACGCCCCTCGGGCGTTCATCGACATGCTCCGCGGCGCCAACACCGGAAAAATGCTGGTCAGGCTGGCGCGCTGACTGCGCGTACCGCCGATCGCGCATGATGGTCGCAATCTCGGGGCAGAAGGGGCGTGAGGGGGTGGGTCTGTTGGAAACGGATGAGCTTGAGTCGCTGTCGGCCCAGGAACTGCATGATCGCGCGGTCCACTACGCCGTGCATCACGGAGATCTCGGCTTTCTGTGGGAGTTGCTCTCCTTGATCCCGGCGGCGGAGGCGTCATCGGGACGCGAGGACGAGACGACCAACGACCTCAGCCGGATCTCGGCCCTGCTCAGTGACGCCATGGTCTCGGGTCACGGGGAGCTGGGTGAGGCACTGCGCCCGTTCTACATCGAATACCTGTCCAAACATCCCGATGCCTGAGGCGGGTGTCCTCCCTCGGTAGGGTGATCCGCAGATCGAGGAAGGCCGGGGAGGAGCGCCATGGCGCGGGTGAGAGTGGAACGGACCGAGGACGGGTTCGTGGCGCGTAACGACCGCGGAGCCGAGGTCGCCATGGGCAGCGGTGACGAGCAGGGCACTTTCACCCCGGTCGAACTGCTGCTCGCGGCGCTCGGCGGCTGCAACATCGTCACCGTGGAGCCGCTGACGGCCCAGCGCGGCCACCGCATGGTCCGCCTGGCGATGACCGTTCAGGCGGAGAAGATCGAGGCGAGCAGGCTGGGGCCGATCACCATCAGCTACGACGTGGAGCTGCCCGAGGGCGACGAGAAGGCCGCCGAGGTGCTTCGCGCGGTGGCCCACCGCGTCGAGGAGAGGTACTGCACGGTGAGCCGGGCACTGCGGGAGAAGACCGAGGTCGGCCTCGAACTCCCCTGACCCGGACCGGCCGGCTCCCGGTCCGAGCTCGAACCAGGGAGATCGGTCTCCGGTCCGTGTCCGAAACAGGCCGATCTACCGGAGAAAAGGCGAATTTTCGGGTATTCGGTGGGGGTGACGGAGGCTTCGGTGATACCGGGTCAAGGTTGGGTGTAGGCGCAAAATCAACCTTTGGATGACGCGCCCGTTACATTTGGCCAGGTAGTGTTGTTGCAGGTCAAGGGGTCTGCGAAGCCCGGGGGGAGCGTTGCAGAGACTTTTCACCGGATAAAGAACGCGAGGGGGATCGCGTTCCTGAGCGGAGCCGCCGGAGTCTTGGGGGAGACGATGGCAAAGCCCGCGAGGAGATCGGGGCCGGACAGTTGGGGGACTGTCCGGCCCCGAGTCTATTCCGGAGCAGGACAGCCGCCGGAGTCGACGGCAGACCCCGCGAGGAGATCGGGGCCGGGCGGTCGGGGGACTGTCCGGCCCCGACCCTGTGTGCGGGCCGGACCGCCGAGAACGGCCCGGCCCCGAGCCTCTCGCGGGGAGCAGGGCGGCGGTCAACCGAGGTGCGATCGCGCCGGAGCTGCTGCTAGAGTTACCCCCGTCGCAAGCGCCGCTAGCTCAGTTGGTTAGAGCAGCTGACTCTTAATCAGCGGGTCCGGGGTTCGAGTCCCTGGCGGCGCACTTGCGAGAAGCCCAGGTCGGCATCGTCGGCCTGGGCTTCTCTTCGTGTGCGGGCCGATCTGGCGACGAGCCCTCCGGCCACCTGGGACGTTCGTTGGCGGACCTCGCCGGCCGGGCTCGAACCGGCGTCCACCCGGTCCCGAGCCGGGCGCTCTACCTCTGAGCTACAGCGAGGCCACGTCCATCGCGTGCGGCACCGCCGGCCGGGCTCGAACCGGCGCCCACCTGGATGAAGAGCCAGGCGTTCTACCACTGAACTACAGCGGGCCGCACCCCAGTGTGCTCGATACCGCGTGGCGGACGCCACCGAATAACGGCGTCGCCGACAGGCCCGCACCGGCGTTCATCCGATCCGAGGCCGGGCGGCGCCACCGCTGATCCTGCGGCAGGGCCGCCGGCCTATTTCCCCGGAAGGTCCGTGGCGGGCAGATCGCTGACCACCACCCCGGAGGCCAGCCCGTGACGGGCGTCGTCAGCCAGTTCGGGCTTCACGCTCCTGCCGCTGAACACCCCGGCACGCCGCAGCAGGGCCGCCCACACCGGATCGGCGACGCTCACTCCGTGCACCAGTTCGGGCGTCGGCCGGAACACCGCCACCCCACGTCGAGCCGCGGGCGCGGTCCAGCCCGTCCGCGCCGGGTCCAGCCCGGCCGCACGGCAGGCCGCCTCCACGTCGGTGCGCGTGCAGGCCGCGGTGCCGTCCAGCACCTGCCAGGGCGGCGGCAGCGCCGCCCACACCGCGGTGTTGGGGTCGACGTCGCCGCCGGTACCGCGATGCCAGGCGGCCAGGTCGGCGGCCATCAGACGCATCACCTTGCCCGGACAGGCCACCTGAAGCAACTCCAGCGCGTCCAGCGACGCCAGGCAGGCCAACCAGCCGGTCCGGGCCGCGTTGTAGGCGACCGCCAGGTTGTTCCACGTGGTGGAGTCGTCGCCGGGCCGTACGATCATCGTGGTGCGGTCGGTGCCGGGGTTCCAGCGGGCACGGAGCAAGTCGGCGCTGTGCCGCATGGCGGCCGACCACTGGCCAAGCAGCCGTCCACGCTCCTCGTCGGTCAGGCGTTCCAGGACGTCAGGGGTCGTCCGAACCTGGGCGATCATCCACCAGTCGCTCCGGTCCGTGCACCGGCCGAGCAAGACCTGGGCGATCTCGTCGAACGGGTTCTCCCGCCCGGACAGGCTGAACTCCCGGCGCACCTTGCGCCGCGCGGCGTAGTACGCCACGAAGCACGCGGCGTCGACGTCGGTGACGAACCGCTCCAGGGGGGTGTCCGCGGCGAAGCCGGTGACACCCACCATGAGCAGGCGCCGCTTGTCCTGCTCGGTGCTCAGCGTGCCCGCCTTGGCGGCGATCCGGCCCAGCAACCTGAACCGGCGGTTGTACTGCCGCTTGGACAGATCCATGCCCGCCGCCGCCCGGGCGTCCCGGTTGAGTCGGTCGGCCAGGAAGTCATCGCGGTCCGGCGTCCACCGGATCTCGTGCCCCACGCTCGCCGCGAACTCCAGCAGCGACTCGGGATCGTCGGGGTCGACCTCCACCGACCGCTCGAACAGGCGGCTCGCCGCCGCGACCTGCCGGGCACCACCCACCGGCCTCGCGTAATCGGTGGACATCGAGGAGAACCGGCCCTTGCGGCGGGAGGAGTGTTTGGCCGCACGCTCCAGCACCACACGCTCGCGCCGCGACAGCTGCCCGTCCAGTGCTCGCAGCACCAGGTCGGCGACGTCCTCGGGCCGGTGTCGCCGATCCAGCGAATCGTGCAACTCGGCGAGGATCTGCCGGCGGGACCGGTCTCTGTCCTTGTCCTTGCGGAACGTCATGGGAGCCATGATCCTGGCTGGTTCGATCCGACTTCGACTGGTTTTATCCGGTCGCAGCTGTCTGCTCGGTGGTGTCGCAGGGTCGGCGCAGGCCGTCGAGCGTCAATGTGAGCAGCCGCTCGGCCCTACCGGGATCGGTGGTCGCCTGGGCGATGCCCGCGGTCAGCTCGACCAGGTCGACGAACTCGACGTCCGCCCGTACGGATCCGGCCCGCTGGGCTGGGTGGAGCAGACGCTCGGCGGCACCGCGCAGCATCGCCCAGCAGTCCACCCCGGCCGAGGAGGTGGCGAGCATCATCCGCGCGCCCAGCCCGTGGTCGGTCATGGCGTGCGTGATCAGCAGGCGTAGCCAGGCGACCAGCGCCTCGCCGGGTGGCATGGCCTCGGCCAGCTCTTTCGCCTGCGCGCACAGCCTGGTCAGTCGCCCCTGGAACACCGCCGCGAGCAGCGCGTCGCGGGTGGGGAAGTGCCGATAGAGCGTGCCCGGCCCCACCCCGGCCCGCCGCGCGATCTCGTTCAGGGACGCGTCGGGCCCCTTTTCGGCGATCACGGCCATGGCTGCCGCCACCAGCAGGTCATGGTTACGGCGCGCGTCGGCGCGCATCGGCCGCGTTTGCACGGGACACCTCGGAGGTTGAAGCGGAGAGACTCTCCGTATTATAGTCCCCGGAATATCCGGAGAACCTCTCCGGAAATTCCGAATGGGGCAGGAGACCATGACAAGCACGCGCAAGAACGATGCCCCGCGCCTCGGCAGGGTCGGCCTCTGGACCTTCGCCTTCGACGGCGAGCCGGCGGGCGAGGTGCGCGACGCGGCGGCCGAGATCGAGGAACTGGGCTACGGCGCGGTGTGGTTCGGCGAGGGGTTCGGACGCGACTCGGTGAGCCAGGCGTGGCTGCTGCTTTCGGCGACCCAGCGGATCACGGTGGCGGCGGGCATCGCCAACATCGCGCTGCGCGACCCGATCTCCATGGCCGCCGCCGAACGGGCGCTCAACGAGGCGCACCCGGGCCGGTACGTTCTGGGCCTGGGCGGGCACCGGGTCAGCGACACGCCGATCCAGATGGACGGCTACGCGATCCCCAGCCGGGGCAGGGCGGTGGCCACGATGGGTGCGTACCTCGACGCGATGGACGCCATCCCGCTGAACTCGCCCGCGCCGCCGTACCCGCCACACCGGATGCTGGCCGCGCTGGGCCCGAAGATGCTGGCGCTGGCGGCCCGGCGCACGCTGGGCGCGCACCCGTACTTCGTGCCCGTGGAGCACACCGCGCGGGCCAGGGAGATCATGGGGCCGGGCGCGCTGCTCGCGGTGGAACAGGCCGTGGTGCTGGACCCGGACCTGGACAGGGCGCGAGAGGTGGCCAGGGAGCACGTGTCCCTCTACCGCGGCGCCGCCCCACACCAGATCGCCAACCTACGCCGGCTCGGCTTCGACGAGGACGAGGTCGCGCACGGCGGGGACAGGCTGATGGACGCGATCGTGGCCTACGGCGACGTGGAGGCGATCGAGAAGCGGGTCCGAGCCCACTTCGACGCGGGCGCGGACCACGTGTGCCTGCAGGTGCTCACCGCACGCCCCGGCGAGATCCCGCTGGCCGAGTGGCGTGAGCTGTCCGCCCTGACAGCCCTGTAGTGGCGAGAGCAGATCGGTTCGATGATCGCCCGGCGGGATGGGCCGTTCGCGAGCAGGCTCTACGACCGGCCTGCGAGAGGAGGCTCCGTTTACCGCTCAGCGGCCGGGTTTTCCTACCATGCTGGGGTGGAAGTGCTGAGCGAGCGGGAGTGGCGGGGCCGGGCCTCGGCGCATCGGGACCGGGTCGGGGCCTGGATCGAACCGCATCTGCGCCGTGGCCGGGAGCAGGTCGCCCACCCGGTCGAGGACTTCCTGTTCACCTACTACACCTTCCGGCCCGGACGACTGCTGCGATGGCATCCGGGGGCCGAGGTGATCCTGGCGGGGGCGAGTTCCTACGGGGCGAACTACCGCGACTGCGCCGAAGGCGCGGTGCTGGACCTTGAGCTGGTGCTGCCGCAGCGCACGGCCGCGATCAGTTGGACGAGGGAACTGCTGGCCGCCACCGCGAGCCGTCCGCCCTATCTGGGCTGCTTCGGGATGCACGAGTGGGCGATGGTCTACCGGACGCCGGAGGTGGAGATCCGGCACTCCTCCTTCCCGCTCCGGCTCTCCCCCGAACGGATCGAGGAGATCGTCGACCAGCGCGGAGTACGGTGCGGCCACTTCGACGCGTTCCGCTTCTTCACGCCCCCCGCCCGCCCGCTCAACGTGATCCAGCCGACCCGCGAACGCCAGCGGGAACTGGAGCAGCCGGGTTGCCTACACGCCAACATGGACCTTTACAAGTGGGCCTACAAGCTGTCGCCGCTGATCGGCAGTGAGCTGGTCGCCGACTGCTTCGCGCTCGCCCGCGACATCCGGATCGTGGACATGCGGGCCAGCCCGTACGACCTGAGCGCCCTGGGCTACCGGCCGATCCAGGTGGAGACCGCCGAGGGCCGCGCCGAGTACGCGACCGCCCAGCGCGCCTTCACCGAACGCTCCGCCCCCCTCCGCAGGCGTCTGCTACAGGAGTGCGACCGGCTGCTGGCCCTGACCTGACCGGCACCGCCGCGAGGTTCATGGCCTGCCGAACGGGGCTGCCACCGGGTACCGCACGGCTCAGGGGTCCAGAACGGTGTGCCGGTGGAACAGGCCGCAGAGGCGTTCGAGGCCGAGGCCGCTGATGAGGAGGCGCTCCTTGGCGTCGCTGAGGAGGCCGGCGGTCCAGGTGGTGAATCCGCCGTCGCCGAGGCTGTGGTCGTCCCCGGTGGAGGTGGTGGCGCGAATCTCGAAGCAGGCGCCGTCGTAGTAGCCGCGGCCGCTCACCCGGTCGTCGTCGAAGGCGAACGTGGTGCCCGGATGCGCCCGCGCGAGCCGATCCAGGACGTGTTCGCGTAGGGCCTGGCGATGCCGCCCCTCGGTCAGGTCGGTGAGGAACACGTGTACGGCGGAGATCCGGTGGCCGAGCTCGCGGGCACCGCGCAGGACGTCGAGGTGAACGCCGATCTGCTCGGCCAGGGCAGCCGTCTCGAAGGCGAACGAGCCCTCGGCGCGACCGGCGGTGCACAGCGCCAGCAGCGCGAAGTGCGCCGGCATGCCGGGCCCGGCGAAGAGCTGGGCGCGCACCACCCGATGGGTGGCGGCGAGCCGGACCCGCCGGCGCGATCGAGGGTCGGCCCGCAGTAGTTCCCGGCGGCGCACCGCGCATTCCAGGGCCAGGACGTTGGTGGCGTCCGAGACGACCTCGGTGTTGCGGACGGTGGTGACCATTTTGTGCTGGTCCACGGTCGCCACCGCCGAGTTGGTCCCCAGCGGGCAGACCGGCGACAGCGCCAGCCCGGTGAAACCATGCCGGGCCAGCCGTTCGTGACCGAGCGCGTCCAGGCGGGCCAGTTCGCCCGCGTCCAGCACCGACGGCGCGGTGAAACGGTTGCGCTCGTAGGCCCGCAGCAGGCCACCCGGTGTCACGGTGGCGGCGCGGCGGCGGTAGACCTCCAGCAGCAGCGTCTGCAGGTCGGTGGGCGAGAGCCGTTCGACCAGGGCGCTCAACAACCCGGGTGCGGCCCCCTCACGCAGGACCCGATCGAGCCAGGGGTCGGACTCCGACAGATCACTCATCACCTCATCGTGCTGGACGGCAGAGCACCGCCGCATCAGATTTATCCGTCACGCCCACGCCGCCGCACCTGACTTCTCGTGGAGCCCGGCTCACTCGGCGGGGTCGGTACGAGGGCGATCGCGAAGGTCTGGAGGTAGAGCGGGACGGCGGCATCAGACCGAAGACCGACGCCGAGCAGGGGAACGGCGTCGCGACGGACGAGGCGAAGGCCCGGTAGATCGTCACTCGGGGCTTGACCTGGTCGTCAGAGTTTGCTGACAGGTCGGCAAGGCCCCAGAATCCCCTTCTGGAGGGGATCCATGGGGCGGAGAGCGGACTACGCGGTGCGAGCCGTGGCCCTGGCCCTGGGGGCGCTCGGCCTCGCGGCGCTGGCCGCGCACCTGGTCATCGAGCTCGCGATCAACCCCCGGCCGCCCGGCGTCGGCGACACCGCCCGCGTCCAGGCACTGCTCAGCACCCCGCTGGGCATGCTGATCGTGCTGCGCCGTCCCGGGCTGATCGTCGGCTGGCTGCTCCTGCTGGTCGGGGCGGCCAACGGCTGGGTGACGCTCGCCATCTCCCTGTACGAGGTGTACGGGCAGGGTGCGGTGCCGCTCCCGCCGCCGCTCTACTGGCTCCTCTGTTTCCGTAGCGCCGTCACCACCTGCACGGCGCTCATGCTGCCGCTCGCGCATCCGGACGCCGGCCTGCTGCGGCCCCGATGGCGCTGGGTCTACCTGGCGCTGATCTCGTGGCAGCTGCTCCTGCTGGTGATCGCCATCCCGCGGCTGCACGAGTCCGCCGGGCCGCTCGCGAGCCTGTACCAGGTGTCCGCCGCGATCTGCGAGCCGCTGCTCTGGGTCAGCCTGCTCGTGCTGCTCGTCCGGTTCTGGCGCGCCGGCCCGGACGTACGGCGGCAGATCGCCTGGCTGGCGCCCGTCGTGGCGTTCGACAACCTCGCCTTCAACGAGATCCTCGGCTGGGACTACCTCTGGCTGGACACCGTCGGCGAGGCGGCCGTGCCGATCGCGGTGGCCATCGCCGTACTCCGCTACCGGCTCTACTCGATCGACACGCTCGCCAGCCGGGCCCTGGTCGGCGGCGCCCTGGTGGTCTTCGTCGCCACGGCGTACCTGGCCGTCGGCGCGCTCACCGGACTCTTCCTGGCCGACTACGGCGAGCTCTTCGGCGTGGTCGCGGCGATCTTCGCGGGCCTGTCGTTCCTGCCCGTCCAGCGGCGCCTGCAGCGCCTGCTCGACCGGCTCCTGTACGGCAGGAGCGGCGATCCCCAGGTGCACGCCGAAGCCCTGCGGCGGCAGATTCGGCACGCCGGTCCCGCCCAGGCGCTGGAGGCGGCGGTGCGGGCGGTGGCCGAAGGCCTGGCGGTGACCGGGGCGGCGGTCGAGACCGAGGAGAGCCACGTCGTCGGCGAGCTCGGGGACGACCCTCGCAAGGTCCCCCTGGTGTGGCACGGTGAACCCGCCGGGACGCTGCTCCTCGGCCCGCCCGGGGCGCGGCGCTTCCCCCGGGCGTACGAGCGGCGGATGCTGGCCGTCCTGGTGCCGATCGTCGCCGACGTCGCGCACGCCGTACAGATGGCTCATGACCTGCGGCGCTCATGGGAACAGGCGGCCGGGGCGCGGGAGGAGGAGCGGCGGCGGCTGCACCGGGACCTGCACGACGGGCTGGGGAGCCGGTTGACCGGGATAGCGATCGGGCTGGAGGCGGCGCGGCGATCCCTGGGGAAATCCCCCGAGCTGGCCCATCGGCTGCTGTCCGATCTCCGGGTGGGGATGGACGCCGTGAACGGGGAGATGCGGGAGCTGGTGCAGGGCCTCCGGCCCCGCACTCTGGACACGGTCGGGCTGGAGCAGTCGATCCGGCTGCTGGCGCTGGAGGTGCCGGTCACCGTCGAGGGGAGCCTGGAGGGACTGCCGCCCGCGGTGGAGATCGCGGCGTACCGGATCATGCAGGAGGCGCTGACCAATGCCCGGCGCCATTCCGGTGCGGAGGTCATCACCGTGGCGCTGGAGCGGGCGGGCGATCTGCGGGTGCGGGTCACCGACGACGGGGTGGGCGTCGGCGAGCCGGCTCGGGGCTCGGGCTCCGGCCTGTCGACGATGCGCGAACGGGCCGTCGAGGTGGGCGGCACCTGCTCGGTCCGTGGCGGCGAGCACGGCGGCACCGTGGTCGAGGCCGTTCTCCCCGTCCCGGTATGACCGGTGCGGGCCGGTGGGTACAGGTGGCCGGGAGATGAGCCGGCCCGCGGCGCGCGCACAGCGTAGTGGTGAGAAGCATGGACTTCTGTCGTCAGCGGACCGGTTTCGTGGGGCCGGGTCATCTCCAGGCGCGGCGTCGCAGCAGGAGTCCGGTGGCGGCGGTGAGGATGAGCAGGGAGCCGGTCAGCAGGAACACCCGCCCGTCGGGCCCGCGCTCACCGCCACCCCCGGTCGCGGCGGGCCCCGACGGGGTCTGCTGCACCTTGCCGTTCCCGTCGGTCCCCGTATCGGTCTCCGGCTCCGTCCCCGCGTCGGATTCGGTATCCGTATCGGTTTCGGTTCCCGTATCGGTCTCGGGCTCGGTTCCCGTCTGGTCGGCCGCGGTGACCGTGAGGGGGTAGGTGGTCAGGGCGGTCCGGTTCTGTACCTCGCACTCGATCGACGGCGCGTTGGCGGCGGTCCCGAAGTTCAGGGCGGCCGGCCGCACCGTCGCCGTGCCCGCGTTGGACGGGGTCGTCTTCAGGCTGACCGAAACCGTCGGTAGCGGGATGACCTGGTTCGCGGCGACCGTGGTGAGCGTGCCCACCCCGGTGGCGGAGGTCAGTCCGGGGAGTTCGCTGATGGACGCGTACGCGTACAGGCCGGTGCCGGTGGTCAGTCCCGTCGCGGGTGCCTTCAACCCGGTGCCCTCGGCGTAGGTCCCCTGCCAGCCGATGCTCATCTGCTCGCCCGTCGTGGCGGTGGTCGGCATCGTCAGCGCGACCTCGACCTTGATGTCCTGCTTCTCGGCCGAGCCGGTGGTGGTGCACTGGTATTCCACGATGCCGGTGAGGACACCCGAGTCCTGCCGCACCTCGGTGACGGCGGCGCCGACCGGCTGGAGGAGGAGGACCAGGCCAACGGCCAGGACGGTGACGGAGAGAACGGATCGGACCCGCAAGGCGACTCCCATTGCGACAAATGTGGCGTTAGGGAAGACGTACTAGGAAATTATCCGGTTGTCACCATGTCCGCATCCGGACAGAAGCGTGCCGTCGCCCTCGGAAGACCCTGTAGGTGCGGGCGTACGGCACCGTCCGGGGCTACTCCCCGTGGGGGACGAAGGTCTACGGTGCGTAATGTCATCGCGGTCATCACCGCACTGCTCGTCGTCACGATCGGATTGGGGGCGCCGGCCATGGCAGCGGACCCGGCCTACAAGGTGCTCGTCTTCTCCAAGACCGCGGGATTCCGGCACGACGCCATCCCCGCGGGCGTCACCGCGCTGCGCGAGCTGGCGGCCGAGAACGGTTTCACCGTCGACGCCACCGAGGACGCCGCCGTCTTCGGCACGGCGGACCTGGCCGGATACCGGGCGGTGGTCTTCCTGCTGACCAGCGGCGACGTGCTGAACACCGCGCAGCGGACGGCGTTCGAGTCCTACATCGCGGGCGGCGGCGGATACGTGGGCGTCCACTCGGCCGCCGACACCGAGTACGACTGGGCCTTCTACGGCGGCCTCGTCGGCGCCTACTTCTCCTCCCACCCGGCCATCCAGCGGGCGACCGTACGGGTGGAGGACCGCACGCACCCCTCGACGGCCCACCTGCCGGCGACCTGGGTGCGCACCGACGAGCTGTACGACTACCGCACCAACCCACGCTCCGCCGTCCACGTGCTGGCCACGCTGGACGAGTCGACCTACTCGGGCGGGTCGATGGGAGCGGACCACCCGATCGCCTGGTGCAGGCCGTACCGGGGTGGCCGGGCCTGGTACACCGGCCTCGGTCACACCATCGAGTCCTACACCGAGCCGGACTTCCGGGCGCACCTGTACGGCGGGCTCCGCTACGCGGCCGGGCTCGCCCCCACGCCGAGTCCGACGGTGTTCCCGGGGAACGCGCCGCTGTCGGCGGGGCGTCCGGTCACCGACCGATGACCACTTCCGCGGCGTTCGCCATGCAGCCCCTGCTGCTGCCCGAGCTCTTCCCCCCCGACCTGCGGCACCGGCTGTCGCTGGTGACGCGGACGGACGAGCGAGTGATCGAATCCTTCGACGGGCCGCTCGACGTGGAGATCCTGATCACCGGCTGGGGGTGTCCGAGGATCGACGCGGACGTGCTGGCCGCGGCTCCACGGCTGCGGGCGGTCGTGCACGCCGCAGGCAGCGTCAAGGGGCACCTCACCGCCGAGGTGTTCGACAGGGGCATAGCGGTCTCCTCGGCGGCCGAGGCCAACGCGCGGCCGGTGGCCGAGTTCACCCTGGCGATGCTCGTGCTGGCCGCCAAGCAGGCGATCGTCAAGGCGCGCGCGTACTCCACGCGGGGCTGGTCGGGCGACCCGCTGCCCGGAGTGGCGACGCCGAGCGAGGGCGGTGGCCTGATCGGAGCGGTGGTCGGCGTCATCGGCGCCTCCCGGGTCGGGCGGCTGGTGATGGAGCGGCTCCGCGATCACGGCGCGCACATCCTGCTCAGCGACCCGTACATCAGTCCCGCCCAGGCGGCGGACCTCGGGGCCAGGCCGGTGCCGCTCGACGATCTCTGCCGCGAGGCCGAGCTGGTCACCGTGCACGCCCCCGCGCTGCCGGAGACCCGCGGGCTGCTCGACGAGCGCCGCCTCGCGCTGCTGCGCGACGGCGCGGTGCTGGTGAACACCGCCCGGGGCTCCCTGATCGACACCGACGCCCTGGTACGGCACTGCGCCACCGGTCGCATCGGCGCCGTCCTCGACGTGACCGATCCCGAGCCGCTGCCCTTCGGGCATCCGCTGCTCGCCCTGCCGAACGTGCTGGTCACCCCGCACCTCAGCGGAGCCAGGGGCAGGGAGCTGCGCCGCCTGGGCGAGTTCGCGGTCGCGGAGGTCGAGCGGCTGGCGCGGGGCCTTCCGCTTCGCGGCGCGGTCCGGCCGGCGGACCTGGATCGGATCGCCTGACGCCCCGGCCGACATTCCCCGCGCCGAGACCGAGAAGACGACGTGCGCCACGCGACTGCGCCGATCCGGCTCTGAACCCGTGGAACGACCTGGGCATCGATAGCCTCTCGCTGCCGGAACTGATTCGACGGCTCGGAAAGCGGTTCCAGGTGACCGTCCCGGACGAGGACACCGGCCAGGCCCACACGGTCGGCGACCTCGTCAGGATCATTCAGCGTCTCGCGGGCTCCGACCCGCCCGCGGACCCGACCAGATAGGCACACGATGACGGAACGACTTATCGAACCCCGCGGGCGCGGGTTCCTGCTGTTCGACTCCCACCCCGCCGGATGCGAGAAGATCGTCGGCGACATGTGGGACCGTGTCGCTCCCGCGACCCCCGACAAGAAGGCCGAGCGTCGTCCGGTCGCCCTGATCATCGGCTCCAGCGCCGGCTACGGGATGGCGGCCACGATCGCGGGGATCCGTCGTTACGGCCTCGACGGCGTCGGCCTGTGCTTCGAGCGCCCGCCCACCGGACGTCGCACGGCCACCGCGGGTTGGTACCGCACCATCGCGACCGCCGAACTCGCGGCCAAGGCCGGCCGCGACTGGTCGTTCGTCAACGGCGACGCCTTCGCCGAGACCACCAAGGAGCAGGTACTCGACCTGCTCGCCGAACGGTTCGGCGGCATCGACTACCTGATCTACAGCGTCGCCGCACCTCGGCGCACCGACCCCGTCACCGGGCAGGCCCACCAGTCGGTGATCCAGCCGCTGGGCGAGGGCTACAGCACCAAGACCCTCGATGTCGGCGGAGACGAACCGGCGCTGAAAGAGATCTGGGTCGAACCGGGTAGCCACACCGAGCGGGCCGACACCATCAAGGTCATGGGCGGCGAGGACTGGGCCCTGTGGGTCGACGCCCTGGTCGGCCGTGGCCTGCTGCGCCAGGGGTTCACCACGGTGGCCCTGTCCTACATCGGCTCGCACCTGACCGCGCCGATCTACCGGGACGGGACCATCGGTGCGGCCAAGGCCCACCTGGAGGAGACCGCGCTCACGCTGAACGGAGATCTGGCCCAGGTCGGCGGGCGGGCCATGACATCGGTCAACGGCGCCGCCGTCACCCAGGCGTCCACCGCGATCCCCGGCATCGCCCTGTACGTCAGCCTCCTGCGGGGCGCCCTCGGCGAGGCCATGCAGTCCCCGCTTCAGCAGTCCGTCGAGCTGTGGGACCGGCTCACCGGCGCCCAGGCGCTCGGCCTCGACGACCAGGGACGCATCCGCCTGGACGGGTGGGAGCTGCACCCGCTCATTCAGGAGCAGGTGACCGAGCGGTGGGAGGCCGTCGCCCCCGACACCGTCGGCGACCTGGCCGATATCGACTGGTTCACCTCCGAGGTGCGCCGTCTGTACGGCTTCGACGTGCCCGGTGTGGACTACCACGCGCCGAGCGAGCCTGACCTGCTCTGGCCCACCCCTGCCGAGTAGCGACCGACTGGAGGAGACGTGCTCCGGTTTCCATGTTCGATCTCCGCGCGGTCGCCGTACGACGGACTGTGGTCCCCTTCACGCCGGGATCCGGAGCACATGTGTTGACCTCGATCATGCTTGAGGTTGCAGGCTGGGTGGCGGCGTACACGAGTGAAGGGGAACCCTGTGAAGGCAGCTGCTTTTTTCGAGTTCGGCGGCCCAGAGGTGCTGCGGCTGACGGAGCTTCCCACACCCGAGGCGGGCGAGGGGCAGGTAAGGGTGCGGGTCAGGGCCGCGGGGGTGCAGCCCGTCGACCTGGCCATCCGGCAGGGCCGGCCCGTGCCGTGGGTGGACGGGGAACTGCCCCGGGTGCCGGGCAACGAGTTCTCCGGGGTCGTCGACCAGGTGGGGGAGGGTGTGGCGGGGCTCGTGGACGGGATCTTCGTCGGCGCCGAGGTGCTGGGCTTCACCCTGCTCAACGCCTATGCCGAGTACGTGGTCGTGCCCGCGGGGAACGTCACGCCCAAGCCCGCGAGCATGCCCTGGGAGGTGGCGGGCGGTTTCACCGCCGGGACCCAGACGGCCCACATGGCGCTGCGGCAGCTCGGGGTGGGGGAGGGGGACACGCTCCTGGTGCACGCCGCCGCGGGCGCGGTCGGCACCGCCGCGGTCCAGCTCGGCCGGCTCTGGGGGGCCACGGTGATCGGCACCGCGCGCGAGGAGAACCACGACTACCTGCGCGAGCTCGGCGCGATCCCGGTCGCGTACGGCGAGGGCCTGCTGGAGCGGATCCGCGACCTGGCGCCCGGCGGGGTGGACATGGTGCTGGACGGCGCGGGCGGCGAGGCGTTCGACATCTCCCTGGAACTGGTGAAGGGGGAGCGCCTCCTCACCCTGGTCGAGCACGACAGGGCCGCCGAGCTGGGGGCACAGCGGACCAGGGGGGAGCGGCTGGCGTCCCGCCTGGCCGAGCTCGCCGCCCTGTACGCCGAGGGCAGGCTCGTCTTCCCGGTGCGCAGGACCTACCCGCTGGAGCGGGCCGCGGACGCGCATCGCGAGCTCGGGACCAGGCACGGCAGGGGCAAGATCGTGCTGGTCGTGGGCTGAGGCCGGGGCTTCCGGGGGGAACAGGGGCGCCTCCGGAAGCTCGGGGCCGGTACGGCAGGGGCGAGGTCGTGCCGGCCCGGGGCTCGGGGTTCCGGTGAACGGAGGCGCGGTCGGGCGGGGGCGCGGAACCCGCTCGGTGGGGCCTGGGATCGTGCCGGTCAGGGATCTGTATCCTCGTCCGACTGGCATTATGGGACGTACTCTTAGTAAGGTTTCTTGTTAATAACGTGCTATCCGTCGGCTCGTTGGACATGTCCTGCCTCCATTCCCCGACCCAGGAGGAGTCCACGTGCATCTGCGACACAAGGTGGCCACCGGTGCCGCCGCGGCGCTCAGCGTAGGGTCCCTGCTCGCGCTGCTGCCGTCCACCGCGGCGGTCGCCCACGGTTCCATGTCGAACCCGCCCAGCCGGGCCTACGTCTGCAAGACGGAGGGTCCGGAGACCCCCAAGTCCGACGCCTGTAAGGCGGCCGTCGCGGCCGGAGGCACCCAGGCCTTCTACGACTGGCACGAGGTGTCCCGGCTCGAAGCCGGCGGCAACCACCGCCAGATCATTCCCGACGGCCAGCTCTGCGGCGCCGGGCGCGACAAGTACCGGGGACTCAACCTCACCAGGGCCGACTGGCCCGCCACCCAGGTCTCCCCGGGGCCGCTGACGGTCACCTACCACGCGACCGCGCCGCACGCGAACAGCAACTTCGAGTTCTACATCACCAAGCAGAGCTGGAACCCGACCCAGCCGCTGAAGTGGTCGGACCTGGAGCACATCAGGACCTTCAACAACCAGAACCCCAGCACGTTCACCAACTGGACGATCAACCTCCCGCAGCGGAGCGGCCGCCAGCTCATCTTCTCGATCTGGCAGCGCGTCGTGGGCAGCACCGAGGCCTTCTACACCTGCTCGGACGTGAACTTCGGCGGGGGAGGCGATCCCAGTCCCACACCGACCCCGACGGTGACCCCCACGTCGACCCCGACGCCGACCCCGACCGTCACCCCGACGAGCCAGCCGGGCGGCACCTGGCAGGCGGGCACCGCCTATGCGGCGGGCGCCACGGTGACCTACGGGGGCGTGACCTACCGGTGCCTGCAGGCGCACACCGCGCTGGCGGGCTGGGAGCCGCCGAACGTGCCGGCTCTCTGGCAGCGCGTCTGACCCGTTGACGTCCGGCCGGGACGAGCCACCGTCCCGGCCGGGCGTTCCCCCCGAGGTCCCGCACCGGTTCCGCCTGCCCGACGGCGAGGGCGCCGCGCGGCACGCGCACGGCGGACCGGTCCTCGCCGCCGCACAGCACACCGAGCACCACGCCGAAACACGCGGCACCGTGCCGCGCTTCCTCCCCCGGGGTCAGAGTCCGGGGTCTCCACCCTGGAGGTATTCGATGAGACGTGCGGTCCCGGCGGTCGTCCTGGGCGTCCTGCTGCTCGCGGGCTGCGGTGCCCACAGCATCCAGGAGCTTCGGGGCGGCGCGTCCGGTCACGCGGGGCACGGCGCCGCCGCCCGGAGTGCCGGCCAGGATTCCGGCCACGACGCGCACGACGGACACGGTGCGGGTCAGGGGGTGCCCAGCCCGTCGCCCGCCCCGCCGACGGGGACCGCCGAGGGGGTCGCCTTCAACGCCCCCGACGTGATGTTCCTGCAGATGATGGTGCCGCACAACGCGCAGGTGGTGCGGCTGGTGCGGCTGGCGCGGGAGCGGCAGGTCCGCCCCGAGGTCTCCGAGCTCGCCGAGGCGATCGGCGTGACCCAGGAGCGCGAGTCCAGCACCATGTCCGGCCTGCTGGCCGCCTGGGGGCAGCCCGCGACGGCGCCGGACGACGAGCACGCCGCGCACGGCGGGATGCCCGGGGTGAGTGACGAGGAGGTGGCGGCGCTCACCGCGGCGCCCCCGGCCGAGTTCGAGAGAAGGTTCCTCGACATGCTCATCGCCCAGCAGGACGACGCCTCCCAGATGGCCAAGGTGGAGGTCGCGACCGGGCTGCACGCCAAGGTCACCGAGATGGCAAAACGCGTCGATATCTCGCGTACAGCGCAGATCGCGCAGATGCTGGCTTTGCGTGACAAGTAAGGATTTGTCCCTTTCCCCGCTTCTGTGAGATATTTCCTACCAGCTGTAAGGGGAATTAGGGGAGAATCATGCGCAAGATATTCGGGATCGTGGCCGGACTGATCCTGGCCGGGACCCTGGCCGGATGCGGGGGGACGTCCACCGACACGGCCCAACCGGCCGACGGAACGCCGAAGGCCGACGCCCCGCTCAAGGTCGGGGTCAACCCCGTACCCCACGGCGAGGTGCTCAAGTACGTCAAGGACAACCTCGCCGCCGGCGCCGGGCTGAACCTGGAGATCGTCGAGTTCACCGACTACGTCCAGCCCAACACCCAGCTCGACGAGGGCAACCTGGACGCGAACTACTTCCAGCACATCCCGTACCTGGAGGAGTTCTCCAAGGGCAAGAACATCCAGCTCAGCTGGGTCGCCCCGGTCCACATCGAGCCGCTCGGCCTGTACTCCAAGAAGATCAAGAACGTCTCCGAGCTCGCCGAGGGCGCCCAGGTGGCCGTGCCCAACGACGCGAGCAACCTCGGCCGCTCGCTCAAGCTGCTGGCCGACAACGGCCTGATCACCCTCGCCGAGGGCGTCGGCGTCAAGGCCACCGAGCGCGACGTCGCCGACAACCCCAAGAAGCTGGAGTTCAAGCCCCTTGAGGCCGCCCAGCTGCCCCGCTCCCTGGAGGACGTGGACGCCGCGATCGTCAACGGCAACTACGCCCTGGAGGCCGGGCTGCAGCCCGCGACCGACTCCCTGCTCCTGGAGAAGGGCGAGGGCAACCCGTACGCCAACGGCCTGGTCACCGTCCCCGCCAAGGTGGACGACCCCCGGATCAAGAAGCTCGCCGAGATCCTGGCCGGCGCCGAGGTCAAGAAGTTCATCGAGGACAGGTACAAGGGCGCGGTCCTGCCCGCCCAGTGACCGGCTCCGCGCCGGCGACCCACGGGCCTGACGACTTTTCCGAGGTCGTCAGGCCCGTGACGTCCGTGGGAACGCCGTGGTCGGCAGCTGTCTCCGCCGGGTGACGTTTGGGAGCCGTGTGGGGGATAGATGTGATGCGTTGGCTCGAAGGAGGAGATCCCATGACCATCGCAGGCGGCATCATTCTCATCATGCTCGGCGCCATTCTCACCTGGGCGGTCGAATTCGACATCGCCGGATTCGACATCAACATCGTCGGTGTCATCCTGATGATCGGCGGTCTCGCATGGCTCCTGTTCGCCGTGTACCGGCTCAGCATCGCCCGCCGGGCGGTGGCGGACTCGACGGCCACCACCGTGGTCGAGGACCCGGTCACCCACCGTCGCGTCTACGAGGAGCGGCACTACAACGACCCCCCGGTCGTGTGAGTTAGGTACCGGTCCGGAAGGGTAGGCGTGCCTTCCGGTCAATCGAACGGAGGGCGAGACGTTGAGCAGGGTCGTATCCCGCAGTATGAGCGCCGCGAGTGGAATGCTCGGTGGCGCGATCGCCGGAGCCGTCTTCAAGCAGGTCTGGAAGTTCGCGTCGGGCAAGGACGACGCGCCCCAGGCGACATCGGATGAGTACGGCTGGCGAGAGGTTCTCGTGGCGGCTGCCATCCAGGGAGCGATCTTCGGTGTGGTCAAGGCCGCGATCGACCGTTCCGCGGCGCGCAGTATCCACAGAGCCACCGGCAAGTGATCGACTGCCGGGCCCTTCGGGGCCCGGCGCCCGATCTCCGGCCGAAGGCCCCCGGTCCCGACGGGACCGGGGGCCTTTCTGGTTTTCCGTCCTGATTCCGGGACCGGGGAGCCGTCAGGCGACGCCCGGGTACGAGCGGGCGCCGCCCTTCCGCCATGCCGGGGCGTGGGAGGAGAGCACCCCCGCGTACACGGCGGCGGTCTGGGCGGCGATCTTGTTCCAGTCGTAGTCGGTGCGTGCCCGTACGGCGGCGGCGGCGCCGTACGCCGCCAGCAGGCCCGGCGCGGCGAGCAGCCGGCGCAGCGCGTCCCCCAGCGTGCGCGGCTCGCGAGGCGGGACCAGCAGGCCGGTGACCCCGGGGACGACGGTGTCCAGGTGCCCGCCCACCGCGGACGCCACCACCGGCACCCCGCAGGCCATGGCCTCCACCGGCACGATGCCGAACGGCTCGTACCAGGGCATGCTGACCACGGCGTGCACCGAGCGCATCAGGACCGGGACGCGCTCGCGGGCCACCTTGCCGAGGAACCTGACGCGGTCCGCCACGCCGTGCCTGACGGCCGCCCGCGAGAGCCGGCCCACCTCGGGGTCGTCCGGGTGGCCGCCGGCGACGAGCAGCCTGGCGCCGGGGACGTGGGCGAGGGCCTGGACCGTGGTGTCCACGCCCTTGCGGGGCACGGGACGGCCGATGGCGAGCAGGACGGGGCCCGGACCGAGATCGGCGCGCGGGCCCACCGGGGTGAAGGAGCGCACGTCGACGCCGCAGGGCACGACGCTCGTACGGCGGTGCGGTACGCCCATCCGGCGCAGTTCCGCCACCTCGTCGGCGCAGGTCGCGACGACCGCGTCCGCCTGGTGGGCGATCATCGCCTCGATCCCGAGACGCTCGCGCGGGCTGGTGTCCGCCGAGCCCTGGTGGCGGAGCTTGACCGTACCGAGGGCGTGGAAGGTGTGTGCGACGGGGACGTCGACCTCCCTCGCGGCGACCAGGGCCGCCAGGCCGCTCATCCAGAAGTGGCTGTGCACCATGTCGGGCGGTGCGGCGTTCCAGCGCCTGGCCAGCCACAGGCCGAAGTCCGGCATCCAGGGGAGCAGGTCGTCCTTGGACAGGGTCATGGCCGGGCCGGCCGGGACATGGACCACCGTGACCCCGGGGGCCAGGGCGACACTCTCCTGCTGGAAGGCGCACTCCCTGCGGGTGTAGACCGTCACCTCGTGCCCGCGCGTGGCGAGCGCGATGGAGAGGGCGGCGACGTGGACGTTCTGGCCTCCGGCGTCGGCTCCGCCGACGGTCGCGAGGGGGCTGGCATGCTCTGAAACCATGGCGATCTTCATAGGCACGTCTCCACCGGGTCATGCGGGGCAGGCGTGCCCGCGTCCTGGGCACAGCCGTCTCCTCTGCCCTCAGCGAGTGCTTTAAACGTGTTTGACCTTTAGCTCCCTGGGAAGGCGAGCTTTTTTGGACGGAAAGGAGTTCGACGATGGAGGCTCCGCAGTACGTCGCCGCGCGTGTGCAGCGCGCGCTCGCCGAGGACGAGAGAACCACGGAACTCGGCGTCCGGGTGGATGTCCGAAGTGATCAGCTCTACCTGCGCGGCCAGGTCACCAGCGCCGACCGCCGCGAACTGATCGCCAAGGTGGCCGGGGAGGCGGCCCCCGGCCTGGCCGTCCACAACGAGATCGATGTCGTGAGCGTGGTGGAGCCGGTGAGGGAGGAGCAACTGTGAGCGCGCTGCGGATCGCGGCGGTCGGGGACGTGCACCTGGACGAGAGTCTCAAGGGGAATTACCGCAGGCGGCTCGACGGCATCGAGGATCGGGCCGACGTGCTGCTGCTCGCCGGCGACCTGACCCGGCACGGCACCATGGAGGAGGGGGAGGTGGTGGCGGAGGAGTTCCGCGACCTGCCGATCCCGGTGGTGGCCGTGCTCGGCAACCACGACCACCACTCCGACCGGCCCGCCGAGATCGCCGCGCTGTTGCGCGGGGCCGGGATCGAGGTCCTGCACGACGACGCGACAGTGATCGACATCGACGGGGTGCGGCTCGGCGTGGCCGGGGGCAAGGGCTTCGGCGGAGGGTACGCGGGCAAGTGCGCCAGCGACTTCGGCGAGCCGGAGATCAAGGCGTTCGTCGGCCACACCAAGCGGATCGCCGATCGCTGGCGGGTGGCGCTGAAGGAGATGGAGGCCGACTACCGGATCGTGCTGTCCCACTACTCGCCGGTCAAGGACACCCTCGAAGGGGAACCGCTGGAGATCTACCCCTTCCTCGGCAGCTACCTGCTGGCCGAGGCGGTCGACGCCGAGGGGGCCGACCTGATCATCCACGGGCACGCGCACGCCGGTACGGAGAAGGGCGTCACCCCGGGCGGCATCCGGGTGCGCAACGTGGCGCTGCCGGTGCTGGGCCGGGCGTACGGGGTGTACCTCCTTTGAAACCCTCCCCGGCCTGAAGGCCGGGGAGTCTCCTGTCGCGTCGCGGTCAAGCGGCGCGCGGGGGTGGACGGGCGCCGCCCCCTCCCCCGCGCCACCGGGCGCACCGCCACGGGGGCCGTCGGCGGTGGGGGAGGGGGGACATGAAGAAGCGGGCCGGGGAGACCCGGCCCGCGAGGCTTCTTGGGAGTTCGGGGCGACTTGCGTTTCTGCGAGCGCGAAACTCGCGTCGAATAATCTAGTGGGTTGACATCGAACAGGTGTTTTCGCGAGCGCGGGGCCCGCGTCAGACATTGAAGATGCTCACACCCCCGGGGCCGACGAGGAAACCGAGGACGATGAGGACGATCCCCCAGAGGAGGTCGCGACGGGCCAGGATCACATAGATCCCGGAGATGACGAGGATAACTGCGATGATCCAAAGTAGAGTAGCCATAACCGGCCTCTGCCCTCACAATTCATGACTTAACATCCTCGTCATCGTCATCCTCTGTTCGGTACAGATCGATTATTGGCTGCACGAACCACAGCCAGGCGCTGGACAGGGCCACGACTCCGCCGAACACCGCCGCGGGCCAGGCGTTGATGACCGTCTCCGCGACCAGCGCGACCGAGCTCGTCATCGCGATCGCGAGCCCGGCGGCCCCCGCTATGCCGAGCCCGTTGGCGCGGTGCAGCATCTTCTCCTTCAGCCCGGTCCGGAACAGCAGGCGGTGCTGGGCGGCGGGGGTGATGAAGCAGACGGACGCGATGGCGGCGCTCAGCAGGGCGATGAAGAACAGCCAGTGCCCCAGGGCGTCCACCTTGTTGAAGCCCGCAGCGAACGGCAGCGTCAGCAGGAAGGCGAAAAGCACCTGCACGCCGGTGACCGCGACACGCAGGCCCTGTAGAAGCTCGCCGAGCTCGCGGTCGACGCGTTCCTTACGGCTTTCTCCGGGATGGGGGGTTTCTTTTTGCGTATGTTCGACCTGAACCATACGCTCCGTTTACCCGAGTCAAAGTCCGGCATGCCTACCGTGGAGGCTATGGGGTACGCGTGAGCCATGGGAAGCCACAGTCATGAGGTCACGGACGCAATCCTGGAAACGCTGAAGCGGGCGAGCAGCGGGCTGAAAGAGGCGGATGTCAGGTTCGCGCTCGCCGGAGGTTGCGCGGCGTACGCGCGCGGAGCCGCACCCTCGCTGCACGACGTCGACTTCGTTCTCCCTGTCGAGGACGTGCCGCTCGCGCTCGAAGCGCTGGCCAAGCTGGGCTTCGAGACGGTCAAGCCGCCGGAGGACTGGCTGGTCAAGGCATTCGACGAGGGCAGGCTGGTGGATCTGATCTTCTCGATCTGCGACCATCCGATCACCCCGGAGTTGCTGAAGCGAGCCGAGCCGATGAAGACCTCGGCGGTGATCCTGCCCGTCCTGGAGGCCACCGACCTGGTCATCTCGTGGCTGCTGCCGTTCTCCGAGCACACCTGCGACTACGGCTCGCTGCTGCCCCAGGTCCGTGCGCTGCGCGAGCAGGTCGACTGGAACCGCGTCGCCGCCGTCGTGCAGGACTCCCCGTACGCCTCCACCTTCCTCACCCTTCTCGGGCGCCTCGACGTCATCCCCGACTCCCTCGACTCCTCGGGCGACCCGACCTGGCCCTGAAACGCCGGCCGGACCTTCCGGGGCGGTATCGGAAACGAGAGGGGCCCCGCCAGATGGCGGGGCCCCTCTCGTTTCCGGCGTTCCGGATCAGACGGTGCCCGGTCCGCTCCCGAACGGGAAGCGGCCGTAGTACTCGCCGACGCGGTCCCGGTAGGCGGGCTCCTTGAAGTTGGCCTCGTCGAACTCGGGCGCGCCCTTGATCTCGTGCTTGGTGCGCGCGACGTAGACCTTCTTCTCCTGCGGGTCGATCTGGGTCACGGTGCTCGCCGGCAGGAGGACCTTCTTGCCGAAGATCCACGGGCCGGTGTCGACGACGAGGTAGCTCTCGCCGACCTCGTACGTCGCCTCGTCGACAGAGCCGATCTTCCCGTCGGTGGCCTCCACGTGGTACCCGGCGACATCGAGCGTCCTGTCCTGGCCGTACACGTCGGCGCGGTAGTTCCAGAGCTCAGGCTGCATGATCGAACATCTCCTTTGACTTGGATTCTCCGGGCTCCGGACCAAGTACCCGAGCGAGGAGCCCTAAACGGGATCCGTCCGGGCCGGCCGGTACGGAACACCGCGCGGCCCCTCTCGAACCGCAGGTGGCCGCGCGATTCCATCCCCCACCCCACTCCGCGAAATAACATGCTCATATGTCGGCTCATGTACGGACTACAGCGCCGGGTCCGGTAGTCTTGTCGAGGTCGGGCGCCGCTAGCTCAGTTGGTTAGAGCAGCTGACTCTTAATCAGCGGGTCCGGGGTTCGAGTCCCTGGCGGCGCACTTTGGTACAGGCCGACGACATGGGCATCCTCGCTTCCGGCGGGGGTGCCCACAGTCGTTTCCGGGCCCGGGCGCGCGGTCACCTCCAGCGGAGTGGTGGATGAGTTGATCTCCGCGTGATCCTGTTTCTGCAGACATCGCCACGTCATCGGACAAGTGGGTAAATACCTCCCTGGGTTCATCCGGCGGATTCGTGGAGGTGGCGATGCGGGACCGGCAGGCGTCAGTCCTGTGATCGTCACCGTGCTGCTGGGGCTGGCGGCCTCGGGCCTGCTCGGACTGGGGTTCGTGGCTCAGCAGCACGCGGCCTACACCGAACCGCTGGGGGAGATGCTGCACCCGCGCCTGCTCCTGGACCTGATCCGCAAACCACTGTGGCTACGCGGCATCGCCGCGATGATCTTCGGCCAGGTCCTCGGCGCGCTGGCCCTGCAGCGTGCCGACGTCGCCCGCGTCGAACCGCTCCTGGCGACCAACCTCATCTTCGCCCTGGCCGTGGCGGCGGTCGCATACCGGGAGCGCCTGGGCCGGTGGGAGTGGCTGGGAGCGGTGCTGGTCAGCGGGGGAGTCGCGATGTTCCTGCTGTCCGGGCAGCCGCAGGGCGGCGGCGTGCCCGGCTCGACCTCGGTGGTGTGGGTGGCCATCCTGGCCACGCTGATCCTGGCGGCCGTGCTGGTGCTGGTGGCGGTACGAGCCGCGCTGCCGGTCAAGGCGATGCTGCTGGCAGCGGCAGCGGGCACGCTGTACGGGATCCAGGACGTGCTGACCCGCGCCTCGCTGGTCACGCTGGAGCGGGCGGGGCAGGGACTCACCGGGCTGCTGACCATCTGGCAGCCGTACACATTGCTCGTGGTCGCGGTGCTGGGCATCCTGCTCAACCAGAGCGCCTTCGACGCCGCGCCGCTGCGCGTCTCCCTGCCGGCCACCACCGCGGCCGAGCCCGTCATCGGGATCGTGCTGGGCGTGGCGATCCTCGGCGAGCGCCTGCGCGTGGACCCACTCGCCCTCGCGGGCGAGGTCGCGGGCCTGATCGCGCTGGTGGCGGGAATCGTCATCCTGGGCCGCTCGCCGTTCCTGGCCAAATCCGAGCGGGGCACCCATCGGCGTCCGGGCAGGGAGCGGTGATGATCACGGTCGTCTTCGCCGTGCGCTGCGCGGCCGGCAACGCGGCGGCGTCGGCATCGGATTCGCCGCCACGTTCACGCTGAACCGCCCCCGGTAGCCGGTTCGGTGCAGGGGCCGGTCACATCCTCTCCTTTGATCTTGCCGATGTTCCGCGCGGGCACGATCCGGGTCAGTGAGGCCGCTGGTGGACGTACAGTTCCCGCCGGTCGGCCGGGCTCAGGGCGCGCTGGTCGGGTACCGGCAACTCGTAGCGGACGGCGGCACGGGCGCCGGCCGCGCGTCATCGAACCCTGTCGTATCGGCTTCGCCGGGGTCCGTGACGAGCGGTCCACCACGCCGTACCGCAGGTGAGGATGACGATGGCTGTCAGCGGCAGGTAGGACTTCAACCGGTTCACGACCCACTCTCCCGGGCGGCCGCCTCCTCCAGGCGGGCGCGTTGCGGTTGGACGGTGTACCGCGGGTCCCGGGACGATTCCAGGCCCGCGTGGAAGATGCCGAAGCGGGTGCACAGGGCTCCGGCCAGCAGGGCCGCTCCGGCGCCGACGGCCGCGGTCCTGTCGCGGCGGGCGAGGGTCTGCGCGGCCACCGCCCCGGTCATGTTCAGGGCCTTGCCCAGGCGCAGCAGGACGCCGCCCCGCCCTGTGCCCAGCGGGCGGGCGACCATGCCGAGCCGACGCTCCATGCGGCGGGCGGCGGCGTACTCGGCCAGTGCGCCCGCCACGGCGAGATGGGGCCGGCCTCGGAGACGGGGGCGGCCAGCATGCCCAGGCCACCGGCCGAGGCAGCGGCGGAGCCCGCGAACAGCCAGGGCAGTTCGCGGTACGCCTCGTGCCACACCGGCACGGCCGTGTCGGCGATGAGCGCGGCGGTGTAGGTCGCGAGGGCGGGGCCGATCAGCCCGGCGGTGGCGGTCGCCGCGCGCCCGGTCCGCGGCAGGCGGCCGGTGACGGCGGTCAGCGCGGCGAGGCCGGCCGGCGGCCCGTACGCGCCGAGAATCCAGGCCCCCACGCTCATCGGCGAGGTGACCTTGAACACCCGAAGCATGTTGAGGAACCGGGCCGGACGGCCGAGGTCGTGGATGAGGGTGTACAGGGAGCCGCCGAGCGCGCAGGCGGCACCGGCCTTGGCCGCCCGCGCCAGGCATCGCCGCCCGGTCAGGTCCGCCGCGGCGGCCAGCGTGGAGGAGGCCCCGGCCAGCCCGCCGAGGAAGAGGTAGCCGGCGATGTCGTGGTCGGTCCACGGGATCGGGCGGCAGGCCGTACACTTCCGGCTCGTCCAGCAGCAGGGAGAACGCGCCCGTCCCGCCGACGCCGTCGCCGGGGTCGTGGCCGTACAGGCGGGCCGAGCCCACGCCGGCCTCGTGCAACCGCGCGAGCCTGCGCTCGGCGCGCGCCCGCAACTCGGACAGCTCGCCGAACTGGATGGAGTCGGTCGGGCAGCTCTTGGCGCAGGCCGGCTCCTGGCCGACGCCGAGCCGGTCATAGCACATGGTGCACTTCCAGGCCAGGCCGTCCCGCTCCCTGCGGGCGATCACGCCGTACGGGCACGCGGGCACGCAGTAGCCGCACCCGTTGCAGATGTCCTCCTGCACGACCACGGTGCCGAACTCGGTGCGGAACAGCGACCCGGTGGGGCAGACGTCCAGGCAGGCGGCGTGGGTGCAGTGCTTGCACACGTCGGAGGACATCAGCCAGCGGAACTCGGCGCCGTCGGCCCCGGCAGTGCGGCCCGGCTGCTCGATGAAGGCGACGTGCCGCCAGGTCGAGGCGCCCAGGCCGCCGGTGTTGTCGTAGGACATGCCGGTGAAGCCGAGCGGGTCGTCGGGGATCGCGTTCCACTCCTTGCAGGCGACCTCGCATGCCTTGCAGCCGATGCAGACACTGGTGTCGGTGAAGAAGCCCATCCGCTCCCACCACACCAGCCGTTTGCTTTCGCTCCACGGGCGGCCCTCGGGATCGGCGGAGGCCCGGTTGTACAGCACGCGCCGGTTGGCGGGCCAGGCCCAGGCCCACTCCGCGGCGATCCAGTCCTGCTCCTCGGCCGGTTTGCGGCGTGCGGCCTGGTTGACGCCGTCGGCGTACACGCCGCAGTAGATCCAGCAGCCGCACGCGGTCGAACCGTCGTCCTTCAGGGCGGTGTACGCGGACAGGGGGCGGCCCTCGGCGTCCCAGCCGTTGATCTCGGCGAGCACGGCTTCGGCGACCGGCTCCGCGACCCGCCCCTCGGTGGGGTAGTCCCAGGTGAGATCCAGGATCGGGGCGTCCATGGGGTCGGTGGAGCCGGCGAGCCTGCGGCGGATGATCCGGCCGAGGTGGTACATGAACCACAGGTCGCTGCGGGCGTCGCCGGACGGCTCGACCGCCTGGTGGTGCCACTGCAGCATCCGGTTGGTGTTGGTGAAGCTGCCGCTCTTCTCGGTGTGGGCGGCGGCGGGGAAGAAGAACACCTCTGTGCCGATGGCCTGTGTGGCCAGTTCCCCGGTCTCGATCTCCGGGCCGTCCTTCCACCAGGTGGCGCTCTCGATCAGGGTGAAGTCGCGCACGACGAGCCAGTCGAGGTTGGCCATCGCCATCCGCTGGAACGCCTGCCCTCGTCGTGCCGCTCGTAGTCCTCGTCCCGGTCGCCGGCGGCGGCCACGACCCGCATGCCCTGGTACTGCCAGGTCTCGAAGTCGTAGTGGCGGGTGTCGGCGTTGAAGCCGGAGAACAGCCCGTCGAGGTCCTCGGTGTCGCGGTACTCCTCGGTGATGAGGGTGGCCGCGTTGGTGTAGTTGAGGACGTACTCGCGGAAGTACAGTTCGTTCTCCAGCACGTGGTGGATGATTCCGCCGAGGAAGGCGACATCGGTGCCGACGCGGATCGGCACGTGCAGGTCGGCCAGGGCGCTGGTGCGCGTGTATCGGGGGTCCACGTGGATCACGACGGCGCCGCGCGCCTTGGCCTCCATCACCCACTGGAAGCCCACCGGATGAGCTTCGGCGAAGTTGGAGCCTTCGATGACGATGCAGTCCGAGTGCTGAAGGTCCTGCATGAAGGTCGTGGCGCCGCCCCGGCCGAAGGAGGAGCCCAGGCCGACCACGGTCGAGCTGTGGCACACCCGGGCCTGGTTCTCGATCTGCACCACCCCGAGCGCGGTCAGCAGCTTCTTGATCAGGTAGTTCTCCTCGTTGTCCAGGGTGGCCCCGCCGAGGGCGGCGATGCCCATGGTCCTGGCGGTGCGCCTGCCGTCGCGTTCCCACTCCCAGGTGGCGCGCCGGGTGGCGATGATCCGGTCGGCGACCATCTCCATCGCCTCGTCGAGCCCGATCTCCTGCCAGTCGCGCCCGTACGGCGGCCGGTACAGCACCCTGTGATGGCGCCCCGGCCCCGTCGTGAGCTGGAGGCTCGCGGCCCCCTTGGGGCACAGCCGCCCCCGGCTGACCGGGGAGTCGGGGTCGCCCTCGATCTGCACCACCTTCTCGCCGCGGACGTAGACGTTCTGGGCGCAGCCGACGGCGCAGTAGGGGCACACGGACTTGACCACGCGATCGGCGGACGCGGTGCGCGCGGTCGACTCCTCGCTGCGCCGCGACTTGACGGCAGCCCCCCTTCCCAGCCGGTCGGGGCCGGTGAGCTGGCGCAACAACGGCCAGGAGCGGAACGGGACGCGCCGGCTCATCGAGCCTGTCCCGCGTTGGCGCGCATCTGCGGGTCGGACCAGGCGCGCCGACGCATCCACTGGTGCACGTTGCCCCGCGCCGACGGATTCACCTCCCGTGGATTGACCAGACGCTGGCTGCGCGAGGGCAGCATCCCGGGACGCTCGCGCTGCTCCCGGGTCACCGTGTCGCCGCCGTCGGCGGGCACGCCGGTCGCGACCAGGTAGGCCCGCCCCGGTGGCATGCCGAGCATCTCGCCGATCTCCACATAGCCCTGTCCGCACGCCAGCAGCCGCAGGATCCGCTGTTTGCCCGGCATCTGTCCCCCTTGGTGACCGTTTGCGGATCGATGCCCTGCCCAGGCTGTGCGCACCGCCAGAAAAGCGTCAAGGAATCGGCTGGGCTCTGCGACCCCGCGGCCTATGCGCGACTCGGAGACCGAAGGGTGGCATGAGCCACCCGCCGCCGATCCACCGCGGTTGTCGAGTCGCATCCTCATGATCATGGGGACTCTGGGAGTAATGGTACGTAGTCGCCTGTGTGGTTTAGGCGGTTCCTGTCGGTGAACAGCATTCGATCGGCCGGGTCGCTGCCGGCGAATCGCGGGTCCAGGTCCTGACCGGCACGGCCAGGACCTGGACCCGCGATCTCCGGGGTGGTGATCAGCCGACGTTGGCGCAGATCGCGTAGACGCTGATGCCGACGTCGTTGTAACCGGGCTGGCGGCCGAGGCCGATCCAGCCGCCGCCGTCATCGGTGGGGAAGGAACCCACCAGGACGGCCTGGTTGCCCTGTGCCTCGGCGCCGCCGCCGACGGCCTTCTTCCCGGCGGGGCAGCGGACCACGCGGCGCTGGAAGTTGGGGACGTTGGCGTTCGGGAGCTTGACGATCTGGTAGCCCGTGAAGTCGGCCGCGGCCTCCGTGTCGGCGGCGGCGGATACGGAGGCGGTTATCGCGGTCAGGCTCGCGATGCCGACGGCGACGCTCAGGGTGACGGTCATGAGCTTCCTGCTTCGCATGATCTCTCCTGGGACGGGGAGTGCCTGAATGGTCACGCACAGTAAATTAGCCGTCACGCTGAGTGTCCAGCCTTGATTTTGTCACCGTTCCGCCAGTTGCGGCCGCCGCGCCGATGGGCAGGCGCGCGCGGGCGGAGGTGCCGGGTCCGGCGGAGAGGGCCGCGCGGGAGCTGGAAGTGGAGGTGGCCGGCGGTCGGCCGATGCTGGATGTCGATCACTGCTGAGAGCGCTCTCAGATCAGGATAGGCCCATTTCTTGATTGTTGGCCAGGGGGGCGATGTGTCGCCTGCGGGGGCGAGGTGCGGGTGTCATGCGATGGAACGCCCTGTTTTCTGGGCCTATGCCGTCCCGCCTGCATATCTGCTCTTTACTTATTCGTTACCAACGCGAAACGTTGACTGCTGTGACGCGGGCCGTTACTTTGCGGTGAGAGAGCGCTCTCTCATTCCGGTCCGCTTCGGAGCCCGACTCCTCTCCCCGGAGGCACCCCCCAATGGATCCCTCGATCCGGACCACGGGTCCGGACAACGCGTATCCCCGCGAAGGACGACTCGCCCACCGCATCCGGACCCGCCGCAGGCGCCTCGCCGCCGGCGTGGCCGTCGCGCTGGTGGCCGGGCTGCTCGGCCTCGGCGCCGCCCACTCCGCCGAGGCGGCCACGGTCGGCGCCGGTGGCTACGCCGACACCCTCCCGGCCGGCCGCTCGCTGCCGACCGGCTGCGGCTCCCTCTCCACCAACCCCCGCCAGTGGGTGACGGCCAACGCCCCTGCCGGAGCCGTGCCCACCAACGACTGGTGGTCGTCGATCCTGTTCAAGAAGACCGACTGCGCGTACGGCGAGCCGCTGCATGCCCACCCGATCTCCTACGACACCTTCGGCAATGGCCTCGGCTTCTCCTACAACACCACCCCGCAGATCAGCGGCACCGCCACCGGGGTGGGGGAGTACCACTACCCGTACGTCGAGAACATCAGGGTCGGTGTCGCGGGCCTGAACTCGCCGGACGTCAAGGTCGACGGCTGGAGCGACTGGACCGTCACCCCGTACTGGAGCGGTGGCGGCCGGACCATGAAGGCCACCATCGGCCATGGCCTGCCGTTCGCCTACTTCCAGATCACCGGCGGCGACGCGCAGATCACCGCGGCCGGCACCCCCTCGGTCTGGTCCAACAGCGGCGCCACCATCGGTTTCACCGCGGGCGGCCGCGACTACGTCGCCTACGCCCCGACCGGCGCGACCTGGTCGGTGAGCGGCACGACGATCAGCTCGTCCCTCGCGGGCAAGGGCTTCTTCTCGGTGGCGGCGCTGCCCGCGGGCGGCGACCGCGCGACCCTGGCGAACACCTACGGCCAGTACGCGCACGCGCACGTCACCGGCACCCGGGTCTCGTACTCCTACACGCCGTCCAACAGCACGCTCACCACGACGTATGCCTTCACCACCACGGCCAGGCAGGGCAGCGCGACCGGCACGGTCATCGCGCTCTACCCGCACCAGTGGAACCACCTGACCGGCTCCACGCCGCTGGCGCAGACCTACGTCTCGGCGCGCGGCCAGATGAAGATCGTCACCGGTACGCAGTTCAGAACGTCGATGAAGTACACCGGTGTGCTGCCCGAGGTTCCCGCGGTGGCCGACAACTCGGGCGCCGACCTCACCACGATCACCAACCACCTCAACGCCGAACTCGGCAACCCGATGGACAACCGCGGCGACGACACCTACTGGACGGGCAAGGGCCTGGGCAGGGCCGCCCGCATCGCGGAGATCGCCGACCAGCTCAACCTGACGTCGGTGCGCACCGCCGCGCTGAACGCCATCCGCACCCGCCTCAACGACTGGTTCACCGCCTCACCCGGCAAGACCAGCCGGGTCTTCTACTACAACCCGGCCTGGGGAACCCTGCTCGGCTACCCGGCCTCGTACGGCTCCGACCTGGAGCTCAACGACCACCACTTCCACTACGGCTACTACATCGCGGCCGCCGCGACCCTGGCCAAGTTCGACCCCAACTGGGCGAAGACCAGCCAGTACGGCGGCATGGTGGACCTGCTGATCCGCGACGCCAACAACTACGACCGCGACGACACCCGCTTCCCGTACCTGCGTGACTTCGACATCTACGCGGGCCACGACTGGGCGGCCGGGCACGGCTCGTTCGGCTCGGGCAACAACCAGGAGTCCTCGTCCGAGGGCATGAACTTCGCCAACGCCCTCATCCAGTGGGGACAGGCCACCGGCAACACCGCGGTCCGCGACGCGGGCATCTACATCTACACGACCCAGAACGCGGCGATCCAGGAGTACTGGTTCGACGTGCGCGACCAGAACTTCCCCGCCGCCTTCGGCCACAGCACCGTCGGCATGGTCTGGGGCTCCGGCGCCGCCTACGCCACCTGGTTCAGCGCCGAGCCGGAGATGATCCAGGGCATCAACATGCTCCCGGTCACCGGCGGGCACTTCTACCTGGGCGACAACCCCGGCTACGTGACCACCAACTACAACGAACTGGTACGCAACAACGGCGGCCCGCCCACGGTGTGGCAGGACATCATCTGGGAGTTCCTCGCCCTGGGCAACGGCGACACGGCACTGGCGAACCTCAGGGCAGGCGGAGGCTTCACCCCGGAGGAGGGGGAGAGCAGGGCTCACACCTTCCACTGGATCCGCAACCTGGCAGCTCTGGGCAACGTGGACAACTCGGTGACCGCCAACCACCCGCTGGCCAAGGTGTTCAGCAAGAACGGCGCCCGGACCTATGTCGCGTCCAACATCACCGGCAGCGCGATCACGGTGACCTTCTCCAACGGCACGACGCTCAACGTGCCTGCGGGCAAGACCGTCACCTCGGGAGCCCTCACCTGGAGCGGCGGCAACGCCAACGGGGGCACCACCGGCCCCGACCCGACTCCCACGCCCACCTCGACCCCCACCCCGACCCCGACGGTGGGCCCCTTCACCGCGACGCGCTACCTGCAGTCCGGTGGCGGGCTGCCGGGCACGGCGGGCAGCGCGGGCACCGTCACGCTGGCCGCCGCCAACGGCAACCGCGACGGCACCCCGACCAACGCGCAGGTCTTCACGGCGACCGGCCTCACCGGCACCTACAACGGCGGCTCCACCACGTTCGACCTCTTCGTGGACGCGGGCACCACGGTCGCCAACGGCACCCAGATCCGCGTCTCCTACGATCTGACCGGCAACGGGAGCTGGGACAGGGTGGAGACCTACGCCTACTTCGCCACCGACCCGGTGACGGGCTGGGAGCACTACACGCAGGGCGCGGGGCCGCAGTCCGCCTCGGGGACGCTCGGCAACCTGTCGGGAGGCCAGGTGAAGGTCGAGGTCTGGAGCGCCATCGGCAACGGCACCACCGCCCTCGGCGTCGGCAACCAGTCCCTCGTACGGCTGCCGTTCAGCTGATCCACGACGGGGCGGCGGGTCTCCCGCCGCCCCCGACCTCAGCCGATCTTCGAGGGGAAGGCCGGGAGCGAGAGCTCCCGGCCGTTCTCGCTTCCGGCCGGCAGGCCGATCGGGCTCAGCGTCGGCGGGATGCCCGCCTTCACGACGGCCTCGGTCAGCGGGCGGAGCAGCCGGGCGAGGACGGAGGTCCGCTCGTCACCGAGGGCCCGCCAGGGACCGGCCGCGGCCTCGTCGGTCAGCCGTTCGATCCGCGCGCGCACCCGGGTGCCCTCGGCCGTGAGAGCGCCGGAGGCGTCGACCCATCCGCGCTCGCGCAGGGCGGCGGCACCGGACTGCCACTCCTCGTCCGGCCAGGGGCGTGCCACGCGCAGCAGGTCCAGGTCCGTCTCCCCGGCGGCGACCTTGAGCAGATGGGCCTGGGTGGGGGAGACGCCGTGGGCGACGAGCGCGGCCACGTGCCCGTCTCCCCGATGTTCGCGCAGCGTGGTCGCGGCCTGCCAGAGCAGCAGGTGCGGCTCGTCCGGCGCCGGCAGCGCCTGGTTGGCCGCGCTCAGCACCCGGCCGGCGGTGTCGGCGAGCCGGGCGGCCCGCCAGGCGAGGTCGGCCGCCGCGCGCAGGTCGTCCGGGCCGGCCACCTCGTCGGTGAGCAGGTTCCGCAGCGCCGCCTTCGCCCCGTCGAGCCGGGCGCGGAGCACGTCGCCGGGGGTCGCGAACGTCCACGCGTCGGGGAGTGCCCTGGAGACCTTGGCCGGAGGGAAGCCGTGGAAGGCGGCCGTGACGACGTCGGGGCCGACCGGTCCGAGCGGCGCCGCCCTGGTCGCGAAGTACCCCATCCAGAAGCCGCGCATGCCGACCGCGTCGGACGCCGCCCGAGCCTCCGGGGCGAAGTAGGTGACGGCGTGCAGAGGCTCCAGCAGTCGCCACATGACACGCGGAACGTTCGGTTCGTGCTCCGGCACGGTCTCACACCCTGTCTCATGGATCCTGGCGGATCGGCTGTGCATGTTCATACGGTACTCGGCGAAATGACCGTTGATCGCCTTTGGGAAGATCCGCTCATCTGGTCCGAACACTGACCTGATCAGCGAAGATGGGTCATCCTCCCGGTAAGGTTGGGTCTTCTCAAGGGATGCCGCGCGGGTTATCAAGAACTCGGAGCGAATTGTGATCCCAGACGGTCCATTCTCTGCCGCCGAGCTCCCGGTGCCACCGTCACGTCTGGTCGCCCAACCCCCCCGAGCCGATGGAGAACCGCGTGCGTCAGTTACTCATAGTGATCACAGGAATCCTTTGTGTCGTCGCCATGCTGGCGACGGGCGTCACGGCCGCGCAGGCGGCCGTCCCCGACAGATGGGGTTTCGCCGTCGTCGACGTCACCTCGGGTATCCCCAACCCCGGCCACCAGGCCGGTAGCTGGCCGGGAGGCTTCAACGTCACCGTCTCCCCGGGCGGGGTAGGGCAGACGTTCGTGAGGTTCCCGCAGATCGCGACCACCAAGGGCGTGGTCCACGTCACGGCGATCTCCCAGACCGCCTACTGGTGCCAGGTGCAGAAGTGGGGACCCGCGGGGGCCGACCTGGTGGTGGCGGTGCAGTGCTATCGCTACGGTGGGGCCCCGGTCTCCACCCCGTACAGCATCGTCTTCGAGGAGAGCACCGGCCTGCTGCCCGCGCCGGAGGCGCTCGGCTACGTGTACTACGACGGCACCTCCATCGTCAACCAGTTCAACTCGGCCGGGGCGGGGAACGCCGTCGCCGGCGGCGGAGGCTCCTGGACGGTCACTCTGCCCGGCCTGGGCTCGGCCGGCTTCGCCGGCAACCTGCAGGTCACCGCGGTCGACTCCGTTCAGCCCGCCCGGTGCAAGGTCGCCAACTGGGTCCCGAGCGGAGGCGCGCAGACGGTCCAGGTGCGCTGTCACAACGCGACCAGCGCGCCGCTCAACACCGGCTGGACCCTTACCTACCAGCGGGAGCGGGCCATCACCGGCGCGGCGATCCCGCCGAAGAACTTCGCCTACACCTTCGACAACACCCCGGCCAACCCCGGCCCGTACGGACCGGTTCCTCCGGCGGTGAACTACAACTCCCAGGGCGGGCTGAACACCGTCCAGAGCTCGGGAGTCGGCCAGCGCATGGTGCTCTTCCCGATCGTGGGAGTCCTGCCGGACCACGTCCAGGTCACCGCGTACGGACCCGGTCCGGAGTTCTGCAACCTGCAGACCCTCTGGGCCACCAGCGGAGGTACCGCGTACGTTCGCAACGTCGTCTGCTACAACGCCGGCACCCGCCTCGACTACCCGTCCCTGGTCACCTACACCTCGGCCTTCTGAGACCGCGGGCACGGTCCCGGCCGGACCCCGGCCGGGACCGTGCCCGCGGCGGCGCGACCCCCGCCCGCACCGGCCGCCGCCATCCCTCGGGCGCGTCCTTCCGGAATGGACGCCCCTCTTCCGGGTAGCCGGGGACGATGACGACCTACGGCTTTCACTCCTCACACGAGCAGATCCATCCGGCAGAACTGCTGAAGGCGGTCACCCGGGCCGAGCAGGCGGGGTTCGCGGCGGCGATGTCGTCGGACCACTTCTCCCCGTGGAGCGGGCGGCAGGGGCAGTCGGGGTTCGCCTGGTCCTGGCTGGGCGCGGCGCTGCAGGCCACCGGCCTGCCGTTCGGCGTGGTCAACGCCCCCGGGCAGCGCTACCACCCCGCGATCGTGGCCCAGGCGATCGGTACCCTCGGGGCGATGTACCCCGGGCGCTTCTGGGCCGCGCTCGGCACCGGCGAGGCGAGCAACGAGCACATCACCGGCGAGCGCTGGCCGCGCAAGGAGGTCCGCAAGCGGCGGTTGCGGGAGTGCGTCGACATCATCCGGGCGCTGCTGGCGGGGGAGGAGGTCAGCCACGACGGCCTGGTGACCGTGGACCGCGCCCGCCTGTGGAGCCGCCCGGACGTCCCGCCGAAGCTGGTCGGCGCGGCGGTGAGTGTCGAGACGGCCCGCTGGTGCGCGGAGTGGGCCGACGGACTGATCACCGTGAACGGGCCCGTCGACCGGCTGCGCGAGGTCGTCGGTGCCTATCGGGACGCCGGCGGCCGTGGAAAGGCGGCACTCCAGGTCCACCTCAGCTGGGCCGAGAACGAGGACGAGGCCATGGACATCGCCCACGACCAGTGGCGGAGCAACGTCTTCTCCCCGCCGGTGAGCTGGGATCTGGAGACCGCCGAACTCTTCGACGTGGTCTCCGCGGACGTCTCGCGGGAGAAGGTGGCCGAGGCGGTCAACGTCTCCTCCGACCTGGGCCGGCACGCCGCCTGGATCAACGAGTACGCGGACCTGGGGTTCGAGGAGATCTACCTGCACCACGTGGGCCGGCAGCAGGACGCCTTCATCGACGCGTTCGGCGCGAAGGTCCTTCCCCAGCTGCGCTGACCTCCGGTGCGGCGGCCGTGGCCCGCCGGTGACCTGGGGAATCCGCACCGAAGAGGTCCGGGTGATATCCGGTGACCCCCCACGGCGGCCAATGAAGTGAATTTTCCTCACTTTCGTGACATAGGACGGAAACAATTAAGGCGAAATCAATTCACAGATGCGGTTAGATGTTCTACCTTTGTTGTGGGAGCGCTCCCATCAGAAGGAGGCGCGGTGTCTCTCCACCACAGCTCATCCGCGGCGTACCTCGACGCCGTCCCCGAGTGCGCGGCCGAGTGCCTGCTGTCCGCCGCTCCGTCGAGCGTGCGTGACGCCCGTTCGATGGTTCGCCGGGAGCTCTCCCTGTGGGGTGCGGACGACCTCATAGACGACTGCGTGCTGGTCGTCAGCGAGCTGGTCACCAACGCCGTCAAGCACGGCGGTGCCGCGTGCGCACTGCGAATCCGCGGTGGCGGAGGGCTGGTCCACGGCGAGCTCTTCGACCCCGGGACGGGCGCGCCCCGCGTGTGCGCCCGCGACATGGAGGCCACCGGTGGCCGGGGCCTGCAGATCGTCGACGCCCTCGCCGACGACTGGGGTGTCACCTATTCCCCCTCGGGCGGCAAGACCGTCTGGTTCGTCCTCGGCCGCCCCGAGCCCGCCCGCCCTCATCCCACCGGTATCCCGGCCCTGCGGCTCTGACGGCGGTCCCGAGCACGACGGTCACGCGCCGGATGCGGGCCGCCCGGCGGGGCGTGTTACCGCACCCCGGCAGGTGAAGGCACAATCTCGGCGTATCTCCCCATAGGCTGCGGACAGCCGGCCCCCAGGGAGAGACACGCATCGCCCATGACCACGTACGACCACACCCGTCGCGCCTGTTACACGGGATATGTCACCCAGGCGATCGTCAACAACCTGGCTCCGCTGCTGTTCATCGTCTTCCAGACCCGTTACCAGCTGCCACTGGAGATGCTCGGCCGGCTGGTGCTGCTCAACTTCGCCACCCAGCTGGTCACCGACATCGTGGCAGTGAAGTTCGTGGACCGGACCGGTTACCGCATCCCGCTGGTGCTGGCACATGTCCTGTCGGCGCTGGGGCTGGTGTCGCTGGCGGTGGTCCCGGAGCTGTCACCCTCCCCGTACCTGGGACTGTGTGCCGCCATCGTCGTCTACGCCGTCGGCGGCGGTCTGCTGGAGGTGCTCGTCAGCCCCGTCGTGGACGCGCTGCCCAGCCCGCAGGAGGGCAAGGCCGCGGCGATGAGCCTGCTGCACTCCTTCTACTGCTGGGGACAGGTCGCGGTGGTGGCGGGCAGCACCCTGCTGCTGGCCTGGATCGGTCAGGGCGCCTGGCAGGTCCTGCCCGTCGCCTGGGCACTCATACCGCTGGTCAACATGGTGGCCTTCCTGAAGGTGCCGCTGCCCGCGACCGTCCCGGACGAGCACCGCACCGCACTGCGGGAACTCTTCCGCGCCCCCGCCTTCGCCGCGGCCGTCGTGCTGATGCTCTGCGCCGGCGCGGCCGAGCTGACCATGTCGCAGTGGTCCTCCCTCTTCGCGGAGGAGGGGCTGGGGGTCTCGAAAGTCTGGGGTGACCTGGCGGGTCCGTGCCTGTTCGCGGTCCTGATGGGCGTCGGACGCATCGTCTACGGACTGTGGGGCGAGCGGATCCCGCTGGTACCCGCGATGACCTCGTGCGGCGCGCTGGCGGCCGTCTGTTACCTGGTGGCCTGCCTGTCCGCCGACCCGGTGGTCAGCCTCGTCGGCTGCGCGGTGTGCGGCCTGGCAGTCAGCCTGCTGTGGCCGGGGACCTTCAGCCTCGCCGCCGCCCGCTTCCCGCTCGGCGGCGCGGCCATGTTCGGCGTGCTGGCCGTCTTCGGCGACGCCGGCGGCGCGGCCGGTCCCTGGATCGCCGGAGCCGCCGCGGACGCCTCCGCCGCGGCCACCGGGCTTCTGGGTGATCTGTCGGCCGTGCTCCCCGACGACGGTGGTTCGGGTCTGCGCGCCGGCATCCTCGTCGCCACCGCCTTCCCGCTCGCCGTCGTCGCGGTCACCCTCGCGTACGGCATCCGGGCCGGGCGCGCGGGCATCGTGACAGGCGACATCGTGACGGGTGATGCGGACGGTGAGGCGGCCGGTGACCCGCCCAGGGATCCTCGCCTCACAGGATGAGTCGCGGCGGTGCCGGCGCCGGGCCCCTGCCGACGCTCCGAGTGGTTCAGGGGGTTCAGAAGGGTATGACGAGCCTTGTCATACCCGATCACCGGGCCGCCGACCACAGAGGAGTATTTGATGGATTCGCACCCGTCCGACAGGATCGCCGTGGTCGACGGCGTGAGCGGGGGCATCGGCCCGGCCGTGGCCCACGTGCTCGGCGGGGAGGGCGCATGAGGGACGGCCGCCCCCGCGGTCTCGGGGGAAGACGGTGAGCGAGATCGGCGCGCGGCTCCGCGACGCGCTCCACGCCGAGTTGCCCGCCGCCTACCGGCTGCGCCGGGAACTGCACGCCGAGCCGTGCCTGTCCGGCCAGGAGGAGCCGACGCTCAAACGGGTGCTGGACGCGCTGCCCGAGGGCAGCGCGATGGAGCGGGTGGCCGGGACCGGCGCGCTCCTCCGGGTCGGCGGCGACGGCCTGGCCGTCGGGGTGCGCGGGGAGCTGGACGCCCTGCCGATCCCCGAGGAGACGGGGGTGCCCTGGGCCTCGCAGAACGGTGCCATGCACGCCTGCGGCCACGACGTCCACCTCGCCGCCCTGGTCGCGCTGACCAGGGCGATCGACCACGTGAAGGCGCCGGCGCCGATGGTCGCGGTGCTACAGCCTCGCGAGGAGGGTCCCCCCTCCGGCGCCCGTGACATCGTCGAGTCGGGCGCGCTCCAGCGGAACCTGATCGGCGCCATGATCGCGGCACACGTCCAGCCGGTGCTCGCCGCCGGTCAGACGGCCTGCACTCCCGGCGCGGTCAACGCCTCCGCGGACCAGTTCACCGTCATCGTCAAGGGGCAGGGCGGGCACGCGGCCTATCCCCATCTGGCCCGCGACCCGATCCTGGCACTCGCCCAGGTCATCGTGGCCGCCCAGCAACTGGTCAGCCGCGACGCCGACCCGATGACGCCGACGGTGGTCACCTTCGGGACCGTGGTGGCGGGCAGCGCTCCGAACGCGATTCCAGGGCAGGCCGCCGCTCGCGGCACCATCCGTACGATGTCGGAGTCCTGGCGCCGGCATCTGCACCAGCGCTTCCACGAGCTCGCCGAGGGCGTCGCCCGCGCCTACGGCTGCGAGGCGGAGATGCGGATCACCTACGGGGATCCGGTGCTCGTCAACGACGCCCGCCTCGCCGAGGAGACCGGCTGCATCCTCGTCGACGCCGCCCACCACATGCCCGCCACGTTGCGCTCCTGCGGTGCCGATGACTTCGCCCACTTCGCGTCGGTCGTGCCGTCGCTGATGCTGTTCGTGGGCACCGACACGAAGGCGGGACTGCACAGCCCGTACTTCCTGCCCGGAGACGACACGGTGCGGGCGCTCGCCGAGAGCCTGCTCGCCGGCTACCTCGGCGCCGCGCAGGTGATCGGCGCGGGCCAGGGCCACTGATCCGGTCGCGGGTCAGTACCCCGCGGCGGGATCGACGACCCCCTCCAGCGGGAGGCCCGCCCGCAGGTTGCGCACGTTCCGCTCCAACCGCTCGCAGAACATCCGGGTGACGTACTCGGCGGAGTCGGCGCAGTGCGAGGTGATGAGCACCCTGGGGTCGGCCCAGAGCGGGTGCCCCTCGGGGAGCGGTTCCGGGTCCGTCACGTCCAGTCCGGCGGCGGAGATCGTCCCGGCGCGGAGGGCCTCGACGAGCGCGTCGGTCCGGATGTGCGCGCCGCGGGCGACGTTGACGACGACGGCGTGCGCAGGCAGCAGGGCCAGCTCGGTGGCGCCGATGACGTGGGTCGTCTCCGGCGTCAGGGCGAGGGCCAGCACCAGGATGTCGGTCTCCGGAAGCACCGTGGGCAGGGCTCCGGGCGGCAGCGTCTCCTCGGCGCCCTCGATGCTCTCCGCCCGGCGGCGGATCACCCGGATCCGGCACTCGAACGGCCGCAGGAGCCGGATGAGCTCGCCCGCTATACCGCCGCCGCCGAGGATCGTCACCCGCCGGCCGTGCAGGGACCGGGGATCGACCGGGCACCAGCGGGGGGTGCGCGCCTGCCGGGCGAGGTTGCGCAGGCAGGCCAGCATCAGCGTGAGCGCGTGCTCGCCGACCTGCCCGGCGAACGACCCCTTGGCACAGCTGAAGACCACCGGGCGGTCGAGCACGCCGGACGCGGTGAATCTCTCCACTCCCGCCCAGGGGAACTGCACCCAGCCGATCCGGGGGTGGGCGTCCAGAGTCGAGCGGAGCAGTTCCGGCTCACCGGGGATGAGCCACACCAGGCCGTCCGCCTCGGCGAGCGGGACGTTGACGCCCCCGCCGCCGGACACGGCCTCCTCGACCGCGAGGCGCAGGAGGTCGAGGCCGGGGGAGTTGGGGCGGTCGTAGGCCGCTCCCGCCCCCGGGGACGGGGCTATCGCGATTCGGGCTTCCATGACCGACATTCTGTATGTGGCCCACCGGCCGGGTTTCTCGGCGTCCCGCACTCGTCGCCGGACGCTGGCCGGGATCGATCACCCGGACCCGTGCTTCTCGCGTTCCTTGACCAGCTTGAAGAACTCCTGCTCGGAGGCCGCGAACTCGGTGACGCCCCGCTCCGGGTCGGTCACCACGAAGAACAGCCAGGGGCCGGCCGCCGGCCTCAGCGCGGCCTCGACGGCATCGGCGCCCGGGCTGCCGATGGGGCCGGGCGGCAGGCCGGGGCGCGCGTAGGTGTTGTACCGCGACGTGCTCCGGAGATCCTTGGTCGAGGCGCCGACGCTGAACTTGTTCAGGCCGTACAGGACTGTGCTGTCCAGTTGCAGCCTCATCTCGGGGGTGTGATCGAGCCGGTTGTGGATGACCCGCGCGATCTTGGGCATGTCCCGCCTGTCGGCCGCCTCGGCCTGGACGATGCTGGCGATGGTCAGGATCTCCAGTGGCGTACGGCCGACACGCCTGGCCCCCTCCACCAGCCTGGCGTCCTCGGCGGCGCGGGCGAAGCGCGCCACCATCGCGGCGAGGATCTCCTGCGGGCTCGACGCGGGCGAGACCTGATAGGTCCCGGGGAAGGCGAACCCTTCCAGCGCACCCTTGGCGTAGCCCGGAAGGCCGAGCGCCCCGCCGTCGGCGGCGGCCCGCCTGAACTCCGCCACCGGCCTGCCGGTGGCGGTCGACAGCCGCTCCAGGATCTGCGAGAGCCGCAGCCCCTCTTTCACGGTGACGCTCTTCGCGACCACCTCGCCGGTGCCCTGCCCGATGGGGGCCTCCGCCACCCGGGAGGACAGCCCCCCGACCACGAGCGTGGACCCGAGCGCCAGTACGGTGACGGCCGCGGCCGCCGCCAGGGCGAGGCCACGGCGGCGGGGCCGGCCCCCGGCGGCCCGGAGGAATCGGCTGGGTGGCGGCGGTTGCTCCTGGCCGGCCATGTCGGAGAGGGTCTCGCGCACCAGATCCTCGATGTTCATCGCAACTCCCTTACGGTGCTCAGTTCGGGGGCGGCCTTCCTCAGGCGCTCCAACGACCGGTAGATCTGGCTGCGCACCGACCCCACCCTGACACCGAGCAGTCGCGCGATCTCGGTCTCGGACAGGTCCTCGAAGTAGCGCAGTACGAGCATGGTCCGCTGCCGGGGCGTCAGCCGGGCGAGAGCCGTGCGCATCACCAGGCGCAGGTCCACGCTCTCGGCGTGCCCCTCGTCGGCCTGATCGGGCAGCCACTCGGTGGACACCTCCGCGACGCGGGAACGGCGTCGCCACCAGCTCACCTGCTCGTGGTACATGACGCGGCGGACGTACCCCTCGATGGCCGCCGGGTCGCGAAGAGAGCGCCACTTCGCCGCCGTCTTCGCCAGTGCCGACTGCACCAGGTCCTCGGCGGCGTGCCGGTCACCGGTCAGCAGGTACGCGGTACGGAACAGCGCCCCCGACCGATCGATGACGAACTCCCGGAAGCCCGCCTCAAATCCTGGATCCACCCGTCCTCCTCGCCATGTCACCAAGCAAGGACGCGGACAGGACGCCGATCTATGCCGACACGGCCGAACCGATCCGCACCGTCCGGTGCGGTGGCTCGGTGTCGCGGGTGGTGGACGAGGGCCGTTGATGTCTGTGGCGCGGTGCGGGGTGGAGGGTGAGTGGGTGGTTGAGCGCTGTTCGGTTTTGCGGGTTGGGGAGGGGGCTGAGGGTCAAAACCCCTGCGGAAAAGCCTGTCCCCTCACCCCGCACATACGAGCGGCCCCCGACCGGTCTGGTCGAGGGCCGCTCACCGGGGATGCGTCAGGTCTCCACGCCGATGTGCACCGGACCGGCGTCCGGCCTGACCGCGGTGAGGACGCTCGTCGGGATGCGGAACACCCGGCCGGGAGCCGCCGGCCACCACAGCCGCTTCCGGGCGATGACCCTCCCCTCCTGTCGGAGAACGATCCGGGGGAACGGGATGTAGCGGTCGCTCCACAGCAGCAGGCGGCGGCGGGCCGGGGCCGGATCCTTCGGGCGGAAGATCTCCGGCGCCACCCAGCGGAAGGGCGCGTCGGCGATGAGACGCACCTGCTCGGCCGGGGGGCTGCCGCCGCGCAACCAGGCGATGACGGCGCGCACGACGTGGGCGCCGTCGATCGCCGCGATGTCCGCGGTGTCGACCGGGTGGAGCAGGTTGCCCACGGCGAACACGCCCGGGGTGTCGGTACGCAGCGCGTTGTCGACCAGCGGGCCGTTCGTGCCGGGGTCCATGGTGATTCCCGCCGCGCGTACCAGCTCGTGGTCGGGGATCCAGTCACCGGTGAGGACGAGCGTGTCGCACTCGACGACCCGCCTTTTGCCGGTGTCGAGGTCCTCGATCTCGACGGCCCGCAGTTCCGGCCGGCCGATGACCTTCGTCACCCGGGTGCGGGTGGCGACCCTGGTACGGAAGAGGATCCGGCCGGGGACGCTGAACAGGGAGTAGGAGTCCGGCCGGGGATGCTCGGTGGTCATCAGGACGGTCCGGCAACCGGCCTCGCGCAGGGTCAGCGCGGCCGACCAGCTGACCAGCTCGGCGCCGACGACGACGGCTCTCTTCCCGACCTTCCCGTGCTGCAGGTGGACGAGATTCTGCAGGTGCCCGGTGGTGTAGACGCCGTGGGCGCGGTCTCCGGGAATGAGCCGGGCCGGTCGTGGGCGTTCCCGGGCACCGGTCGCCAGGATCACGGCCCGCGCCTCGACCCGGACGCGGCCCCGCGGGGTGGTGGCCTCGATCGTCCGGTCACCGGCCCAGTTCGTCACGGTGGCGTTCGTCAGGATCTTCGCACCGGCGGCCTCGGCCTGCCGGACGAGCCTCCTGGCGTAGGCAGGACCGCTCATGAAGCGCCGCATGTCCCTGATCCCGTAGCCGGGATGGTCGCTGTGCCGGGGGATGCCCCCGGCCGTGCTCTCCCGGTCGAGGACGAGGACGTCACCGTTGATCCTCGGCGCGAGTTCACGGGCGGCGCTCAGCCCTGAGGGGCCGGCGCCGACGATGACGACGGCCGGGGTGAGGACGGTGACGTCGCCGGTCGACGTCTCCGATGTCGTCGGTGTCATCGTCGCTCCTCCAGCAGCTTCTTGACCTCGGCGCCGCAGAAGAACCCCTGGCAGCGCCCGTTCATCGCCCGGGTGCGGCGGCGCAGTCCCTCCAGGGTGGCCGGCGGGATCGGCGACCGGAAGGTGTCACGGACCTCACCGGCGGTGACCCGCTCGCAGAAGCAGACCACCTTGCCGTAGGCGGGGTCGGCGGCGATCCGGGCGGCGTCCTGGTACGGGCGGGTGAACGCCTCGCCGAGGTTGGGCATGCGGGGCGGCTCCGGCAGCCTCTCCCGTGGTACGAGCGCCAGCCCGGCGTCGCGGGCCAGGCCGGCGACGTGCTCGGCGATGGCGATGCTGGCGGTCAGGCCGGTCGAGCGGATCCCGCCGACCAGCACGTAGCGCCGCCCGGCGTCGGCCTCGATGAGGTAGTCGGGATGGTCGCTCGCCGCGCGCAGGCCCGCGTAGGTCGCGGTGACCTCCTCAAGCAGCAGGTCGGGCATCAGCTTCTCGCCCTTGCCCAGCAGGAACTCGAATCCCTTCTCCGATGTCCCGGTGTCGGTGCGGTCGACGAGGTCCTCGGCGGTGGGACCGAGCAGCACGTTGCCGTAGACGGTGGGGCTGATCAGCACGCCCTTGCCCCGCGAGCTGGGCACCGGCAGAATGATCTTGTTGACCATCGGGCGGGCGAGCTTGTCGTAGACCAGCAGCTCGCCGCGGCGCGGCGTGACCGTGAAACGGTCGTGGCCGAACAGCCGGTCGACGACGTCGGCGCCGAGCCCGGCCGCGTTGACCACCCAGCGGGCGTGCACGTCCCCGCCGGAGGCGCGCAGCACCGTGCGGTCGCCGAGGTCCTCGACCGAGGTGACCGCCCGGTTCAGCAGCAGCGTCACCCCCCGGTTGACCGCGTCCGTGGCCAGGGCGAGGTTGGTGGTCCAGGTGCAGATGATCGACTCGTCGGGAACGGTCAGGCCGCCCAGGGCGCCTTCCCCGAGGTGGGGAAGTTGCCGGTACACCTCCTCGGGGCCGACGATCTCCGTCCTGTGGTACCCGTTCTGCTCCGCCTTCTCGCGCAGGCCCGGCAGCGCGTCCAGTTCCTCGGCGGTCCAGGCCACCAGCAGTGCCCCGGTGTGCTCGACCGGGATGCCGGTCAGCTCGGCGTACTCCGACAGCAGGTGGTAACCCTCACCGACCAGCCGGGATTCGAGGGTGCCGGGCTTGGCGTCGAAACCGGTGTGCAGGATGGCGGTGTTCGCCTTGCTCGTGCCGTCACCGACGTCGTCGCGCGCGTCGAGCAGCGCGACGCTCAGCTCGTGGCCGGCCAGCTTCCTGGCGATGGCCGAGCCGACGATGCCGGCACCGATCACCGCCACGTCGAACGTGGTGTTCATCGTGTTCCCTCCCGCGCCAGGGTGGCGCCGACCGCCTCCGCCCAGCGGGAGCGGAAGTCGGCCGCCTGATCAGCGGACCATCGGGGTTCGTAGGTCGTGCTGGGCTCCCACGGGTCGACCGCGTCCGCGAGGGAGAGCGACGGGTCGAGCGAGGCGCGGGCCAGCGCCACCGCCCCCATCGGGGTGGCGTGCTGGGAGGGGTAGACGTCGATCCGGATCCGCATCAGGTCGGCGACCGCCTGCATGAGGACCCTGCTGCGGGTGAGCCCGCCGTCCACCCGCAGCCGGGTCAGCGGCTGCCCGAGGTCGGCGGCGACGAGGTCGCCGAGCTCGGCGACCTGTGCCGCGATCCCCTGCAGCACGGCGAGCACGAGGTGCCCGGAACCGGTGGAGAGGGTCAGCCCGGAGAACGAGGCCTTGGCGTCGGGACGCCACCAGGGGGCCGCCAGGCCGGCCAACGCCGGCACGCACAGCACCCCCTCGGCATCCGCCGCCGCGACCACGTCTAGGTCCGCGGCACCGCGGATGAAGCCGAGATCCTGGATCCACCGTACGGCGGAGGCGGCCGTGTAGACCTGGCCGTCGAAGCAGTACGAGGTCTCCCCCCGGACCCGCCAGGCGACCGAGGCGGCCAGCCCGGCGGTGGAGCGCGCGGTGGAGGTGCCGGTGTTGGCCAGCAGGAACGCGCCGGTGCCGAAGGTGCACTTCGCCTCGCCCGGGTTCAGGCAGTTCTCGGCCAGCAGGGCGGCCTGCTGGTCGACCACGAGTCCGCCGACGGGGACGTTCCCGCCGAACGCGGAGGTGTGGCCGACCACCTCGTCACAGGAGACGATGCGCGGCAGGCGCTCGGTGCCGAGCCCGAACAGCTCCAGCAGCTCCGGGTCCCAGTCGCCGTCGTCGAGCCGGGTGACCAGCGACCGGCCGGCCGTGGCGACGTCCGTGACGAACTCCCCGGTCAGGTGGTGGATGATCCAGGAGTCGGAGGTGGTGACCACCCCCTCCCCGGTCACGTTCCGGCGTAGCCAGGCCATCTTCGGGGCGGAGAAGTACGGGTCCAGGATCAGCCCGGTGGTCGCGGCGATCCGGTCCTTGAACTCCTCCAGCTCCGCGCAGATGCTCTCCGAGCGGCGGTCCTGCCACACGATGGCGGCCGAGAGCGGTTCCCCCGTGGCGGGGTCCCACGCCAGGACGGTCTCGCCCTGGTTCGCCAGCGTGACGGCGTCGATCCGCACCCCGGCCCGCGCGACGGCCGCTCGGCCGGCGTTGAGCACCGAGTCGAGCAGTTCCCGGGGGTTCTGCTCGACCCCGCCGCCGGGCAGGTAGGTGGGGCGGACCGGGAGCTCGACGAGGCCGAGCACCTCACCGCGGGCGTCGACGACGATCGCCTTGGTGCCGGATGTTCCCTGATCTATCGCCAGTACCGTGGTCACCGTCGGTGGGTCCCCTCCGCGTGCCTGCCCTTGGCCGTACCCGAGGCGTCGGCGGTCAGCTCCGCGTCGATGGAGTGCATGTCCGGCATCACCAGGCCCTTGGCGCCCCTGGTGAACAGCAGGTAGGCGAAGTACACGGCGCCGAGGGCGAGCATGAGGAGCACGTAGACCCACGACTCCACGAACGAGGAGTCACGGAAGAGCAGCAGCTCGAACACCAGCCAGATCAGCGCGACGATGATCACCGGGATCTCCCAGCGGCCCAGGGCGAACCCCTTGCTCGGCGGCAGCGACTTCCGCTTGACCACGTACAGGACGACGGTGCCGGTGTAGATGATCGCCGGCAGCAGGGTGGCGGCGGCGAACAGGCCGAAGAGGGCGTCGGTCCGGGTGGAGAAGACCGCCAGGATCAGCTCGCCGATGACGAACATGAAGAGGGTGGCGTTCAGCGGGGTGCCGAAACGCGGGGAGACCTTGTGCAGGCCCTGCCAGCCGGGGAAGCGCTGGTCGCGGGACATCGCCCAGACCAGCCGCACGCCGGTCATCAGGATCACCATGCCGCAGGCGAAGATCGCGATGACCACCAGCACGAGCAGCGCCGTACCCACCACGGGGCCGAGCGACCGGCTGATCACGTCCGCGACCGGGGTTCCCGACTTGGCCAGCTCGACCGGGTCGCCGGCGAGCAGGGTGACGGCGACGAGGAACAGGAAGCCGAGCACACCGGAGGCGAGGACCGCCTGCCACATGGCGCGGGGGACGACCCGGGCCGGGTCCTTGGTCTCCTCGGCGAGGTTGGCCGCCGACTCGAAACCGACGATGGTGAACGCGCCGAGCAGGAAGCCCAGCATCCACGGGCCGGCCGAGGTGAGCGTGCCCATGCTGAGGTAGCCCTCGGACGGGATGGCGCCGGTGCTGAACAGGTTGGCGAAGTTGACCTCCTTGGCGACGAATCCCACGATCAGCAGCAGCAGGACGAGGGCGATCATGCCGATCAGCTCCGCCGTCACGGCGAAGTTGTTGACCCGCTCGGTCCACTTCGTGGAGAGCCCGACCAGCAGCGCCTGGCACAGGATGACCACACCGGTGATCACCCAGGCGTTCAGCGCGGTGCCCTCGTAGCTCAGCAGCACGGGCATCACGGTGGAGGCGATGGTGTAGTCCACCGCCACGACCACGACACCGAGGAACGAGAACGAGACCCAGCCGATGATCCAGCCGAGCACGGGGTTGGCCAGCCGGGACATCCACTGGTAGGAGTAGCCGGTCACCGGGATGCGGGCGGCCAGCGAGCCGAAGATGAAGGCGACGGCGAGCTGGCCGACGATCACGAGCGGCCAGGTCCAGATGCCCGCGGGGCCCGAGGTGTTCAGCACCGAGCCGTAGGTGGTGAAAATGCCGGTGGCGATCGAGACGAAGGCGAATGCCACGGCGAACGAGGCGAAACGCCCGGTGCCGCGCTTCATCGCCTGCTTGTAGCCGAATTCCTCAACACTTGCGCCGCTCTCCTGATTGCCCGGCGCGGGTGGTGAATACTGGGTCATGGACCTACAACTCCTGTGTTTCCTGTCAGATGGTGCATCGGCGTGGTAGTCCGAGCCGGGTGGCGTTGCCGCGCCGCCCGGCTCCTTCGACGGTCGGGAACGTTCAAGAGAGCACGATCACCCCGTTCCCGCGGGTGATCGCGTCCTGGATGCCGGAGGGTGGTTCCGCCTCGGTGATGAGACCGCCGAGCTCGCCCAGCTCGGCGACTCGGTGCCGGGCGACCAGGCCGAACTTGCTCGAGTCGGCGAGTACGTACGAACGCGTCGCGTTCCTGAGGATGATCTTCCGGACCGCGATCTCGTCCAGGTAGTAGTCGGTCAGGCCGGTCGCGGCGTCGACACCGCCCGACCCGAGGAACGCGACGTCCGGGTTCAGGTCCGCGAAGAACGCCTGGGCCACCGAGTTCGAGAGCGCGAGGTCTCCGCCGCGCAGCCTGCCCCCGCAGACGAGGACCTCGATGCCGGGCCGCTCGGAGAGTTCCGCCGCGACCAGCAGGGAACAGGTGGCCACGGTCCCGGTGAAGTCGAGCGGCAGGGCACGGGCGACCTGGACGGCGGTGGTTCCCACGTCGATCACCACGGTCTGGCCGGGGTGCACCAGCCCGGCGGCGGCACGGCCGATGCGCGTCTTGGCGTCCGCGGCGGTCCCGGTGCGTTCGGCGAAGGGAGCCTCCTCGCCGGCGGCCTGCCCGAGCGTGATGGTCGCGCCCCCGTGCACGCGCGACAGCCTCCCCTGGCGCTCAAGCGCCACGAAGTCTCGGCGGATCGTCTCCGCCGAGACGCCGAGCTCGTGCGCGAGGTCGTCGGTGCTGACGACGCGGGAGACCCGCAGTGCCTCCCCGATGCGCGCGTGCCGCTCAGCGGGCAGCACGATTGCCCACTTCTGTGGAAGTTTGTGCATGCATGAGGGGAATTATGCTTTGGTGTGGTTACCGCGTCAATACTTTGCGCTACCGGGCCGGAAAGCTTTACCGGGATCTCCGCCTGGCGGTAGGCGGAGTGCGGCCCTTTCGTCTGGGCTCATGATCCCCTGGGGCTTTCTCGCCGGGTGACCGCCTCGGGCGTTCCCGGTCATCGGCGGGCATCGGGCGTGTGCGACCGGCCGGCGCGGGCCGGGCGATGACGGACGTACCGTGCGGCCACCGGTGCCGTTCCACGTCGCGGGGGCTTCGGCCGGTCGAACACGAGAGGCCCCGCAGCGGGCCGGATCGCCGAAATGATTAAGAGATATGGCTGACGTTTGAAAGTGGCCGCGATCGCCTCGGTGCCGGTTGGGGGGAGTTTTTTGGTTCCTGGTTACCGGCAGAATCGGTCGTGGCCGTCGTCGTAGCCGTCCAGCCAGCCCCTGTCGTAGTCACTTATTCTCAGTGCCAGGCCGGGCAATTCTCCCGATTTCGCCCTTGGCCTTGAGCAGTCCTGTCCGGCGGCCCGGTAGCCGTCTCGATAGCCGTTCCAGTATCCGCCTCTCGGGTCCCTGGCCGGCGGGGTCGGCTCCGTCACCCTGGCAGGCAGGGTGCTCGCCGCCGGTGACGCGGGATCAGGCGTGGCCGAGGCGTGTGAGAACGGGACCGGTCCAAGGGCCAGGGCCGCGAGAAGCGCCGGGCCGAGCACCATCAACTGTCGCTTTCCGTACATGGGTTCCTCCTCTGAACGGCCGCGAGTCGGATCACTTTGCGGCCATGGGCACCAGGCACGATATAAGGCGAACCCTTTGGAGTCAGGGAGCTGATTGTCTGCTTTCGCATTCTTGAAGTAGGTATATTTGGTGCAAATTTCCCTGCGAATCCGTTTGTTCGGGCAATTTCCAGGAAAAGCGGAAGGCCGCGGTGGCTCGTCCGACGTGGACGGCGTCTTCTGAGGCCTCGGTGCGAGACCGATTCAGGGAACGTGTTGTAGCCTTTCGCGCTCCCCGGGTGAAGGAGTTCGCCGTGTCCTCGACCCCGCAGGAGATCTTCGAGCGTTATGTCTGGGCCGGGATGACCGGGAACGCCGTCGCGCCGGCCGAGATGTTCACCGCGGACGGCGTTTTCGAGGCGCCGCTCGTTCCGGCCGGCTGCGCCTTTCCGGGCCTCCTGGCGGGGCGCGAGGCGATACGCGACGGCATGGCCGCGTACTACGAGCGACCGGTGGACGCCGGCCGTACGGTGAACATGGACAGGTCCCCGGTACGTGCTGCACGCCGCCGCCGACCCGGACCTGAGTGAACGCTGCCAGATGGTGTTCGCCGGCCGGCTTTCGGGAAACAGGGTTTTGTGGAGGTCAGGCGTCCACCGGGCGGAATCCAAGCTATCTGCAAGCCTCCTCCAAGGAGGCTGCGGAAGCTTTGGCCGCGATCGATGGGATAAATCAACCGAATAAAAGAGGAAACCATGCTCGCGCGTTCCAAGCCCAGTACTGTTCTGTCGATGCTAGGCCTCCTTGGGGTGCTGGCCCTTGCCACCGCCGCCCCGGCCGGCGCCGCTCCTGTCGCCACCGCCCCCGCCCTCGTCGAAACCGAACTCGGCATCACCGTCTACGCTCACGACATTGACGAGGAGGGGACCTTTAGCAACGGTGACGAAGTATTCATCAATGTCGTGCGTAATGGAGTAAGTCAGCGCTTCGCCCCGACCAATGGCACGGTCGACGTCAACGAGGACGAAGAGGGCCGGATAGTCGAATTCCCATCGCATTACCCCATCAAGTTTTCGCCGGGTGAGAAGGTGACGGTCCAGGTGTGGGAAGACGACACTTCCGGAGATGACCTCCTCGCCGAGGCCAAGGACGTCATCGTTCAGTGCAACCGCCCGTTCAGCGGCGTAACCGAAATCTCAAAGCGGAAGTACTATCACTACTCGTTCGACGCCAAGTTCGCCGCCTTCAGCTGCTGATTTTCGCATTGTGATGTTCTACGGACGGTGAGAGGGCCGGGCCACCGCGGTATCCCTGTCCACGCGGTATGCGTGAGGCGGCGGGTTGTTCGCCTGACGACGGGCCGAGTGTGAGAAGGGACGGCCGCGCGTGGCCGACCTGTCCGCATGGGGGCTACCGGCCCCCAGGCCGCCGAGGTGGTGGGCGGCCGGATTGAGGAGACGCCGGCCTCCCTTTCCAGCGGAGCGGCGGGGAGGCCGGCGGTGTGGTGTTCATGCTCCTCCCAGTTGGAACCAGACCACACGGCCGGTGGTGGTCTCGTGCCAACCCCAGGCCGTGGCCAGTTTCTGGACCAGCCACAGGCCCCGTCCCCCGCCGCTGTCGAAGTCGACCTCGGTACGGAGCCAGGGGATGCGCCTGGCCGAACCGGCGTCGATCACGTCGCAGTGCAGCGTTCCATTGTGGCGGGCGACGGCCACGATGACCCGTCCGCCGGGGACGCGTCCGGAGTCGGAGTGGCACACGGCGTTGGTGACGAGTTCGCTGACCAGCAGGAGCGCGTCGTCGGTCTGGGCGTGCGCCGAGCCCTCCAGCAACTCACGGACGTAGCGCCGCGCCTTGGGCACGGAGGTGACCTCCGCGGGCAACTCGACCTGGCCCAGCGTTTCCAGCTCCTTCACCATGCCACCCCCCAGTGACTCGCGGAGACGACCTCCGCGAGTACTCCGACCTGCCCACGGAGGCGGCGGATGAACGGCTTCCGGAAGTACGGCCGGCTGATTCGGCGGTGAGCGGGTACCACGAGGGTCGACCACGGCGACGGACAGCAGAGAAGTGGGGTTGTCGAGACCCCACTCCTCTTCTCCTCTGTCCGTTGTCGTGGCTAGTGACCGCATCGACTGCAGGTGTTTCCGCCGCAGTGATCCGGTGCCTGGGCAGAGGTGAGATCGACGACAGGTTCGAACACAAATGTCTGGTCGACGGTGGTCTCGGTCAGGGTCTCTGTGCTCATGGGTTTCCTTTCGCAGTGTGACCCGCCGTGGGCGGGTCACAGCTCGACGACCCGTTGCCGGGCCGCTTTCCGCGCCGTTCGGGTGACCTCTGTGAGGTCGGCGCGGAGCCTGATGGGGAGCCGGCTCAGTAACGGCCGGGGGCGAGGCGTACCACTCCGGCCGCCGCGAACCGGGTGAGCATGCCGGTGACCCGTTCGGCGTCGGCGCCGACCTCCGCGATCACCTCTGCGATCACCTCCGCGACGTTCCGGGTGCCGTCGCAGCGGCCCAGCAGGGCGGCGGTGGCGTCGTTGATCCGGTAGACCCGGAGCGCCGGCTCACCCCACTGGCGTCGCAGCAGGATCGACGTGCGCCGGGCGGGCAGTCGCGAGGGCGGCGGCTCGGCGGTGACGTCGTGGTCGAAGAACGCGACCCGGGCGGCGGGGGAGACGCCGGGCATCCCACGTAGCGGTCCGTCCGGAACGAGGACCGGTTCTCCGGCCGCCTGGGCGGCCCGCCGGTCACCGGCGAGTTGTCCGCACAGCAGTTCGTAGCGGGCGAAGTCGACCAGTGGCGTCGGCACCCGGCCGTCGATCCACGTCACCAGTTGCCCGGCCTCCCCGGAATCCGTAACCCCTTCGCCCGGTCGCGGCCGGCGGACGGTGGCGGCGGCGAACCCGTCCAGCAGTTCCGGGTGGTGGGCCTTCAGCTCGGCGACGGTGGCGGGCAGACAGGCCGTCACCTTCTGCACCAGCTTGCCGCGGACGCTCTCGCCGGTGACCCGGAGTCCCGCGGGGGAGGCGCCGGTCAGCATGGCCAGCTCGGCGTCGCTCAGCCCGTAACGGCGCCGCAGCCGGGCGGGGTGCTCACGCAGCGTCGCCAGCTCGGACTCGCGGGTCAGCACCGCCGCCAGGGCCTCCAGCAGGCCCATCAGACGCTCCCTGCCAGCAGGGTCCGGGCCCGGTCGATCTCCGCCAGCAGCTCGTACGGATCGTCGGGGAAGTTGCGGTCCCGTTCCACCAGGGTGGCCCGAACGGTGGTGCGGCCCACCAGTTCGGCCAGCAGCTCCCACACCCGGGGCGGTACCGGTTCACCATGGGTGTCGAGGGACGGCTCGCCGTCGTCGTTGTCCTCACCGCCCGCCAGATGCACCTGCGCCACCCGCTCCACCGGGATGGTGCCGAGGAACTCCAGCGGGTCGAAATCGTGATTGCGGGCGTTGATGTCGAGATTGGTCAGGTCCAGTAGCAGATGACACTCGCAGTTCTCCATCACCTCGGCGATGAACTGCGCCTCGCTGAGCGGGCCGGCCAGATCCACGTAGTAGGTGATGTTCTCCAGCAGGAACGGCGCCCCCACCGCGTCCTGCACCCGCTGCGCCCGGCGCCCCAGCCGGCGTGCCGCCTGGCGGGTACGGGGCAGCGGCACGAGCACCCCGAGCGCCACCTGATCGGTCCGGGTGAAACAGAGATGGTCGCTGAACCACGGCGCGTCGATCTCGGCGACCAGAGCCGCCAGCGCCTCAAGGTAGACCCCGTCCACCTCGCGGTCCGATCCGATGGACATCTCCACCCCGTGCGGCACGATCGGGAAGCGGGTGGCCAGCGCGCGCAACCGTTCCCGCCTGTCGGCCGGGGCGAACAGGAAGTGCTCAGTGATCACTTCCAACCAGTCGATCCGGTCGGCGTGCTGGTCGATCATCTCTGCGAGCTCGGCCCGGTAACCCAGGCCTGAGCCCAACTCGCGCGGTTCGAACACCGTGCACCCCCAAGATCCGGCGTGTGTCGCCATCCAGGGATCCCGCGTTGTCGGTACTCCCGACATAATTCCCGGGCCCGTTCCCGCCACACTCCCACTATCGGCAAATGCTGAATTATGCTGAAAAAAGCTGATATACACCGAAATATGGAAAGCGTTGATGACGGGTTGCCGGCGACCATGAAGATCTAATCTTCCAAAGATCTTGGATATACAGGCCCGGGAGCCCTTCTCCTCGGCCTCCGGAAGTCCTCCGCCGAGGCTCCCGCCGGAGCGGTTCGCTGCTTTCGCGGTGGTCGCGAGCGGTGCGGACGGACGCGCCGTGGGCGGTGCGCCGTTCCTCGCTGTTCCGGGTCCGCTGGGCGGCCATAAAGTGGGGCTCCAATGGCTTCATATCCGCGTCGGCGCTCCCGCCGGCCGGGAAGGGGTGACCGATGACGGCCCTGGGCGGATTCCACCACGTCAAACTGCCGGTCTCGGACGTGCGCAAGAGCGTCGAGTGGTACGGGCGGGTACTCGGCCTCGAAGTGGCGATCGAGTTCGTCGAGGCGGGAGTGCTGCGCGGCGTGGCACTGCGCGACCGGGACGGCACCCTCATGCTGGCGCTGCGCGAGGAGCCCCGGCTGGCCGGGGAACTGCGGGGCTTCGATCCCGTCGCGCTCGGCGTGCCGACCTACGACGCGCTGGTGGAGTGGTCGGATCACCTCGACGCCGCCGGCACGGCCCACTCCGGAATCGCCGAGGCCAGCATCGGATGGCTGATCAGCGGGGTGACCGACCCCGACGGCATCGAGATCCGCCTCTACACCCTGCAGAAACGCGGCTGAAGCCACCGCCGACCACCGGCGGCCAGGACGACGCGGGTCCGCCGGTGGGTGCTCGGCGCCTCGGTGCTCAGCCGGCCGGAGGGCGCGCGTCCTCTCCGGGCGCCGGGTCGGGACGCATCACCACGGTGAGCAGGACGGCGGAGTCGTCGAGCGCGGTCAGGCTGTGCCGCTCCGCCGGGATGGCGACCTGGTCACCTGCCGTCCCCTCCCAGCTGTCCTGGCGGGTCGACAGGCGTACGCGCCCGTGCAGCACCTGCAGGGTGGCCTCGCCGGGGCTCTCGTGCTCGTCGAGGCCCCGTCCGGCGGCGAGCGCGAGCAGCGTCTGACGCAGGGAGTTCCGGCGTCCGCCGTGGACGGTGTGGGCGCTGCGTCCACTCGCGGCTTTTCGCGCCGCGGCCAGGTGCTCGTTCGTCAGGGTGGTCAGAGAGGTCGTCAGCATGGTGCTTCCCTTCCGTCCCGGCCGGTTCACGCCGTCAGCAGCAGGATGCCGGTGACGAGCAGGGCGGCGACCTTGGCGGTCTCAAGGACGATGTAGGCGTGGTGGTCCTTCGAGCGTGGGGCGTCCTCACCGGCGAGGACACGGTCGGTGCGCCGGGTCAGTCGTGGCCGGATCAGACCGAGCTGCACCGCCAGGACCGCGACGGTGACGACGGCGGCGACCACCGTCCCGGTCGGCGGGCCGGCAATGAAGATCATGGCGATGAGCGCCACGGCGAGGACGGCCTCGACGGTGTTGAGGGCACGGAAGACCAGCCGGCCGATCCCGAGCCCGAGGCGCAGGTCCACCCCGGGCGCGCGGAACTTCAGTGGTGCCTCCAGGAACGAGATGGCCAGCACCATCCCGAGCCAGACGAACGTCACACCGGTGGCGGCGGCCGATGCCGGGGTCATCCGTGGTTCCTTTCTCCATCGCGGGCGTTGCCGGTCACCGGGTGCCGCCCGCTGTCGTGAGGTGTGCGAGGCACAGGTCGGGTTCGGCGAACGGGACGAGCCGGTCGACGGTCACCTGGGCGCCGAGCGCCGCCATCGCCCCCCGCATCAGCCCAAGGTGCAGCGGGCAGATCACCGCGGCCTGGGTCTCGACCAGTTCGACGAACGGGCAGTGCCGCAACCCGATCTGCCGGGGATCGCCCGCCGGCCGTTCCTCCGGCGCGAAGCCGAGGTCGTCGAGCAGCCGTACCAACTCGCGCACCGCCTCCTCGCGGGAAAGAGCGGCGGGCCGGTCGACCAGGAAGCCGCCCCAGGCGCGTCCGGCCTCGGTGGCCCTGGCGGCGGGGTCCGGGTCCGCGGCCAGGTCGCCGACCAGGATCTCGGCGAGCAGGCGGTAGTTGCGCGGCCCGCCGAGATCCATCCCGGGCCGCGCCCGGAACACCAGTGGCGGCCGGCCGGGGCCGGTGGGCGCGACGTGGACCCGCTCGACCTGGCCCGTTTCCGCCAGGGCGTCGAGATGGAACCGCACCGTGTTGGGATGGACGTCGAGTCGCGCGGCGATGTCGCCGATGCCGAGCGGCGAGGTGGATTCGCGGAGCATCGTCAGGATGAGCCCTCGACGGCCGGTCGCCGGCGCCACGGGGCGTTCGGCGGTCCACGTCGGCGTCTCGGGACGCCGGGCGCCTCGCGCGGGCGCCCCTTCGGGCGTCGCGCCGCCCGAGCCGTCGGTGTCATCGGCCCCGTGAGGTCTCCTTCGCCCGGTCATGTCCGGCTCACGCCCCCTGCGGCGGCAGCGCCGTGACCATCGCGGTGTCGACGCCCAGCGCGCCGATCCTGGCCGCACCGCCGGGCGACCCCAGGGGAGCGTCCCTGCCGGGCAGCGGCTCGGTGAAGAACCGCTCGTTGTCGGCCAGGTAGACGCCCAGCGGGGCGGGGAGGTCGTCCTCGTAGTAGATCGCCTCGACCGGGCAGACCGGCTCGCACGCACCGCAGTCGATGCACTCGTCCGGGTTGATGTAGAGGCTCCGGCCGCCCTCGTAGATGCAGTCGACCGGACACTCCTCCACGCAGGCCAGATCCTTCTCGTCCACGCAGGGGAGCCCTATCACGTAGGTCATGCTCCGAGTTTACACAAAAGAAAATTGTATAAATAGACCCGACGGGAGGAACGCGATGCCCGACCGCACGGCAAAGGCCCGGCGCGGGCGTTAACGCCGCTGTTACCGGTGGTCGGATACGACTTCGATCATGCGAATACTGGTGGTGGAGGACGAGCGGGATCTGGCCGACCTGGTGGCGATGGGGCTGCGGCGGCACGCGATGGCGGTCGACGTGGCCTACGACGGCGAGGCCGCGGCGGAACGGCTGGCCGTCAACGACTACGACGTGCTGGTGCTGGATCGGGACCTGCCCGGAATATCCGGCGACGTGATCTGCCAGGACCTGGTGCGGGCCGGGGCGCGTACCCGCGTCCTGATGCTGACCGCGGCCGCGTCGGTGCCCGAACGGGTCGCCGGGCTGGGGCTGGGGGCCGACGACTACCTGCCCAAACCCTTCGACTACGCCGAACTGGTGGCGCGGGTGCGGGCCCTGGGCCGACGCAACCAGCCGCCGCTGCCACCGGTGCTGGAACGGCACGGGATCGTGCTGGACCCCCAGCGGATGCAGGTCTCCCGCGACGGCCGCTTCCTGAGGCTGTCGCTGAAGGAGTATGCGGTGCTGGAGGTGCTGATGCGGGCGAACGGGAGCGTGGTGAGCGCCGAGACGCTGCTGGAGTCGGCGTGGGACGAGCACGTCGACCCGTTCACCACCGTGGTGCGCGTCGTCATCAGCCGGTTGCGCGCCAAGCTCGGCGACCCGCCGTGCATCAGGACCGTGCCGGGCGCCGGGTACCTGCTGTGATCCGGAGTACGACCCGGAGACCCGCGGCGCACCCGGCACGCGGTCGGGGAACGTGCGGCGCCGGAGGTCCGCGGTGACCCGGCACGCGGCCTGGAAGCCTTCCGGCACGGTACGGACGCGCCTCACCCTGCTGTACACCGGCCTGTTCCTGGTCACCTCGACGATCCTGCTCACCGTGGTGAACCTGCTGCTCACGAGCGCGCTGGAGAGCCGGGTCAGCTCCATCACGGAGGACTTCCCGCCCTTTGGCGAACTCCCCCCGACAGCAGGGCCCGCGCCGAGGGCACCCGGGGCGCCTGACCGGCTGGTGCGGCCCGAGGTCGTCGACGCCATGAGCGGTCTGCCCGGCGCCGTGCTGCGCTACCAGTGGACGGTCAGCGCGATCGTGATCGCGGTGCTCACCGTCGTCTCGGTGGTCGCGGGCTGGTGGCTGGCCGGACGGGTGCTGAGCCCGCTGCGGCACATCACCGCCACCGCGCACCGGCTCTCCCTGTCCAACCTGCACGAGCGGATCGCGCTGGCCGGTCCCCGCGACGAGCTCACGGACCTCGCCGACACCTTCGACGCGATGCTGGAACGGCTGGAACGGTCGGTGGACAGCCAGCGCCGTTTCATCGCCAACGCCGCCCACGAACTGCGGACCCCGCTCTCCGTCCAGCGGGCCGCGATCCAGATCGGGCTGGACGACCCGCTGCCGGACCGTCTGATCCCGGTACGGGAGAAGCTGCTGACCGCCAACCGGCGGACCGAGCGGCTGATCGACTCGCTACTCCTGCTCGCCCAGGCGGAACACGGTCCGGGCGGCATGGAGCCGGTGACCCTGGACCCGCTGGTCCGCCAGACGGTCGAGGAGACGGCCGCCGACGGTGTCGTCGTCACCGCGGACACCCGGCCGGTCGTCGTCGAGGGCGACCCGGTGCTGCTCGGCAGGCTGCTGACCAACCTGTTGCAGAACGCGGTCCGCTACAACCGTCCCGGCGGGACCGTGCACGTCGGCCTCACCGCGACGGGCGTCCTGACCGTCCGCAACACCGGCCCGGAGGTACCCGCCGAACGGATCGCCGAGCTGTTCCAGCCGTTCCGCAGGCTGCACTCCCGGACCAGGACCGCCGACGGCGCCGGTCTCGGCCTGTCCATCGTGCTCTCGATAGCCCGAGCCCACCGTGCCGACCTCACCGCCCGCCCCAACCCGGGGGGCGGCCTTGAGCTGACCGTACGGTTCCCCGTCCACACCGGTGCGGAGCCCGGCGGCCGCCGGGCTCCGTGATCGGTGCGGGCCTACTTCAGCAGGGTCAGGGCCTTCGCGACGCCCGGGTCGCGTCCGGCGGACAGGTCCGCGGAGGTCGTCGGGGCCTGGTGGTCGGGGACGACACCGATGGTGTTGACGACCTCCCGGTTCGCCCCGATCTCATGGAACCTGGGCAGGATGAGGACGCTGCCGTCGTCGAGCAGGTAGCCGGCTCCGGGACCCGACACCGCGCCGGCGGTACGGGTGCCGACCAGGGTGCCGAGCCGGAGATCCTTGACCGTACTGGTGAAGGAGTCGCACGCCGAGGCGCAGCCGCGGTCGGTGAGCGCGACCAGGGGCAGGCCCAGCAGCGGCACGGTGTCGTCGCTCCGGTTGGCGGTGCAGTGGTCGCGCACGTCGCACCAGTAGCTGGTGGTCTTCCCGCGCGTCCAGGCGCCGAGCAGCCTGGCGACCTCCTGCGGGCTGCCGCCGCCGTTGCCGCGCAGGTCCAGCACGACCCCGCGCAGGGGCGCCTTCTCCCGCAGGGAGGCGATGGCCGCAAGGACCTTGTCCGCCGCGCCGGGGAAGAAGGCCGGCAGCTTGACGTAGGCGACGGAGCCGGACAGCAGCCTGGAGGAGACCTTCGGCTCCGATCCGGAGACGGGCGCGGGCGTCACCGAGGCGGTGACGGTGCCGCCGGTGGAGGGGCGGCGCAGGGTGAGCCTGATCGCCTTCCCCGCCGGGAGCCCGGCCAACCCGTCAAGAACCCCCTGGGAGAGCACCCCGTTGACGACGAGCGGCACCCCGTCGACCGAGACGAGCTCGTCGCCCGGCCGGATGCCCGCCTTGGCGGCCGGTCCTTCAGGAAGGACGTCGGTGATGAAGAACGGCGGGGTGGCCGCCGGATCGGCCACTCCCGGAGGACGGAGGCCGGAGAGGCGGGCGCCGAGCGACATCCCATCGGGAGTCGGACGATTCCAGTTCGCGTGGTTGTCGTCGAGGCTCTTCACCATGCCCCGCATCGTCGCCTCCGCGACCGCCTGCCGTACCTCGGGAGCGGCGGGCAACGTGTCGACGACCTTCTGGTGGACGGAGCGGAACGCGGCCCAGTCGGCGTCCCTGCGGCCGGTGAGTGCCGGCAGGGTGGCGTTCGGCCGGTCCAGCCCGCGGCGTTGCAGTTCCTGGGTGAGCGCGGCGAACGCGGGCACCAGCAGCGTGCGGGAGTCCAGGACCGGGCCGCTGTAGTAGTTGGCGAAGACGCAGCGGTACGCCTGCTCGATGGTGGTGACGGTGGTCGGCTTCAGTGCCGGAGGTCCGGACGGGCCGGACGGGGGTGTGCACGCCGGCGGCCGGTCGCCGGCCGCGCGGTCGGCACTCGCGCCGGCGGTCCCGGAACCGATGAGAGCGGCCAGCGCGACCGCGACGACGAACGATTTTCTGTTCCTCATGCCACCGAGCATCGCGATCACGCTGTTGCCGGGGGGTGAACGCGAACGTTAACACCGCTGTAGCGGTCCACCTGGTAGGGAGCGGGATTCGCTCGGCACCGCCGGCCGCGGCGGGTCAGCCGGGAGCCTGACCGAGGGCGGTGGCCAGATCCTCCCCGGCCCATCCGGTGCCGTCTCTCCAGATCGTCGTGATGTCGAAGGCGGTGGTCAGCATCGCCGGTGCCCACGCGGGTTCGGGGGCCTGGGGGAGCACGAGGAAGCGGTGCTCCGCGCGGTCTCCGCCGACGTGCTCGACCTCCATGATCCGCAGTACCGCCTCGCGCATCCGCTCGTAGGTGTGCCCGCCCTCTCCCAGGACCTCGTACAGGACCGCTCCCCGCGGCCCCTTGCAGACGATGTCGGCGAGAGGGGACTGGGAGGGGACGAGCCTGGCCCCGTGCAGCTCGGCGATGAGCCGGTAACGCACCTGCTCGTGGACGTGGCACCGCCTGTCGGCGCCGACCCGCTCCTCCAGCGAGGAGACGAAGGACCGGAAGCTCTCATCCGTGGCCGGGGTGTCGGGCTCCATCGTGGTGTTCTCCTCGGGGATGGTGGGTTCCTCCGGTACGGGGGGTGCCGATCCGTTCTGCGCGATGAGCGGTGAGATGGTGGGTTCTTCCGGTACGGGGGGTGCCGATCCGTTCTGCACCGTGATCGGGGAAGTAGCCGGTTCTTCCGGCGCCACGAGCGCCGGGGCCTCCGGTGCGCCCAGCAGCTCGGGGAGCGGCGCCGCGTGGACGACGGTGAGCGACTGGGTGCACCTGGTGATCGCCACATAGAGCCGGCGCGGTCCCGCGGGCCCCTGGCCGGCGATGGCGGCGGGTTCGACCACCACGACGTGGTCGAACTCCAGGCCCCTGGTCATGGTCGCGGGCAGCACGCTCACCGGCGGTACGTCGTCCGCCGCGACGGTTCCCTGCAGCGCTGCGACCTTCCGCTCCAGCTCCTCCAGCAGTGCGGTGCCGTCGGGGGCGATCAGCGCGACCGACCGCGACCGCTCCAGGTCGGCCGTGGCGAGATCCAGTGCCCGGGCGAGGGCCTCGTCCGCCAACCGCTCGGGTCCGGTCCGGGCGATCGTCAGCGAGGTCTCGTCGGCGGGGCGCGCCGACACCGGGACCGTGGTGGACAGGGACACGGCCCTGGCCAGCGGCGCCGCGAACCGCATGACCTCGTCGGGGACCCGGTAGCCCACGGCCAGCTCGGCCAGGTGCCAGCCGTCGCGCCCGCTCAGGATCCCGGCGAGCCGTCCCCACACGTCGTACTGGCGGGCGCCGGTGGTCTGGGCGAGATCGCCGAGCACGGTCATCGAACCGCCGGGGCAGCGGCGGGCGATGGAGCGCGCCTGCATGGGAGTGAGATCCTGGGCCTCGTCCACCACGATGTGCCGGTAACGGCGTGGCTCGTCCCCGGACAACAGATGGCGCAGCTCCTCAAGGCAGACGAGGTCGTCGAGAGTCCAGGGCTCCTCGGAGGCACGGCTCACCCGGGGGCGCAGCACCGCCTCCCGCTCCTGCTCGGTCAGCACGCCGGGAGCCGCCGCGTGGATCGCGTCCGGGTCGTTCAGCGTCCTGCGCAGGATGGTCTCGGCATTGAGTGCCGGCCACACCGCGTTGATCAGGGAGGCCACCCGGCCGTGTTTCTCGATCCCGGACCGCAGGGCGCCGTCCGGGCGCTGCCCGGGGAGCGCCTTGGCGTACCTGCTCAGCAGGCGGTCGACGAACGTATCGACGAACTTGCGGCGGCGGACCAGGTAGGGGCCGCTGGAGTCGCGCGCCTCGACGACGAGCGCCTCGATCTCGGCGCCGGGAAGCGTCAGCGCGGCTCCCCGGTACGGGGTGCTGAAGACGTCGTCACTGATGTGCGAGGCCGGCGCCTCGGGCCGGATGCCGCTCTCGACGACGCGGCGCAGCACCTCGGCCATCCGCTCGTCCGACTTGACCAGGTGCGCCGCGGGAGTGTCGACGGCGCGGACCTCGCCGTCCCAGAGCCGCGCCACCTCCACCGTCGCCACCCCCCGGCTGCCGAGCCTCGGCAGGACCTGGCTGACGTAGCGCAGGAACCCCCGGTGCGGTCCGACCACCAGGACGTCGTCCGGGGCGAGCCCTCGGTTCGTCGGGTCCAGCAACCAGACGACGCGGTGCAGGCCGACCGCGGTCTTTCCGGTCCCCGGGCCGCCCTGCACGACCAGCACCCCCGGCCGCCCGTCGGAGACCAGGTCCAGCTGGTCTCGCTGGATGGTCTCCACGATGTCGCGCATCAGCCCGTCGCGGGCCCGGTCGAGGTCGGCGAGGAGGAAGGCGTCGGCGTTCTCGCCGGGCGGCTCCTCGGCGGGGGAGACGGCCTCCGGGACCTCCTGGAGTCTGCGGTTCGCGACCCGGGGCCGGATGTCGTCGAGGTAGTCGGTCACTGTGCGCCCGTGCAGGCGCAGCTTGCGGCGGAGCCGGATCTCGCCGGGGCGGGAGGCGCGGGCCTTCATCCAGCGGATCGCCTGTTCGGTGGTCCAGCTGATCACGACGAGATCGCCCTCGGCGTCGCGGACCGCGCGGCGCCCGATGCGCCAGGTCTCCCTGCCGTCCGGGTCGTCGGCGACGTCGACGCGCATGAAGACGAGCGGCTGCTCGCCGAGGTCGTCCTCCACCCCGAACTCGGGGGGAACGTCCGGGACGAAGGGGAGGCCGACGTCGGGGTGCTCCTGGCCGTGCGTGCTCCTGATCCGGTCGACGCCGAGCCGCCTGCGCTCGACGCAGTCGTACGCGTGGTCGACGGCGCGCTGCTCCTCGGCGATCACGGCGATGCGCTCTTCGTGCGGAACCACCAGGGCGCGGATGCCCGCGCCCGTCCCGCCTGTCCGGTCGCCACTCACCGCTCCGGCGGCGCGGTCACCACTGGCCGCCAGGGCGACGGGGTTGCCGCCCCGGGTCAGGGTGGCACGGTCGACGCTGCCCATGTTTCCTCCGAGGTCGGTGCCCGGGGCACTGCTGGACTGGGATTTCCCTCGCCGGGACGCGCGGCCCACACCGGATCGGAGTGAGAGGACTCCGCTCGGTAATCCGATCGAGTGTGCGCCGCGTCACACTCATGGACCGTAAGCCATCTTTCGGAAAATGTGAACTGAACGCACAAAGATTTTTTATGTGAACTATGGACTATGGTGTGGTGTCCGCGGTGGAGCTCTCTCGGGAGATCCGCCGCGGCTTCCACCGGAGAGTTACCTTGAGATCGTGGTGAACTCTTCGGTACGGGACACGCGGTCGCTTCGATACTGGGAAAGGCAGGCCGACGCGTACGACCGGCGGATGGCGCTCGTCGAGCGCCGGTTCTTCGCCGGCAGCCGTCCATGGCTGTGCGAGCAGGCGTCCGGCGACACCCTGGAGGTGGCGGTCGGCACCGGCATGAACCTCGCCCACTACCCGGAGGGTGTCCGGCTGACCGGGGTGGAGTGGAGCGCCGCCATGCTCGCGGTGGCCCGGCGCCGGGCCGAGACTCTCGGCCGGGCGGCCGATCTGCGGCAGGGCGACGCGCGCGCACTGACCTTTCCCGACGAGAGCTTCGACACGGTCGTCTGCACGTTCTCACTCTGCGGCATCTCCGACGAGCGGGCGGCGCTGGAGGAGATGGCCCGGGTGCTCAGACCGGGCGGCCTGCTGCTCCTGGCCGACCACGTGGCCTCGTCGTCCTGGCCGCTGCGAATGGGGCAGCGGCTGGTCGACCTCTTCAGCGTGCCGACGGCCGGCGAGCACTACTGCCGCCGGCCCCTGATCGGGGTGCGCGAGATGGGATTCGCGGTGGAGCGGCACGAGCGTTTCAAACTCGGCGTCATCGAGCGGCTCGCGGCCAGGAAGCCGGCCGCCGGGTAGTGGCCTCCGCCCGGTCGCGCCGGCTCAGCCGAGGGCGTGGCCGACGGTGGCGTCGATGTGGTCGGGAACCGGGTCGTGCCGGTCGCCGACCGACGAGGTGCCGGTCGGTTCGAACATCAGGATCGAGGCGCCCCTGGCCGACGACGGCCGGTGCTCGACACCGCGAGGTACGACGAACACCGCGCCCTGTGGCAGCGTGACGGCGCGTTCGCCGGTGTCGGCATCGCGCAGGGCGATGGACAACTCGCCGTCGAGCACCATGAAGAACTCGTCGGTGTTCTCGTGGACGTGCCAGATGTGCTCGCCGGACACCTTCGCGATCCGGACCTCGTAGTCGTTCACCCGGGTGACGATCCGCGGGCTCCACAGCTTGTCGAAGCCGGCCAGCGCGGTTCGCAGGAGGATTGGTTCACCGTTCATGGGGCCATCGTGGCGGGTGGCGTCCGGGCGGTGTGAGTGCTAGGAATCGCACATGTCGCATGGATCCTCGCAGGGGCACCGGGTGACCGTGATCGTGGACAATGGCTCGAACCCGTTCGAGCTGGGCGTGGCGACCGAGCTGTTCGGGCTGCGCCGCCCCGAGATCGACGTGCCGTGGTACGACTTCACGCTCAGCGCCGCGCTGCCCGCCGTCCGCATGCACGCCGGAATGTTCACCCTGTCGGACGTGGCCGGGCTTGACGCGGTCGACGCGGCCGACACCGTGATCGTGCCCAACCGGCCGGATCCGCTGGTGGAGCCGGCCCCGGAGGTGCTGGAGGTCATCTGGCGCGCCGCCGGGCGGGGCGCCCGGCTGGTGAGCTTCTGCACCGGTACGTTCACCCTGGCCGCGGCGGGCGTCCTCGACGGTCGCAGGGCCACCACGCACTGGCGCTGGGCGAAGGCGTTCACCGCCCGCCACCCCGAGGTCCGGCTCCAGCCCGACGTGCTGTTCGTCGACGACGGCGACGTGCTGACCGCGGCGGGCAGCGCGGCGGCGCTGGACCTCGGCCTGCACCTGATCCGCCGCGACCACGGCGCGGAGGTGGCCAACACGGTGAGCCGCCGCCTGGTGTTCGCGGCGCACCGGGACGGCGGTCAGCGACAGTTCGTCGAACGGCCGGTGCCCGCCGTGCCCGACGCCTCCCTCGGCTCCGTGCTCGCCTGGGCGCAGGAGCGGCTGGACCGGCCGCTGACCGTCGCGGACCTGGCGGCCCGCGCGGCGGTCAGCCCCGCCACCCTGCACCGGCGGTTCACCGCCCAGCTCGGCATCACCCCCCTGGCCTGGCTCACGGCCGAACGGGTGGCGCTGGCCTGTCGGCTGATCGAGCGAGGCGAGCTTCGGTTCGACATGGTGGCCCGGCTCAGCGGGCTCGGAACCGCGTCGAACCTGCGGGCCCGGATGCGGCGGCAGACCGGGCTCAGCCCGCTGGCCTACCGGCGGCGGTTCGGGACGGGCGCCGAGCCGGCCCCGGCGGGCTGAGTCCCCGGTCAGTTGGTACGGGTGTTGGGAAGATGATCGCCCAGGTAGCCGATCCAGATCCTGCCGGTGCTGCCGGCGGAGTCGTCGTGGAAGTACATCCGAGGGGCCGGGTACCCGACGGGCCGGAGCTTGATGTGCGACTCCATCAGAATCCGCCCGCTCGGATGCACCTCGGGCGGGACGGCGAACCTGCGGGGTGCGCTGAACTTGGCACGGGTGACCACGCTCTTCGACTCGCGCATGGAGAGCATCCCGGTGGGGATGGTGCGGCGGCCGGGGGAGTCACCGGCGCACCAGTCGTAGAAGCCGCCCGCGAACCTTCCGCCGGACCGTGCCCCCGCGAAGTCGTCCAGGGCACGCAGCGCGTCCCAGGCCTTCGCCGCCCAGGTACGGCACTGGATGTGATGCTCCAGGTCCAGCCGGGCGGCGGCGCCGTAGGTGTCGCCGACCCCGATGTGCCGCAGGCTCTCGCGGGCCTCGGCCAGCACCTCGACCAGGCCGCCGGGCTCGAACACCGGATCGTCCTCGGTCACCCCGTACACCAGCTGGCCCGCCTCGGCGAGCCTGCGCTCCAGCCAGCGGACCCGCTCGGCGAGCTTCCTGGCGCTCGTGACGGCCTCGGCGTACTCCTCGTTGAGCAGCCGGTGCTCGTCGCGGAGGTTCCTCTCCGCCTCGGTGGCAGGCCCGTCGCCGCGCCGTTCCGCGGCGATGTCACGCAGGCCGGAAAGGTGCGCGCCGAGCACGCGGATCTCGCGGAGCACCTGGCCGGAGTCGCCCGGGACCTGCGACGACGTGGCGAGCCCGAGTGCCGCCTCCAACTCCCCGCGCAGTTCCTTGACCACCATGTCCGCGACACTCCGAGCGGTCTCCGCGGTGGCTTCGGCGGCGGTTTCCACGGTGGTCTCGGCGGTGATCTCGGCGGTGATCTCGACGGTGGCCTGCACGGCGGCCTTCGCGGGGGTGACGGCTTCGGCCTTCGGCGCGGTGGGGCGCCTGGTCATGGCCATCATCCGCCGCCGCATCTCCTCACGGGCGAAATCGACCTTCGAGGGCCGGGGCGCGGCGGCGTCGGCGATCTCGCCAGGTTCGGCCCGTCCGGCGAGTACGCGGCACACCACGTCGAGCGTCCGCCGCACGTCGTCGGGGAGCTTACGGTGTGCGGTCTCACCGATCGCCCCGTCGACGATCCGGTCGAGGGCGGCGGCGCCTCGGCTGCGGATCGCGGCGTCGCCCATGGGCGGGTGCCGGCGGGGGTACTGCTCCCCGGCGGGATCGAAGGGGGCGAAGTAGGTGCGGACCGCCGCGCCGAACACGCCCAGCTCCGGGCCCATCGTCTCGTTGAACCGGTCCTGGGCGCGCAGGTCGGCCAGCCGTACGACCAGGCCCGCCCCGGCGACGCCGTCGGCCAGCTGATCGGCGCGCTCCCGCGCCACCTCGGGGTCACGAGGGTCTGGGGAGACGACCAGTATCGGTACCCGGCGCCGGGGCTCGGTCATCACGGAGACGAACCGCTGCACGCCGTCCTCGGTGAGGAGCACCGCGGCGCCCTCCACCTGGACGGCGCCGTCGCTGATTCGCGCGGTGTTCAGGTACGCGCGGAGGAAACCCGGCGCCTTCACCATCGCCGGTTCCGGCTGCCGCTCGGCTCTCTGTCTCCCGCGCTGCTTCGCGCCCCGTCTCGCGGCCGGATCAGGTCCCCCGTGCTGCTCCACGGTGACGACCACCCATCCGGTCATGCCCGGCACCGATTCCGCGTAGGTCACCCGGGTCCGCAGGCGTCCCTGCTCGTACGGCTCGTCCAGCGTGTAGCGGCCGCAGTCGCCGCGTCGCTCCATCACCAGCCGGGCCCCGCCGGCCTCGGCCTCGTCCTTCACCACCGCGGCGCTCGGCGGCGGGAACCCCTTCCGTACGACCCAGTCGGAGAAGCCGCGGCGCAGCCGGATCGAGATCGGAGCGGTGGGATCGCGCAGCACCGCCTGATATAACCGCGTCACATTCGACGTCATGATCACGACACCTTCGTCAACATCGGGGGTACGGCTCGCATCCGGTGAATGGACGTCGGGCGCGTACGAGGTTGGATGTCAGCGGGGCCCGAAGATTCCCGCAGGTGCGCATAGTGCGGCATGAACGCTTATTTGGGAGGGGGTTCCGCAATATCGGTGGTTAATAGGGTGGTATCAGGTGCTTTCGCGATAGGGCGAGGGTGACCCGACGTACCCGCACCGCCAGGGCCGGCTCCGATCGTCGCCGCGCTGGAGGCCGTCAGGGCACGGCGGGACGCCGGCCTCGCGGGAGGCGGCCGCCGACTGGTCGACAGCGTGCTGCGGTGTCCCGACGAGCCCGGTGAGGCGCTGGCCTATTCCGCCGGCTCGGCGGGACCGACATCCCCTCGGCGGTTCAGCGCCATTTCCACGGCCACGACCGGATCGTCATCGTCACCGACGAGCAGACCCGCCCCGGCTGGCTGCCTTCCAACGGTGCCTCCTACGGAGGCGGACCGGAGCGGCGGATCGACGACCTGGTGCCGCGGGACGTACCGCGGTACATGTGGAACTTCGGCGGCTACAAGCACGGTGCCACCCCCTCGGGAAAGGAGAACCGGCACACCTTCGGCGGCCTGACCGACGCGGCCTTCCGAATGATCCCGCTGCTGGAATCCGGCCGCAACGCGGACTGGCCCTTCTGAACGGGACGCGTTGTCGTGATCCGCTGACGTTGTCGTAGCCGAATGTAATGATGGCCTCACGTACTGCCATTAAACATTCCTGGTGGCGGGCGAACGACGATAAGAGCTGAAAACGACTGATAGGAGTAGCGTGGCACTGGGACGAATTCGGGGAGGCGCCGTGATGAGCAGACCTCTTGAGTCGCCCAACCCCCTGGCCAGTGCGGTCCTCGCGATGCTGAAGGCGGCTCGTGAGACGGGCGTCGAGCTCACCCCGGAGACGCTGGCGAGGCTCCTCTATCTCGCGGACCTGGATGCCATCGAGTCGGGGCGAACGCAGTTCAGTGGGGCCACCTGGCGATGGGACGACTCCGGACCCTACGATCACGCACTCACCCGTGCCGAGGACTGGGTGGTCGAGAGCGAGCTGGTGGAGCGGAGAGAGACGCCGTATGTCGATCGCGATTCGTACGCGCTCACCGTGACCGTCGACATCGAGGATCCGCTGAGCGCGGCGGACATGGAGTGTGTCCGGAGTGTGCTGCGCCTCCATGGAGGCAGGAGCGCGGCCGACCTGGAAGAGTTGTCCGCCGAGACCGCGCCCGTGATCGAGGCCCAGGTGGCGGGGGATCGGGGGGTGCTGCTCGATCTCAACCGGGCACGGCGCCGTCAGCAGGTAAAGGCGCGCCTTGAGCGGTTCCGATCGCGGCGTGCGGCACGCCCTCCGGTGGAGGACGATCCCGGAGTGGATGACGCGCTCAGGGCGGAGTTTCTGGAGATGAGGGCCGGCCTCCAACGGGCCAACGCGAAGATGCTGGATGATCGATGAAGGGATCCATCCGCAAGGGTGGCGTCTACCTCGTCTCCGACCGGTCGCTCACGATGCCCCCCAACGATCAACGCAACTACCACCTCAAACGGCCAGTGATCATTCTCAGCGGTGACGCGAAGAACGAGCAGGCCACCTGGTCTCTGGTCTACGTCGTCCCCACATCGACGTCGACCACGCTCAGGACCGAATACTGTGTCAAACTCGCCCAGGGCACCGGCAACCTACCGAGCAAATGCCGGGCGAGGACGATCTGCGCCCAGCCCTTCCTCCAGGAGGAACTCGGTGACTACCTCGGACGGTTGTCACCCCAGGTCCTCCTCCTGATCGAGGAGAACCTGTTCGCCTACCTGGGCACGACCGACTAAGTGCAAGGCCGTCCATCTGGACATTCACTGGCACGGAGGTGTCGCCGGACTCCGGGTCGATCGCGGGTGTCAGCCGGGCTGGCTGCTGTCCTTGTGTTTGCCCCAGCCGTGCCAGCGGTCGATCTCGATCCAGGCGCTGACCCGGCCGCGGTCCCGCTGCGGGTACTTCTTCCCGAGGTACTGCTGGGCCAGCCGGTCGATGTCGGTCAGATCCCTGTCGTCGTGCATCTCGGCGACATGCCCGATGATGCTGACGTGCGTGTACCAGTTGTTCTCTTCGAGCACGGTGAGGGCGACCCGGGGGTCGTCGCGTAGGTGGTTCAGCCGCTTGCGGCCCTCGTCCATGTTGACCAGGATCCGGCCGTTGTCCCAGAGATACCAGGTGGCGGTGGACACCGGCCGGCCGTCGGGCTGAAGCGTGGTGATGACGGCCGGATTCGGCCTCTTCAGCATGGCGACTGCTTCCTCGGGAAGCGGCGGGTTCGACATGACCTCTCCTCTTCGCGTCGGCGTCTCACGTCCCGGACGGTGACGGTCACGCGACCTTCCGTACGCGGTCCGTCCCGTGCTGGAGCGCCGAGGGAACGCCTGTCGAGGCCGGAATCCCCGGCCACGCACAACCGGCCGCAGGAGTGAGAGTGCCCATCTCAGGTCGAGCCGCAAACCCGTGACCCTGGCACTTTTCCCAGATCAAGGCCGGTACGGGGCTCATCAAGGGCGTTCACGGACACAGCCGAGCCCCCGCTCACCGCGATCGGGCGAGCCGGAACCCCAGGTCGTCGATGCGGAAGGTCGGGTGACTCTTGCGGCGGCATGACGCCCGGCATCCCCGGGGACGGTCGTACAGACCTCCGCCCCGGAACACCCGGTACGGGCCGTAGACCTCGGGATCGTAGACGTCCCAGCACCACTCCCACACGTTGCCGATCATGTCGTACAGCCCCCACGCGTTCGGTGCCCTGGTCCCGACATCGTGCACCTCGCCGCCGGAGTTCCCGCGGTGCCAGGCGATCTCGTCCAGCTCCCCGTAGCGCACGCCGGAGGTCCCGGCCCGGCACGCGTACTCCCACTCCGCCTCGGTCGGAAGGCGGTAGCCGTCGGCCTCCCGGTCGCGGACCACGTCCTGGCCGTCGGGGTCGTCGCCCGTCGAGTAGCAGGGACCGAGCCCCGCCGCTTCGGAAAGCAGGTTGCAGAACCGGACGGCGTCCATCCAGGAGACCTCGGTCACCGGCGTCCGCGGCCCCGCCGGACTCGCGGGCGCCTCGCCTCGGACGGCGCGGTACAGCTCGCGGGTCACCGGATGCGGCGCCAGCTCGAAGGCCCCGACCTCGACCTTCCAGATCGCCTTCGTGCCCTCGTCCCGCAGGAAGATGTTCCCGGCGGGGATTTCGACCATGTGCTCGGCGACCGTTCGGCGCGGTGTCGACTCAGGGCTCATCGCAGGTCCTGTTCCACTCGGCTGGTCCGGGTGAACGACATGCGGATACACCCGTTCGGGAACGCTACCAGGCGCCCCGCTCGAGCCTCATCCGAGCGCGACCGCGTCTCAGCGCAGCAGCGATCGCGCGGTGGGTGCCAGCCGGAGTCGCCGAGGAGCGCCGGTGAGCGTTTCCGACAGTTCCGGGAGCACCCGATCGTGCCAGGTGCGCGAGCGGGCCAGCCGCTCCTGGTGATCGGCGAGTTGGTCGGGACCGGTGAACCGGGAGAACCACACGAAGACGTTCTCCCCGGTGCGGACCGGCAGGGCGGGGAAGGTGTTCTCGGCGTACTCGGTCCGCAGGCGGGCCAGCGGTCGTGCTCCGGTCTCGGCCAGCACCGGTCGTACGGAGCGGTCGAAGAAGTCCACGAAGGCGTCGTCGAACGGCCGGTCGCGGTGGTAGATCGTCGCGGTGACGATCGACGGCGGCGCGGCACCGCCGACCGGAGGTCGCGCCGATGCCGGAAAGTCCGCTCCCGAGCGCAACAGCAGCACGTCATCGGAGTCGATCATCGTCGCGTTGGCCCGGTCCCGGTTCGCCTTCCAGACCGGACCGCCGTAGAAGGAGCGCAGTGCCTCGGCCCGGCGTTCCATGTCGGGGAATCCGCGTAGCCAGACGAACCGGTTCGGGGCGTCGAGGTCGCGGAACTGGCCGATGACGGTCATCCCCGCCGCCTCCTGGGACTCGATGAACTCCCTCTCGAAGAGGTCGATCAGCACATCGCGTCCCCCCTCGTGCAGGGTGTACTGCCTGAGCTCGACGATCGGGTATCGGCAGTTCTCCACCGGCGAAGATCCTTCCGTGTCGCTGGAACGAACATTGTTGCTACTGAGGGCATGCGTCATCGCGCCTACAGGCAGTCCCGCAGCACATCGGCGATCGAGGTGCGACCGAGTTCGCGGCGCAGGCTCTGGTCGGCCCGCTCGTAGACCACGCCCAGCACGGGCCGGATGCCCCGGCCGATCGGGCACTCCAGGTTGGGCTCGGTGTGGTGCATGGCGAAGAGCGGTTCTCGCTCCACGGCGTCGTACACCTGGAGCAGGGTGATGTCCTCAGGTGCGCGGGCCATGCTCCAGCCGGCCCCGGCCCCGTGACGGACCTCCACCAGGCCCGCCCGGCGCAGATCGCCGAGGCTGCGCCGGATGATCACCGCATTGGTGTTGACGCTGGCGGCGACCTGCTCCGAGGTCAGCCACTCCTGCCCGCGCCGCTGGGCGAGCGCGATCCAGGTCAGAGCGTGTACGGCGATCGTCAGCCGGCTGTTCGCAGCCATCGCCCTCCTTATTGTAACAACATATGTTACATCCAAACGGCCGACGCCGAACCGGATGCCGGGTGAAGGAGCCGGGCGCGGGCAGGCGCGGCGGTGTCGGCGACCGCGCTCGCGGGGGCCGGGAGGGGTTCACGGTCCGAGACCGGGGCGGCCCCGCCGGGGGACGAAAATCGGATGCGGACAGGGGGTGCTTGCGGGGAACATGGGGCCTGTGAGTGTGCGTATCGACGATCCTGTCCGGCTCGGTGAGAGCCGGCTCCCCGACGGTCGGCTGCTCGGCTGGGCTGAGTGGGGCGCACCGGACGGCATCCCGGTGCTGCTCTGTCCCGGGGCGGCCACCAGCCGGTGGCTCGGTTTCGGCACGGATGCCGTCGACGAGCTCGGAGTGCGTCTCGTCTCCGTGGACCGCCCGGGACTCGGCGTCTCGACCCCCGCACCCGGCCGGACGTTCGCCGACTTCGCCGAGGACGTCCGCCGTCTCGCCGAGCTGCGCGGGCTGGGATGCCCGGCGGTGGTCGGCAGCTCGCAGGGCGCGCCGTTCGCGCTCGCGTGCGCCGTCGAGGGGATCGCCGCGGCGCTGGCCATCGTGTCCGGCGCGGACGAGGTCGCCGCGCCGGAGTTCGCCGAGATGCTGCCCGCGGAGCTGCGCGGGCTCGTCGACCGGGCCGTGCACGATCCGGACGGGGCGGAGGAGTTCTTCGCCGGCTTCGGCGCGGACGCGATGTGGGACATGGTCATGGCCGGGAGCCCGGCCTCCGACCTGGCGGTGTATCGGGATCTGAGGTTCGGGGCCGCCTACCGCAGGGCGCTGGACGAGGGGTTCGCCCAGGGAGCGGCCGGTTATGCCCGTGACACCGTCCTGGCCATGGGGCGATGGCCGTTCGACCTGGGGAGGATCACCGTTCCGGTCGACGTCTGGTACGGCGAGCAGGACACCGGCCACTCCCCGGACCGGGGAGCGACGCTCGCCGCCCGGATCCCCGGCGCGGTACGGCACCTGGTGCCGGAGATCGGCGGCGCGGTGCTCTGGACCCACGCCGAGCCGATCCTCCGCTCCCTTGTCGGGAATGTGGCCCAGGAGGTCCCGGTGGAACGGCGGGCGCGCACCCGCTAGGGTCTGCCGCGCGCCGGCCTTTGCCCTGATGGGCCATCGTCACGGCGCGTGGCGACCTCACCGGCGACGAGTGGTCCCTGCGCCGACGTCACATCCGGGCCGGGGGCGCCGGTACGGTCGGCCCGCGGATTCAGTCGCCGGTGAAGTCGGGCCGGCGTCCTTCCTGAATCGAGGCGAAGCCTTCGCGGAGGTCCTGGGTGCCGAACATCAGTTGGTAGCCCCGGCGTTCCAGGGCGATGCCGGCCTCGAAAGAGGTGTCCAGGCCGAGGCGTACGACCTCCTTGATCTGCCGTACGGCCAGGCGTGGGCGGGAGGCGATCAGCGCGGCCAGTTCCACGGCCCGGTCGATGGCGTTTCCTTCCACCACCTCGGAGACGTAGCCGAGCCGGTAGGCGTCGGCCGCGCTCAGGGGGGCTCCGGTGAGGAGGGCGTACATCGCGTTCTGCCGTCCGATGGCGCGGGGCAGGCGCTGGGTCGCGCCGCCGCCGGGTACCAGGCCGATGGTGACCTCGGTCTGCGCGAAGCGCGCGTTCTCCGCCGCGATGACGAAGTCACACTGCAGGATGAACTCGTTGCCACCGCCGAACGCGTCTCCGTTCACGGCGGCGATCACCGGTTTGCCGCTGTACCAGAACGCCTGGTGGGTGTAGGCGCGGATCGCGCCCACCACGTCGCGGCCGGCCTGTTCGTTCAGGTCGGCGCCGACGGCGAAGACGGTGTCGCCACCGGTCAGGACGATCGCGCCGATGTCGTCGTCCTTGTTGAGGGTGTCGACGGCGGCGGCGAGCAGCTCACGTACCTCGGTGTTGAGCGCGTTGCGCACCTCCGGCCGGTTGAGCCGGACGATCGCGACGCCGTCGCGGGGCTTTTCGATCTCGACGACTGCCATGGTGGCCTTTCTGATGGCCCGATCACGGGCGGAGGGGTGTCAGTGGTGGGACTCGAAGGTGTCCATGTTCGGGTTGTTCCTAAGCCTTCCGAAGATCTCGGAGCCGTTGTTGATCCAGTGCGGGGACTCGGGCGTGCCGGTCGCGCCGTCGAAATCGGCGACGCCGATGAAGCAGATCATGAACCAGATCAGTTCCGCCGCGAACATCTCCGGGTGCTCGCGCGGGATCCGCCCGCCGACCCGTCGGGTCCACTCGGTCATGGCCGTGTCCAGGTCGATCCGGAAGCCCAGTGTGGTGTCGGGGATGTCCGTGTCGTGGAAGGTCACCAGGAGCCGGTCCTTGCCCTCCTCCTTCGTGTGGGTCACCCCCTCGAAGGTGAACGCGGGCCAGAAGGGCCGGTCGTGGAGGTACTCGTCCTCGGTCGGCGAGTGCGAGGTACGGCGGTTGGTGCGGTAGCGGTCGCTCAGCAGCGACCACATGTTGTCCCGGATCACCCCGAACAGCGCGGTGTCCTCGGCTCGGCCGCCGTCATGCGCGTGCGTCGTGCCGTCCCCGGCGGGATTGCCGTTCACGTTGCGTACGCTCCCTGGCTCGTCATTCCTTCGGACTGGATACGCGCCTTCATCCGCATCACCGCACGCGGCGCGTTGACCCCGGCCGCGGCGACGACCCGGCCTTCCCGGAAGTAGGTCGCGAACGGGTACCCGGCCGCCCCGGCCGTCTCGACACGGACCTCGTCGTAGCCGCGCGCGTGGCCGACCATCTGGTACTTGAGCCCGTACTGGTCGGACCAGAAGTACGGCACGTCCGCGAACGCCGAAGGTTCCCGGCCCTCCTGCCCGGCCTGCCAGCTCTCCACGGCGTGCCGCGCCTGGGCCGACGCGTTGCTCCAGTGCTCGACCCGCATCCGCCGCCCGAACAGGGGGTGCCTCCAGTTGGCGACGTCCCCGGCCGCGAAGATGTTCGGCCGCGCGGTGCGCAGGGCCTCGTCGCAGCCGAGACCGTCGGAGAGGTCGAGCCCGCCGCCTCTCAGCCAGTCGCAGGCGGTCACCGCGCCGAGCCCGAGGACGACCAGGTCGGCCGTGGTCTCCCCGCCGTCGTCGAAGGTCAGGACGACCGGGCCGTCCGGCCCCGCCGCCGACAGGCCGGTGACGGTCGTCAGCAGCCGGGTCGTGACACCGTGGGCGTGGTGCTGGTCCAGGCAGAACCGCCCCAGCTCGGCGTCGAACACGGGCTCCATCGGCAGCCGCCCCTGCACGACCAGTTCCACCGGCAGTCCGCAGGACCGCAGCGACGCGGCCATCTCACTGCCGACCAGGCCCGCGCCGACGACCACCGTGCGTGGCCGCCCGGCCAGCCGCTCCCTGATCCGCTCGGCGTCGGCGAGGGTTCGCAGGCAGTGGACCCCCGGCAGCCCCGCGAACCCCTGCGGTACGCGGGCGCGCATCCCGGTGCAGACGAACAGGGCGTCGAAGGGGATCCATTCGCCGTCGGACGGCTCCTCTCCCGCCCCCGTCTCACGGGTGACCAGCACCCGGTCCGCGTCCGGGTCGAGCCGCGCGCACACCGCGCGGTCCGCGATCCGCAGCCGCAGGCCGTGCTCCTTGGGGGCCGGCAGGCGGATCTCGTCGCGGGTGACCTTGCCCTGGATGAGTTCCTTGGACAGGGCGGGCCTGGAGTACGGGGCCGTACCTTCGGGGCCCCGTACCCAGACGACTTCGCCGGTGAAGCCGCGCCGGTCGAGTTCGGTGACCACGGTGTGGCCGGCGAGCGAGCCGCCGGCCACCACGATGGTCTTCGAGGTGTTGCCCACCACGGTCGCTCATTCCTCCAGGGTCAGGGCGAGGACCGGGCAGGAGGTGATCGACTGCCGGACCCGGGCGTGGACGGCCGGGTCGTCGGGGATCTCGTCCACGATGTGCAAAGTCAGGTCGTCGTCGATGTCGAAGACCTCGGGGGCGATGCCCATGCACACGCCGTTGCCGTCGCACAGGTTGCGGTCAACAGTGAGTTTCATGTCGTGTCCTCATACGGGTTTTCAGGAGGCGGTCGAGGGCGCGAGGGCGCTGTCGGCCAGGTCCACGTAGTCCTGGTAGCGCTTCAGCAGCCACTGGTTGAACTGGAGGAGCGACTCCTCCTGGTAGGAGTAGCGGCCGGGGCGGCGGAAGCGGGAGCGCATGCCCTTCTGCAGGGAGGCGTCCGAGCTGGCGTCCTGCTGGTGGAAGAGGACGAGACCATCCTGGGCGATCTTGTAGAGCTGTTCGAAGCGGGGGTGTTTGGTGGACTCCTCCGGATACAGGTGGCCGATGCGCAGGTTCATGTGTTCGGGCCCGTCCGGCAGGACGAGGTAGTAGAACAGGCCCTCCGGCACCGCCCCGAAACCCAGGTTCGGCGGGATAGACGCGAACATGACCTGGTTGCGTTCCTTCTCAGTGAGTGTCGGGATCACCGGGAGCAGGGCCTTGGTGGTCGGGTTGAAGCCGGCGTCGGCGTGGTAGAAGCCGGTCGGGTGGTAGATCGCGCCCTCGTCGGGGCTGATGTCGGCGAAGCTGGTCAGCCTGACGTGCGCGAAGTCGTGCAGCATGCCGTGGAGGTAGGCGCTGTGGTACGGCTCGATGCCGTTCTCCAGCTGGGACTTCCAGTTCCAGTTGTTGCCGCGCAGTTCGGCCACCGGCATGCTCACCATCTCGCCGATGTGGTAGTTCTCCAGTTCGGCGGTCAGTTTGGTGAGCGTGGGCGCGAGCGGCTTCGCGTCCGGGTCGAGGTTGGTGAAGACGAAGCCGTTCCAGATCTCGACCCGGTGCGAGGGCAGGTAGGCCTCTCCCTTCAGGTTCTTGAGGCCGATGGTGTCGTTCATGGACGGCGCCGCGATGAGGTTGCCGTCCAGTCCGTAGGTCCAGGCGTGGAAGGGACAGCGGAAGAGTTTGCCGGTGTTCCCCGACCCCTCGCACACCAGGTGGGCCCGGTGCGCGCAGATCGGACTGAGCACCCGGATCTCCATGTCCTTGCCGCGGACCATCATCAGGGGTTCGTCGCCCATGTCGACGCGCACGAAGTCGCCGGGCTTCGGGATCTCGTCGACGCGGCCGAGGCACAGCCACTGCCGCATGAAGATGGCCTCCTGCTCGAAGGCGTAGAACTCCGGATCGACGTAGCACTCGCGGGGAAGGTTCCATCCGGTGGCCATGTCGCGGGAGCCCTCTTCGATGACCTTGAGGATCCGCCGGAGGTGTGTTGAAACGGGCGCCTGACCCATGATGATGGTGCTCCTTAGGGCTTCTGCGATAGGTGTGAGACGACGCCGGGGGCGTGGGAGTCACACCGTGTTGTCGGTGCTCTCCTGAGCGCCGTGACTTTTGCCGGCCTCGGTGGCCGGTGTGCTCTTGCGGACCAGCAGGTGGTTGAAGAGCAGGTTGAGCAGCAGCGCCACCAGCACGGTGGCCGTGATGGCGCTGCCGAGGATGAACTGCGCGTCCTGGTGGAAGTTCTGGTAGATGGCGGGCACCACGACCGGCAGCATGCCGACGCCGAGGGCGACGGCGACGATGAGCAGGTTCTGGTTTCCCTCGAAGTCGACCTTCTGCAGCATCTGGATGCCCACGGCCGCGGTCATCGCGAACATCACCAGGCCGGCACCGCCGATCACGGGTCCGGGCAGGCTGGCGACGACCTCGCCGAGTTTGGGAATGGCTCCCATGATCAGCAGCAGAATGCCGGTGACCGTGATGACGTAACGGCTTTTGACCTTGGTCAGGCTGATCAGCCCGACGTTCTGCCCGAACGTGGAGTCCGGCACGGAGTTCATGAATCCGGCGAGCACCGCGGCGAGGCCGTCGGTGGCCAGGCCCCGGGCCATGTCCTTGTCGGTGACCTTCTTGCCGACGGCGTCGCCGATGGCGAGAACGCACGCGGTCATCTCGCTGAAGACCACGATCATGGCCACGCACATCGCGATGATCGGGACGACCCGGAATTCCGGCGCGCCGAAATGCAGTGGAGTGGAGAAGCCGAACCATTTGGCGCCGGCCACGGACGAGAAGTCGCCGAGGCCCATGAACCAGGCGATCACCGCCCCGATGACGAGGCCGAAGAGCACCGAGACGTTGCGGGCGAACCCCTTGAACAGGCGGTTCACCAGCACGATGATCACCACGACGGCGAAGGCCAGCAGGATGTACCGCACGCTCGCGTAGTCCGCCGCGGCCGGATCGGAGCCGATGATCAGATCGGCACTGACCTTGATCAGCGAGAGTCCGATGATCGTGATCACACAGCCGGTGACCAGGCTCGGGAAGAACCTCAGCACCTTGGAGAACGGCCGGGCGACCAGGATCCCGAAGACGCCGGCCACGATCATCGAGCCGTACATGGTCGGCAGGCCGTACTCGGAGCCGATCAGGATCATCGGGGTGAGGAAGGTGAACGAGGCGCCCGCGACCACCGGCATCCGGATGCCGAAGAAGCGGGTCAGGCCGACGCTCTGGATGATGGTGGCGATTCCGGCCACCAGCAGGTCGGCGTTGACGATCAATGCGATGGTGTGCGTGTCGAGTTTCAGCACCGCGCCGAGCACGAGCGGAACAGCCACGCAGCCCGCGTACATGATCAACATGTGTTGCAGGCCGAAGAAGAACAGCTGGGGGACGGGCAGCACTTCGTCTACCGGGTGGCGATTCGAAGCCGCTGGCTGGGGGGCGCGGACGGTAGGTGACACGGCGGTCTCCTGGGCACTGAGTGGAACGAGCCCTGGTCCCTCCGGCGGCGTCGACAAGGCCAAGATCCGGAGCTATGGGCAGGCGTGTGCAATACCTGCGTGAGCAGGAATCCTCGCTGCTCCGACGATCGAGGTCACCCGTCGAAGAGCCGGTTCAGTGGGTATCCGGTAGTGCGGTATATGGAGATTAAGGGCGACCCATATCACTGTCAACGACTTGTTTTCCTGCGGACCACTTCTTAGGATCCTGTATACCGTATCCCCAATTCGACCCCCTGAGCGGAGACATAGTGCAGCCGACCGCCCGGCGGATAGGCATGATCACCCCGTCTTCCAACACCGTGGTGGAGCCCGTGACCGGCGAACTGCTGACCTCCCGGCAGGACGTCTCGGTCCACTTCACCCGGCTCCGGGTGACGAGCATCAGCCTCGATCCCGCCGACACCGGCCAGTTCGGCCAGGACTCCTTCACCGACGCCTCACGCCTCCTCGGCGACGCCCGCGTCGACGTCGTCGCCTGGAACGGCACCTCGGGCTCGTGGCTCGGCCCCGGCCGGGACGAGCACCTGTGCCGGGCCATGGAGCAGGTCACGGGCACTCCCGCGACGACCTCGACGCTGGCCGTCCTGGAGGCGCTGCGGACCTTCGAGGTCCGGCGCCTGGGCCTGCTCACGCCGTACACCCGGGACGTCGGCGACGCCATCGCCGCGCACTACGCGGAGCATGGCCTCCCCGTGCACGCGGCCCGCCACTTCGGCCGCACCACCAACTACGACTTCGCGCTGACCACGAGCGCGGAACTGGACGGAGCCTTCGACGAGCTCGCCGCCGCGGACTGTGACGCCGTCGCGGTGGTGTGCACCAACCTGCGCGCCGCCCACCTCGCCGCGGGCTGGGAGAACCGGACCGGCGTCCTGGTGGTCGACAGTGTCGCGGCGACGCTGTGGCAGACCCTCGGACTGGCCGGGGACACGACACCGATCACCGGGTACGGCCGGCTGCTCGCCGGCCTGCCCGCAACCTCCAGGCAGAGATGAGGAACGCCATGGCCAAGGAAATCAAGATCCTTATCGGGGTCGACGTCGACGCCGTCGCCGGCTGGCTCGGCTCCTACGGCGGTGAGGACTCGCCGAACGACATCCAGCGCGGGGTGTTCGCCGGCGAGGTCGGCACCCCGCGTCTGCTCCAGCTCTTCGAGCGGTACGGCCTGCGGACCACCTGGTTCATCCCGGGCCACTCCATCGAGACCTTCCCCGTCGAGATGGCGGCCGTCGCCGACGCGGGACACGAGATCGGGGCGCACGGCTACTCCCACGAGAACCCCATCGACATGTCCCCGGAGCAGGAACGGGACGTGCTCGGCCGCTGCGTCGAGCTGATCCGGCGCCTGTGGGGACGCCCGCCGCGCGGCTACGTCGCCCCCTGGTGGGAGATGAGCCGCGACACCCCGGCTCTCCTCAAGGAGTACGGCTTCTCCTACGGTCACTCGCAGAACTACAACGACTTCCACCCCTTCTACGCCCGGGTGGGCGACGAATGGACGAAGATCGACTACAGCCGCCGGGCAGAGGACTGGATGAAGCCCCTCCAGCACGGCACCGAGGTGGACCTCGTGGAGTTCTGCGGCAACTGGTACGTCGACGACCTGCCGCCGATGATGTTCGTCAAGAAGTCCCCCAACAGCCACGGCTTCGTCAGCCCCCGCGACGTCGAACAGCTGTGGCGCGACCAGTTCGACTGGGTCTACCGCGAGTTCGACTACGGGGTGTTCCCCGTGACGCTGCACCCCGACGTGTCCGGGCGGCCCCAGGTGCTGCTGATGCTGGAACGGCTCTTCGAGAGCTGGCTCGACCTGCCCGGGGTCGAGTTCACCACCTTCGACGCGGCGGCCGACGACTTCCGGCGGCGTTATCCTTTCCAGGGCACCGAGCGGCCGGCACCGGTCGGCGGTGGTCCGGGACCGAGACGGAAGACCGGGGGGACGGCCCTGTGAGCAGGCAGGCGGACGCGTCGGGCTCGTTCGACATCGACGCCGACTACAAGCCGCTCAGGGACCGCGTCCGCGACGAGTTGCGCCAGCGCATCATCGACGACGTGTACCCGGCCGGCACGCGGCTCGTCGAGACCGAGATCGCGGCCCAGCTCGGGGTCTCCCGGCTGCCGGTGCGCGAGGCGATCCGGGCGCTGGAAAGCGAAGGGTTCGTCAGGACGATTCCCCGCCGCGGCGCGGTCGTCGTGGAGCTTTCGGCGCAGGACGTCGAGGAGTTGTTCGACGTGCGCGAGGCACTGGAGGTCCTGGCCAGCCAGCAGGCCGCGACCCAGGCCACCAAGGCCGAGCTGCGGCGGGTGAGGGGCATACTCGCCCGCGGCCGCAAGGCGCTCGACGCCGGGGACCGGGTCGCGCTCGGCAAGGCCAACGAGGCGTTTCACGACGAGATCCTGAAACTGTCGCACAACAGCCTGCTCCAGACCGTGCTGGAGCCTCTGCAGGGGCGCCTGCACTGGCTGCTGCGGCAGACCGGCGACCCGCACGACCTGTTCGAGGAGCATTCCGCGTGGTTCGAGGCGATCGCCTCGGGCTCGGCCGATCTCGCCGCCGAGCATGCGCGCAGGCACGCCCGGCTGAACCGCGAGATCGTACGGACGCTCCTGGCCGAGCGGCAGCACCAGGCTCCGTCGGCCTGAAGCCCCCACGACCTCCGCGGCGCCACCTGGGCCTCGCCGCGTAGCGCGGGTCCCCGTCGCGCCCTCTCACCCCACACGTCGCTCCGCGATGCCGTGATCTCTTTTTCGCATTCCCACCGACCAGGAGCAGCACCATGTCCGATCCCACGCGGGCGACCCTCGACGCCCTGAACGGCACCGACGTCCGGCTGCGTCACGTCTGCAAGGCACGCGACGCCACCGACCAGGTCGGGCCGAGGCGATTCCTGCACGCCGGGCCGCCGATCGAACTCGCCGACATACCCGGGCCCATGCGGGGCGCGATCATCGCGGGCCTGCTGCTGGAACGGCAGGCCGGGTCGGCCGCCGAGGCCGAAGCGATCATCGATTGCGGCGAGGTGAGCATCAGCCCCTGTCACGACGCGAACGCCGTCGGGGCGATGGCCGGGATCATCACGCCGAACACCCCCGTCGTGGTGGCCGAGGCCACGGGTGGCATCAGGACGTTCTCCCCGCTGAACGAGGGCGTCGGCGGGGCCATGCGCTACGGGTCGTACGACGAGGTGACCCTGGCACGGCTGCGGTGGCTCGGCGACGTGCTCGCCCCGGCCCTCGACGCGGCCCTCCGGCGCTCCGACCCCCTCGACCTGCTCGCCCTGGTGGCCGAAGGGCTGCGGCGCGGCGACGACTGCCACAACCGGCTGGTCGCGACCAGCGCGGCCCTGCTGGTGACGCTCACCCCGGGCCTGCTGCACGCTCCCTTCGGTCGCGAGGACATCGCGAAGGTGGTCTCGTTCATCGCCGGCAACGGGCACTTCGCGCTGCCCTTCGCGATCTCCGCCGCCAAGGCGGTCACGCTGGCCGCCGGCGGGATTCCCGGCAGTCCGATCGTGACGGCCATGGCGAGCAACGGACGGGAGTTCGGCATCCGCGTCAGCGGGCTCGGCGACCGCTGGTTCACCGTGCCCGCCCCGATCGGCGACCCGGTCCTGCTGGAGGGGGCGACCCTCGACGACGTCACCCCGACCATGGGCGACTCGATGATCTCCGAGACCGCGGGCTTCGGCGCCTTCGCGATGACCGCGGCGCCGGCGATCATGTCCTTCGTCGGCGGCGACACGGCCAGGGCTCAGGAGATCACCCGGAGCATGCGGGAGGTGTGCGCCGGGACCAGCGGGCGTTTCCTCATCCCCGCCGAGGACTTCCGGGGAACGCCGCTCGGCATCGACGTGCACAGGGTGCGCGCCACCGGCATCGAGCCCGTCATCAACAACGGCCTCGCGCACCGGGAGCCGGGACGCGGGCGGGTCGGCGCCGGGATCACCCCTGTTCCGGTGGAGCCGTTCGCCGCGGCGAGCCGGGCGCTGGAGGAGACCGCTCCCGAACGGGTCGGCGCGGCGGACGAACCGGGGCGCCACGCGTGAGCGATATGAGCATTCCCGCCTTCACACCCGCCGACCTCACCGCCGTCGCCGGCCGATGGGGCCTCGACCCCGGCCTGGTGGACCGGCTCGGCCCCGCGATCGACCGGATGCGTGACACCTACGGTCGCGTGCGGGAACTGGCCGCCGAGGGGCGTCCCCCCGAGCCGCCGCCCATCGCGGTCACCCGGGTCCCGCGCGGCCCGGAGGATCCGTACGGCGCCTGGCTCTACCGGATCGACGATCCCGGGCGGACGGGAAACGGGCCGCTCGCCGGGCGGACGGTGACCGTCAAGGAGTCGATCGCGGTACGCGGAGTGCCAATGACCCTGGGCAGCCGCCTGATGGCCGGCTTCGTCCCCGGGTCCGACTCGGCGGTCGTCGGCCGGGTGCGGGACGCCGGAGGGATCATCGTCGGCACGTCGGTCTGTGAGGACCTGTGCTACTCCGGGTCGAGCTTCACCAGCGCGCACGGCCCCGTCGGCAACCCCTGGGATCCGCGCCGCTCGGCCGGCGGTTCCTCCAGCGGCGCCGCGGTCCTGGTGGCGACCGGGCAGGCCGACTACGGCATCGGCACCGACCACGGCGGCTCGGTCCGCAACCCCGCCGCCTGGTGCGGCGTCTTCGGTCTCAAACCGACGTACGGGATCGTCGAGTACGACGGCGCGATGCCGACCGAGCGCACGCTGGACCACATCGGCGTGCTCACCCGGAGCGCCGCCGACCTGGTCGCCTTCCTGGAGGCGACCGCGGCGCCGCATCCGGGCGGGGAGCACGGGGCGTACGCCGGCCGGTACGCCCGCGAGATCACCGGGCTGCGCGCCGGAATCCTCGCCGAGGGATTCGGCTGGCCCGGCCGTTCCGACCCGCGTCTCGACGACCAGGTCCGCGAGTCCGCGCGGGCGCTGGAACGGCTGGGGCTGACCGTGTCGGAGGTGTCGGTGCCGCTGCACCGGTACGGCAGGGACATCCATCTGCCCATCTCGATCGAGGGCGGGCTCACCACCGTCTTCGAGTCCCGTCTCCAGGGCAACAACCACTTCGGGCCCTACCACCCGAACTTCGGGGAGACCTTCGGCGAGGCGGTCGCCCGCCGCCCCGAGGACATACCGGTCGGAGGGGTGTTGGCGCTCGTCGGCGCCACGCTGCTGCGGGACGCCACCCACGGCAAGGTCATGGCGTACGCGCAGCAACTGCGGGTGCGGCTGCGCGAACAGGTCGATCGCGCGCTGCGCGAGGTGGACCTGCTCGTCCTGCCGAGCGTCCCGATGCCGCCCCACCCGCTCCCGGCCGACCCGCGCGAGGCGGTGATCGGCACCGACCTCCCCTTCGAGATGCACGACAACAACTGCGTGTTCAACCTCACCGGGCACCCGGCGCTCAGCGTCCCGTGCGGATTCGTGGACGGACTGCCGGTCGGCATGCTCCTCGTCGGACGACCCGGCGCGGACGCGCGGCTGGCCCGCGTCGCGGCCGAGTTCGAGGAGCGCGTCTTCCGCTGCCCCCCACCCCCGCGTCACACCCCGGACGCGGGCCTTCCTACCGCGAGGAGCGGACGATGACCGAGCCGGCGCTGAACTTCTTCGGCGAGCCCCTCGAATCCTGCGGCTTCGACCCGATCACCGGATACCGCCGCGACGGCTACTGCTACACCGGCCCCGACAACCCCAAGGGGCACACCGTCTGCGCGATCGTCGACGAACGCTTCATCGCCTTCCAGACCACGGTCGACAACGACATCGCGACTCCCCGGCCCGACCTCGCCTTCCCCGGGCTGAAGCCGGGTGACCACTGGTGCGTCATCGCGTCGAAGTGGTACGAGGCGTATCTGGCCGGCTGCGCCTGCCCGGTTAACCTCGCGGCGACCAACATCCGGGCACTGGAGGTGGTTCCGCGCGCGGCGCTGCTGGAGTACGGGGTGGACCCGCGTACCACGGCCCGGGACGGCGGCCGGGACCCCTCACCGTGAGCCGCTGGAACGCGCTGCGCGCCTACACCGCCCTGCCCGCCACCACCGGATCCTGGTTCCTGGCGGTCACGCTGATCGGCCGTATCCCCGCGACCATGGGGCAGTTGGGCTCGCTGCTGCTGGTCAGCGGGGCCACGGGCTCCCTCGCGCTCGGCGGCGTCACGGCCTCCGCCTTCGCCGCGGGGCAGGCGGCCGGCGGGCCGCTCGTCGGACGGACCGCGGACCGGTACGGGCACCGGCCGGCCGGGCTGGCAGCGGCGCTGCTGCACACGGCGGCCCTCGTCCTGCTGGTGGTGTGCGTGGTGCGGGGCATGCCCACGTGGGCGGCGCTGGTGTCGTCGGCGGTCGCGGGCTTCTCGGTGCCGCAGGTAGGCCCGCTGTCCCGGGCCCGCTGGACCGCGCTGGCCCACCGGGGACGGCTGCCCATGAATCGCTTCCCCGCGGCGATGAGCTTCGAGGGAACGGGCGACGAGTTCGCGTTCGTCCTCGGGCCCGCACTGGTCGGCGTCATCGCGACGGCGACCTCGCCCCCTACGGCGGTGCTCGTGGCGGCCGGGCTCACCGCCACGATGTGCGTGGCGTTCGCCCTGCATCCCACGGCCGCCGCGGTCACCAGGGACGAGCGTCGGGACGGGGGCACCGCGGCCCCGGTGCTGCGCGGCCCCGTGTTCCTCCTCGCCACCGGGCTGGCCGGCCTCGGCTGCTACTTCGGCTCGGTGCAGGCCGGCGTCACCTGGCGCGCGGTCGACGCCGGCGCCGACGGGGCCGCCGGGCTGATCTACGCGGTACTCGGGCTGAGCAGCGCCCTCGCCGGCGTGCTCGTCCCGATGCTGCCCGCGTCCTTCACACCGGCCCGCCGGCTCCAGACCGGCTTCGTCCTGCTGGCCGTTCTCACCCTGCCCCTCGCGATCGTCGGCGGGCTGCACATCGGCGGTCTCTGGCCACTGGGCCTGCTGATCGTGCTGCCCGGTGTCACCATCGCACCGATTCTCGTCACCGCCTACACCCAGGGGGAGATGACGGTCCCGGTGGAGCGGATCTCGTGGGTCATGACCCTGCTCACCTCCTCCGTCGTCGTCGGCTACGCAGTCGGCGCGCTGCTGTCGGGCACCCTCGCCGACCGCTACGGCCCACTCGCCGCCTTCCTGATCGCGCTCTCCGCGGCCGGCGTCGGCGCCACGGCCAGCACCGTCGGTCGGCGCCACCTGGCAGCGCTGCGCCCCGGACTCCCTCCGAGGTAGCACACGCCGCCCACCAGCGGCCAGGTCGACCGCCTAACTTCGCACCAGGGCCCCGGACTCCATCGCGACCCAGATCGCGCCGTCGGGTCCGACCGTGAGCCCGTGGGGTTCGGCGCCCTCCAGCGGATACTCCTCGATCTCGCCCTCGGTGGTGATGCGGCCCAGCCTGCCGATGCCCCACTCGGTGAACCAGAGGGCGCCGTCAGGCCCTGCCGCGATCGCCGACGGCATCGCGCCTTCGGTGGGCAGCGGGTGGAGGGTGACCTCGCCCGCCGCGGTGATGCGTCCGATCCGGTCACCCTGGAGCTGTGTGAACCACATGGCCCCGTCGGGACCGGCGACGATGCCGTACGACGACTTCACTTCGAAGGCGGTGATCGTGCCGTCCAGGGTGATCCGCCCGATCCGGCCGCCGACGAACTCCGTGTACCACAGCGATCCGTCGTGTCCCACGGTGATCACTGTGGGTCGGCCGTCGGCAGGATCGAGCTGGAAGATCGTGGGGTCCTCGCCCGGCACGACCCGCCCGATCTGTCCCTGGTGGACGAGCGTGAACCACAGCGCGCCGTCGGAACCGGTGACGACGCCGTAAGGAGAACCATTGATCAACACTGGAGCTCGCGCGTGAGGAGCCGTGGCCGATACCCGACACCGGCTCCTTTCAGGATGATCTGAGGGAGGTCGTCCGGCTGGTGCAGGGCGGGTTCGCCGATCCCGTCGCCGGGCCGATCTCCGCCGCGTTCGTGACGGCGGCCGTGCAGAACGGCGACGCCGCGCGATCCCTGCACGACTTCTTCATGGCCCGCCACGAGCAGGCGGCCGAAGTGGTGCGGCGAGCCGTCGAGCGGGGCGAGGTGCCGGCGGACACGGACGGCGCCGACGTGATCAGGATGGCCGTCGCCCCGGTCTACTACCGGCTGTTCGTCACCCACGAGCCGGTCACCGAACGCGACGCGGTACGCGCGGCCAACGCCGCTGCCGCCGCCGCCCGCGCGGGCGGCGTCCAGTGCACCGGCCGTAGACCCTGATCATGTCTCGTGAACGGCCTGCCGCCGGTAATGGCCGGTCCGGGCACGGGCTTGGTGGTCCGCTCCCCAGCCCGCCCACACCTCCCGATCATGGGCGTGCGCGCCGAGCGGCTCCATCACCCCGGAGAAGATCTCGGCGAGCAAGGCGTCCAGCGCGTCGCATTCTTTCGGACCGTACGAATTCACATCCTTGATCTTCGCTACCAGCTTCGGAGTGCGGTCGTGCCAGACCTGCCAGGCGTAACCCTTCGGATCGCTGTTCAGCAACTCGGGCGGCGGCTCGTCATTCACCGGAATTTCTCTCGCTCCTTGTCGGCGGGCGTCCGTATGACAACCGTACGCGTCGAGTTCGTGAAATCCGAACACCACCCGTGGCCTTTCCCCTGTCCCGTCGGCACGCCGAGCTCCGGTTTTTCGGTCACCCGTTATCCGCGCTGAATTTTAGATCTCTGCCGCTTTGCGCGACGAATGACACACGCGACATCCACGAGCTGCTCAGGGGCGACAGGATCAGGCTGGACGCGGCCGACCGGGCGGCCTGCCGGGATTCTCCGGGAAGGCCCGGCGGTCCGGCGACATCGGTTTCTGTCGGATCGAAATGCTACTGATTGCGATCACAGTGATTCCGATGACTTGTGGAGCTGCCAGATGGCGACGGTCACCTTCAGGGATGAGACCGCGGCGGGAAAGCCGATAGAGGAGTTCACCCTCCCCGATCTGCCGGAGAGCATCTCGGCGCGGGAACTGGTCCGGCTCCGGGTCCGGGAGGAGGTCGCCCGGTACAACGCGGCCCCCGCCGCCCGGTTCAACGGCCTGGTCCGTCCCGAGGACGCCGAGGTGGAGCTGAACGGCTACCGGATGGGCGCGAAGCGGCGGATCGACTGGGAACGCCAGGCGGACGCCGCCGAGCGGGCGTTCGGCCGCAACGGGTTCCTGCTGCTCGTCGGGGAGCGTCAGATCGACGACCTGTCCGAGATGATCGACCTGACCGTCGACCCGGTGGTGTCCTTCATCAAGCTCGTCCCGCTGGTCGGAGGCTGAGGAATGGGTGTAATCGACGACTTTCCCAGATCGCACGGCTATGTCATGGAATATCTGGACGCGCCGACCCGTGAGACCTTCGCCTGCTTCGACGCGGCCTTCGAGGCGGGGCTGGAGTCGCCCGGCGCGGAGAGCGACCCGAGGATGTTCGGCCGCTGGGCGCAGCTGAGACTCGGCAACGGGCACCACGGGATCGACCACTACGACGAGCGCGTGCTGCGTGTGACCCGGTCGGCCGCCGACGGCGACACCCCGTGGACCTTCGAGGACGTCCGTTTTCTCTGGATGGCCGCCAACGCGCTGATGACCTGGAGACACACCGACTACCCGGAGCTGTACCGGCTCCCGCTCGCCGCGATCCGGCGGCTGGACCACCGGGGACGCCGCCAGATCCTGGAGGGGACGCTGGGGTGGTTCCGGAAGTACCACCGGCCGGTCTGGGACGCCCTGCACGACCAGATGGAGGTTCTGCTGACCGAGCCCGCCGAGCACGGTCCGGCCGGTGTGGTGCGGAACGTCATCTGGGACTGCGACGTCGTCGCGCGCAGGCTGGCCGAGGAGTACGGCGCACGCCTGGCCGCCCCCGAGGTCCTGCCTCTGCTTCTGCACTGGAACACCGCGCGGTCCTCCAAGCCGAGTGAGAGATGGCTCAGGACCGCGAAAGCGCTGCTGACTCCCGAGGCCGCCGGCCTCGTCCACGAGCTCCTCGTCCTGGTGGCGGCTCACCGGGAGAGGCCGGAGGAGAACGTTCACGAGTGGCGGGAGACCGTCTTCCTGCACGAGCGCACCGCCGTGCCGGTCCGCGGCATGGTGTGGACGTGCGAGCTGATCGACGAGCCGTGGGTGACCTCGCTCCTCGGCGACGTCGCGCTGACCTGCGGGACCGGGATCGGCGGGTCGGGCGCCAACTCCCGCAGCGAGCTGCTCGCCAACGCCGCGGTGAACACGCTGGCCCGCCGGGGCGGGCTGGAGGTGGTCGCGGCCCTGGCCAGGGTCCAGGTCAAGGTCCGCAAGAAGAGCGTGCTGGGCAACGTGGCACGCACCCTGGACGCGGTGGCCGCCGAGGCGGGGCTGGGCCGCGAGCAGTTGCTGGACCGCACCGTGCCGGCCTTCGGGCTCGGCCCGGACGGGGTGCGGGAGGAGAGGATCGGCGACTGCCTGGTGCGGCTCCGCGCGGACGGTCCCGTCCTCCAGTTCGTCAACCCGGCCGGGAAAACGGTCAAGTCGGCGCCGCAGGCGATCCGCCAGGCCCCCGAACTGGCCGCACTCAAGACCACTCTGAAGGACCTCAAGCAGGCGCTGCCCGCCGAGCGGTTCCGGCTGGAGCGGGCGCTGATCGAGGAACGGCTCTGGCGCTGGAAGGAGGTGACGGAGCTCTTCCTGGACCACCCTCTCACCGGCCGGTACGCCAGGAATCTCATCTGGCAGGTCCTCCAGGGCCCGGCCGGGCTCCCGGTCGGAACCGACACCGGCTGGGAACTCGCCGATCCGCGAGGCCGCCGGATCCAGCCGGAGCCGGATACTCCGATCCGGCTCTGGCACCCGATCCGCGAGGCGGCCGAGGAGGTACGGGCCTGGCGCGACCACCTGCTGGAGCACGGTGTCCGCCAGCCGTACAAGCAGGCGTTCCGCGAGGTCTACCTGCTGACCCCGGCCGAGGAACGGACCCGCACGTATTCCAACCGGTTCGCCGGGCACACGCTCCGCTACGGCCAGGCCAAGGCGTTGCTGAACCAGCGCGGCTGGAGTGGGCTGTCCATCGGTCACTGGGGCTACGAATACGACAGCCACCAGGGTGAGGCCGTCAAGGAGCTGTCCGGCTGGCAGGCCCGTTGGTACATGTACGTGACGGGAGACGCGGAGGCCGACGGGTGGGGGACCGCGTCCTTCTGCGCCAGTGAGCGGATCCGCTTCCACCGGGCCGACGACCCCGTCGGCCCCGGCGACGACGAGGGGGTCCCGCTGACCGAGGTGCCGCCGCTGGTGCTGTCGGAGGTGCTCCGCGACGCCGACCTGGCGGTGGGGGTCACCTCGATCGGCCTCGACCAGCAGGCCGTCGCCGGGCACGAGGAGTACTGGAACTCCTACGGGTTCGGCGAACTCACCGAGACCGCCGGCACCCGGCGCGACGCGCTCGCCCGACTGCTGCCCAGGTTGAGGATCGCCGACCGGACGGAGCTGACCGACCGGTTCCTACGGGTACGCGGAGACCGGCGGACCTACCGGATCCACCTGGGTTCGGGCAACATCCTGATGGAACCCAACGACGCCTACCTGTGCATCGTCCCCGGCCACGACCGCGACGCCGCCTCCGTCTTCCTGCCCTTCGAGGAGAACGGCGGCATGCTGTCGGTCATCCTGTCCAAGGCGTTCCTGCTCGCCGACGACACGGCCATCACCGACCCGTCGATCACCCGCCAGCTCGGCACCTGAGAGTCGCCCGAAGGACGAGGCGCCCCCGGACGCGGACGACCGCGCCGGGGGAGGATCCGGCCACCCATCGGTGAGATCACGGCGGCTCGCCGAGTCGCACTCAGGAGAGCTGGCGGGTGGCCAGCTGGGCGAACAGGCCGTCCTTCACGGCCAGTAGTTCTTCGTAGGTGCCCTGTTGGACGATCCGTCCCTCGTCCATGACCACGATGCGGTCGGCGGCCACCACCGTGGAGAGCCGGTGGGCGATCACCACCCGGGTGGCGTTGAGCCGGCGGGTGCTCTCGGCGACCCGGCTCTGGGAGGGGTTGTCCAGCGCGCTGGTGGCCTCGTCGAAGAAGACGATGCGGGGCCGGGCGACCAGCGCCCGAGCGATCATGAGGCGCTGTCGCTGACCGCCCGACAGCGTGCTGGTGCCCTCGGAGAGCACGGTGTGCATGCCCATCGGCATGGCCCTGATGTCATCGGCGAGCCCGGCCATCTCGGCCGCCGCCCAGGCGTCGTCCACCGTGTGGATGCTGCTGCCGACGATGTTGGCCTGGATGCTGCCCGCCTGCAGCGCGCCGTTCTGGAGCACCACCCCGCACTGGCGGCGGACGGCGGAGACGTCGAGTTCGGCGAGGTCCTGGCCGTCGTAGAGCACGGTACCCGACAGCGGGATCTCGAAGCCGAGCAGCAGCCGCAGCACCGTGGACTTGCCGCTGCCCGAGGGGCCGACCAGGGCCACGAACTCGCCGGGTTCGATCGACAGGGCGACCCCGTCCAGGGTCAGCGGACCGTCCTGGCCGTAGCGGAACGACACCTGGCTGAGCGCGAGCCGCCCGGACAGGTCGCCGGGGTCGGCCTTGGTGCCGTCGGTCTCCGGCCGGGCCTCCAGGATCGGCTTGATGTTCTCCATCATCGGCACGACGCCCATCGCGCTGACGGCGGCGGCGGTGAACTGGAGGCTGGAGGCCAGCAGCAGGCTGAGCGCGGTGAAGAACGGCAGGAAGGTGGCGACCGAGATCTGGCCCGCCATCGGCCCCGCCACCACCGCGAACACGACCCCGGTGCAGACCAGCGGGAATCCGGCGTTGAACGTGGTCACCGCGTTCTGGATACGACGGGCCGAGGCGGTCAGCGAACGGCCCCTGGTGGCCTCGCGGGTCCACTCGGCGAACGCCCGCTCCTCGGCGGCGGCGGCCCGCAGCTTCGGCATCGCGGTGAGCATCTGGAAGACCCGGGCCGACATGGTCCGCTCGTGCTCGTAGGACTGCCGCTGCCAGCGGAGCTGCATCCGTCCCGCGATGATGGCGAACCCGAGCCCGAACAGCATCAGCCCGGTGGCGACCAGGGCCAGGCGCACGTCGTAGAAGTAGACCAGGACCAGATTGGCCGACCCGGTGAGCAGCCCCAGCGTGGCCGTGGTCAGCATCCCGGAGAGCATCTCCTGCGCCGAGCTGATGCCCAGCACCGTGGTGCCCAGCTCACCGGTGGAGTAGCGGGCGAAGAACCCGGCGGGCAGTGAGAGCAGCCGGGTCCACAGGCCCGACTGCAGGGCCGAGGTGGTGCGGCTCTCGACCCGCAGCACCGCGATGTTCTGCACCACCGACAGGGCCGCGACCACGAACCCGGAGCCGATCACCACCAGGGAGCCCTGCACGATGAGGTCGAGTTCGGCCCGGACCGTGAACACGCCGAGCACCTTGCCCGTCATGATCGGGACGAGCAGCCCGAGCAGCGCGACCAGCACCCCCATGGCGGCGAACCGCAGCAGGTCACGGTAGTTGCCGCTGTCGAGGAACCCCAGGCGCAGCAGCGCGCCGACGGACTTGATCGAGGCGGGCAGCGGCCGGTACAGCACGTGCGCCCGCTTCTCCAGGCCGCGGGCGACGGCCGCGGTGACCGGGGTGAGCACGCCGTCGTCCACCATGACGTAGCCGCGGCCCATGGTCAGCAGGGCCACGGGACGGCCCGCGGAGTTGCTGCCCACCATGGGCCCCAGGTCCTGCGTCCACCACGGGCCGTCCAGTCGTACGAGCCGGGTCCTGACGCCGGAGGCCAGCGCTATCGCCTGCAGGTCGCCCACCGGGCGGTCCTGGTTGCCGCGCCGCACCGGCGGCCGGACCTCGAACCCCTGGTGCGCCGCCACCAGCCGGGCCGCGGCCAGCGCGGGCGGATCGTTGGCCACGTCGGCCAGTTTCACCTGGACCTCGGTGTCCCGCAGCACGGCGTCGAAGCTCCGTACGGCCTGTGTCAGCACGGTGCTCTCGCGTTCACGCAGGCCGGTCAGGGCGGCGCGCTCCTCCTCGCGTCGCCGTTCGATGCGTTCGTCGACGGTGGTCAGCAGGCGGGCGGCATGGGCGGCGAGGAACTCGCAGAGCAGGCCCTCGTCGAAGACCGAGTGCAGCGAGCGGGTCCGCAGCCGGGTCCTGGTGCGGGCGACCAGCCAGTCCCTTTCGGTCAGGCAGATGTCGCTGCCCGCGCCGAGCACCAGATCGTTGCCGTCGCCGACCTCCACGTCACCCGACTCGACGCGCACGCAGCGCACGCCGTCGACCGATCGCACGGCGCGGCCCGCGTCCAGCTCGGCCGTCCCGTTGACGGGCAGTGGGACGAACTGGCGGGGCGGCAGGGGAGCGGGCAGCGCCCGGGACAGCAGTTCGATGCCGCCGCTGAGTCCCTTCACCAGCCAGGCGGCGGCCTCGGCGGGGAGCTCGTGCAGAACCGCGACCGGGACGTCGGCGAGTACGGCGCCGGGCACCGGGCGGGCCACGATCACGTGGCGCGGACCCGACCGCACCCCGCAGGCCAGCACCGTTCCCGCCTCGGCCCGGCCCAGGAAGTTCCAGCGGCCGTCCAGCTCGCCGTCGGCGGTCCGGACCGCGAACAGGTCCACCAGGCCCGACTCGACCAGCAGCATCCGCCCGGGGTTGTCGAGGATCATGAACCGCTCGGTGCCGAGGTCCAGCGGGATGGCGACCCCGGCGAGAGCGGCGGGGCTCACAGTCCCCCTCCGGTGTTGAACAGCCGTGTGTAGATGCCGTCGGCGGCGAGCAGCTCCTCGTGGATGCCGCGCTCGGCGACCTCGCCGCGGTCCAGGACGATGATCTCGTCGGCGTCGCGGATGGTGGACAGCCGGTGGGCCATCAGCAGGCAGGCGCAGCCGCGGCGGCGCAGGTTGTCCATGATGACGTGCTCCGTCTCTGGGTCCAGGGCGCTGGTGGCCTCGTCGAGGATCAGCAGGGTCGGCTCGGCGGCCAGGGCACGGGCCAGTTCGAGCCGCTGCCGCTGGCCGCCGCTGAAGTTGCGGCCGTCCTCGCGGACGAACGAGTTGATCCCGCCGGGACGGGCCAGCACGGCGTCGTAGACGGCGGCGTCGCGGAGCGCGTCGAGCACCACCTCGTCGGGGACCGCCTCGTCCCACAGGGTCAGGTTGTCGCGTACGGTCCCGGCGAACAGCACGATGTCCTGGTCGACGTAGGCCATCGAGCCGGCGAGCACGGTGCGCGGGATCTCGTCCAGCGGGTGGCCGTCGAGCAGGATCTGGCCGGCGCGGGGCTCGTACAGGCCGGTCAGCAGGCGGCCCAGGGTGGACTTTCCGCTGCCGGAACCGCCCACGATCGCGACCCGGCTGCCCGGTGTCATGCTCAGCGAGAGGTTCTTGATGACCGGATCGCTCAGCGGGCCGTACCCGAAGGTGACCTCCCGCAACTCCAGGCGGCCCTCCAGGCGGGCGCCGAGTTCGGTCTCGCCGCCGGTGCGCTCGAAGCAGCGGGCGATCGGGTGCCGTTCCACGTCGTGGATGCGCTTGGCGTCGGCGCTGAGGTCCTGCAGACGGCCGCCGAGGTTGGTGAGCTGGGTGACCGGCCTGCTCAGCGCGGCCAGCAGGGTCTGGAAGGAGATCAGGATGCCGATGCTGAGCACGCCTTCCACCACCCGCAGCCCGCCGATCAGCAGCATCAGGCCGGTGTTCACCGTGGCCAGCAGGGGCGGGACGACGACCAGCACCGCGGTGGGCACGCCGAGCCGCTGCTGGGCGGAGACGACCTTGGCCAGGAAACCCGCCCAGCGGGTGAAGGCGTCGGGCTCCGAGCCGGTGGCCTTGACCGTCTCGATCATGCTGAGCGTGGCGAAGGTGGTGCCGGTGAGGTTGCCGCGGTCGGTGCGCAGTGCGGTGACCGCGTCCTTGCGGGCCCGGGCGACCCAGCGCAGCACCAGGATGTTCAACGCCGCCATGCCGACGCCGATGACGCCGAGCAGCACGTCGTAGCGGACCAGCAGGGCGGCGTAGAACGTCACCAGGACCATGTTGATCACTGTCAGCGCGAGGTCGCGGGAGAGGATCTCGGCCACCGTGTCGTTGGTGGAGATCCGCTTGGCGACCTCGGCCGGCCGGCGTTGCAGGAAGAACTCGATGGGCAGCCGGAGCAGGTGACGGAAGAAGCGAGCGGAGCCGACCAGGCCGACCCTGATCTCCAGCCGCAGGAGGTAGTACTGCTGCACCGAGGTCAGCACGAAGATGGCCGCCGCGGTGAAGACCATGACGATCAGCAGCGGCGGCAGGATGTCAGGGGAGTTGCCGCTCAGCACCCGGTCGATGAACACCCGGTAGTAGGCGGGCCCGGCGATGCCGGGCAGCAGCAGCAGCGCGCTGGCCAGCAGCACCAGCGGCAGGGCGCGTCCGGACGGCAGCCGCCACTGGAGCAGCGCCTTGCTGAGCTTGGCGCGTTCCCCACCCGGCTTGAAATCGGGGCCGGGTTCGAAGGTCAGCATGATCCCGGTGAAGCCGGAGTCGAACTCCGACCACTCCATCAGCCGCGGACCCGACGACGGGTCGTTGATCGCGACCATGGTGCGGCCGAACCGGGTCACCAGTCCCTCGACCACGATGAAGTGCTGGAACGCCCAGAAAATGATCACCGGCCCGGTCTGGTCGCGGAGCAGTTCGGCCTCGACCTGGAATCCTTTGGCGATCATTCCGTAGGAGCGGGCCGCGGCGAGCATCGAGGACGCCTTGGATCCGTCCCTGGACACCCCGCACCGGCCCCGCAGTTCCTCAAGCGGCACGTGCTTGCCGTAGTGGCCCAGGACCATCGCCAGCGCGGCCGCGCCGCACTCGACCGACTCCATCTGGATCACGGTCGGCACCTGGTGGCGGTTCTTCCTGCGGGGGCGCGGGGGCTGCGGCTGCTTCCTGGGCGCGGGTTTCGCGGGGTTCAATGTCGTGTTCGTCATCGGTGCCTCCTCCGCTCAGCGCCCGAGCACCAGGTTGAACGGCGTCTGCTCGCCCAGGTGGATGGAGGCCGACACGGTCACCTGGGAGTCGAGCTGCACGGGCGGTCCCTGCGCGGTCGACCAGGTGTACCCCGAATGCGAGTCCTGGTCGGGGATCAGGTCCACGATGATCATCAAGGGGGCCTGGACCGCCGCGTATCTCTTGGCGGCCAGCTCGCCGCCCACCAGCCCGGCCAGCGCCTCACCGGTCAGGGGGTAGCGGCTGACCGAGGTGACCCGGCCGCGCAGCAGCCCGAAGGCCGCGGCGGGCGCGGTGGACACCTCCAGGTCGACCGGGCGGCCGGGGGCGATCCAGGCCGCCCGGTCGGCGGGTACGAACACCATGGCGACCAGGCGGTCGTCGGGCAGGTCGGTCCGCTCGACCGTGGCGACCGTGGTGCCGACGGCGACCACCTGGCCGTCGCTGACCGTGGTGCCGACCACCTGGCCGGTGAACGGGCTGGCCACCTCCTGGGTCTTGCCGTCGGCGTCCTGCAGCTCGGCGACGGACTGACCGACGATCACCCGGTCGCCCGGCCGGACCAGCACGCGGCGGGCCAGCCCCGAGTAGTGACTCTGGATGCGGGCCGTGCCGCCCGGGTGGGTGAGCACGCCCGGGGCGGCGACCGAGATGCGCAGCTCGCCGACGAACGCCCAGACCAGCCCGCCCGCCATCACGATCATCACGACGAAGACCGCGATCCAGCCCCGGGGGGTGGCCAGCAGGGTGGGGGAGTCCAGCTCGTCGGGCTCGCGCATCCGTTGCAGCGCCTGGTAGCGGAATCTCATCGCGGTCTACTCCTCCGTCCGGGGCCGGGAGCCGAGTACGAGTTCCCCGACCGTGCCCTCAAGGAGCGGGTCGCGCCCCGAGGCGGTGGCGAAGGCGGCGGCGTCCCCGCCGCCCAGGCCGCACACGGCCAGGTCCATCGCGGTGGCCACCAGGTAGAGGGTCTGGTAGAGCACGCCCACGTGCTTGAGGACCAGCGGGTAGGCGACGGTCTCGTACTTCCACATCACCCGGCCGAACCGGGCCGCCACCAGCAGCACCACCTGTGGATCCGCCTCCAGCATGGCGGCGCCCCGAGCCTGGCCGACCAGCGCCTCGGTGGCCTTGCCCGGCTCGGCGACGAGTTCCAGCTCGTGCCGGTCGGTCGCGTAGTGCCACAGCCCGGGCGCCAGCCCCTCGCACGCCGTCACCAGCGGGTAGACCTCCAGCTCGTGTACGGCACCGCCGCTCGGGTACGGCCGGTCGGCCAGTTCCTGGCCGTCGCCGCCGGTCATGGTGCCCCGCCTGCGCAGGCTCCGGTAGAGCAGCTCGCCGAGCTGGGCGAGGGTGATCGGTCTCCGCTGGTCGTGGGCGCGGATCGAGCGGCGCCGTTCGAGCACCTCGGTGAGCGACGGGTCCCCGGCCGCGATCTCGTCCAGGTCGGGCACCGGCAGCGCGACGGTCCGGGTGCCGGCGGGCGGTGGGGAGACCGGCTCCGGTGCGAAGCGGTCCCTGATGGGATAGGTCCCGCCGTATCCGCCGACCGAGGCGGGGAAGCGGGTACGGGAGTGGAAGGCCAGGTCGGCGGGGTGCCACTGCGCGTAGGGGCGCTCGGCCACCTCCACGTCCTCATCGGGACCGCCCGGCGCCAGCAGGCCGGCCGTGGCCAGCAGCCGCAGCACCGGGGCGGGTACGGAGGTGTTCCAGGTCGCCAGCTCGCCGAGCAGCCCGGCGGCCTGCGGCATCAGTTCGACGGCCAGGTGGCGGCCGGGGGTCTGCAGGGTCAGCGTGCCGTCCACCACCCGCGCCTCGGCGAAGCGCGACAGCCGTACCGGGCCGGTGGGGGCCGCGGCCAGCAGCGTCGGACCCCGGCCGACGGAGAAGAGCCTGGCCACCGCGGTGCCGTCCACCGCCGCGGCGTGTTCGAGCAGCCCGGAGGTGTTCAGCCCGCGGAACAGCATGTGCCAGCGGAGCAGTCCCGCCTCGCCGTCCGCCGTGGTGACCGCGCCCGCCAGGGCGGCGTCATCGTGGTCGCCCTCGGCCAGCAGCTTCAGGGCCGTGCCCTGTCCCGGTGACAGGTTCCTCAGTTCGAGAGCCGTGGTGGTCAGTTGGATGCGCTCACCGGAGAACGACGCGTCCCGGCGCAGCCGGGAGACGATGATGGGGTTCATGGGAGGACCGTTCGCTTAGAAGAACACGTTCCAGGAGTTGATCTCGTCCTGGGGGGTCGGCCGGTCGAGCCAGCCGAGCCGTACCGGCGCGTCGTAGAGGCGGCCGGGTGCCAGGCGGCGCCAGAAGTGCCGCAGGCCGGGCGCCATCACCTTGACGACGTTCAGCTCCAGGTCGGGACGGGTCTGGTCGAGGACGATCACTTCGGATCCGGCCGCCTCGATCGAGTCCACGCACCGGCGCACGCACACGGCCAGGTCGGTGGGGGCGGGTGGGCCGACGGTGACCGGCGGGAGACCGGGATCCGGCAGCAGCCAGGGCTCCCGGTCGACCTTGGCCTCCTTGCACCAGGCCAGCATCTCCGGGTCGTCCACCCGGTAGAGCGTGTTGCCCTGCTCGTCACGCCGGTCCACGGTCGGCAGGAACTGGTTGAGCTCGGTGAGCGCGCGGAACGCCGCGATGCGCGGGTCGGGGTGGCAGCCGAAGCCGACCATGACGTCCTCCACCTCGTGGCGGCGCCGGGAGACCGCGGCGTACACCGGGATGCCCACGTCGGTGGTGAGGTCGAGCATCCACAGGTCCCGGTCCATGGCCCCGTAGAAGTCCCGCAGCTCGCCCACGTAGGGGTCGTCCAGCGAGTCGAGGTCGAAGGCGGGGCGGCGCAGCCGGTTGTACCACCACAGCGCCACGGAGTCGCGCTCGACCAGCTCGCAGATGCCCTGCAGGATGGCCTCCTCCAGGGTGTTGCCCGCCGCGCTGCCGTTGGAGTCGGCGATGCAGAAGAAGTGCTGGTAGAGGTCGGGGTGGCCGTACCAGCCGTAGGCGGCGGGGACCAGCCGTTCCTCGTCGCGGGTCAGCGACCAGGCCCGCGACCAGTCGAACGGCACGTCCTCCTTGAACGGGTCGGGCACCTGCTGCAGCCGGTGCGCCGGGTCGGCGTTCCACTCCTTGCGTCCGGCCCGCTGCTCGTCGGAGAAGAGCAGCAACCGGTCCGGGTGCACCGCCGTCGCCGGATCCAGGTCGGCGTAGGCGGCCCGGATGACGGGCTCGTCCCCGCGCCAGACCCCCGAGTACCGTTCGACCGCCTCGCAGAGGGCGCTGACCTTCGCCTGGATCTCCGAGCGCCCCTTGCCGCCGCTCTGCCCGCGCAGGTTGCGGCGGAGCAGGTCCATGCTGTCGTTGACCATGGCGAAGTTGTGGCCGGCGGCGTAGCTGTAGGTCAGGCCGCTGGGGTCGGTACCGATCGAGACCAGCTTGGTGATCGCGCCCAGGTGCGGGCTGATGTGCCGCTCCAGCCGCGCGAACGTGTCCTGCGGCTGGTCGACCCGGTAACCGCCGTCGGTGACGTGGTTGGCCTGCCGCGGGGTGAGCACGATCTTGGGGTTGTCGTCGGGCGGCGTGCCGCACGAGGGGCACTGCGGCTGGCGGATCAGGACGTGCCTGCTGGTCTCCATGGTCGCCAGGTCGAGGGCGACCATCTGGCCGCAGAGCGCGCCCGGCTCGCCGGTCGCCACGATCCTGGCGACCTCGGCCGCCAGCATCCCGGCCAGCGCCAGCGGTCCGGCCGGGATCTGCGCGCGCACCGGGTGGAACGGCGTCCGCTCGCCCCGCTTGCCCGCCAGGTAGCGCTCCAGCTGGCGGTTGCCGCTGAGCCGCTGCGCCAGGCACGACCAGCAGCCGGTGTGGTCGGGATCGAGGAAGGGGCCGAGCCACGGGCTGACGCCGCCCGGCTTGGCCAGCAGCCAGGGGAGCCCGGACGCCAGCTGTGAGGCGTTGCGCCGCTCCAGGGCCGGGTCGAGGTAGTCGTCCACGAGCACGACCGAGACCCCTTCGGCGGGCACCTCGTCGATCGCGCCGGTGAGCACTTTCAGCCCCAGCTCGGTCAGGGCGGCCGTGACCGGGGCGGCGTCCACCCCCTCGGCGGCCGCGACGGTGACCGGCGTGCCCTTCGTGACGGCCGCCGGGTCGATGCCCAGCGCGTCCCAGTAGGCCAGCACCTTCTCCGGCAGGTCCGGCCTGCCCTCCGCGAGGTGCCCCGCCGCCTCGTAGCGGCGCAGCGTGGTCAGCACCGTGGTGAATGGAACGCTCCCGGCCAGCTCCTGGACGATCTCGCTCACCGTCCTGCGGCCGTCGAGGTAGGGGAGCACCGCCGCGGCGGCCTTCCCCGGCACCAGGAAGTCCTTCCCCTCGGCGAACAGGAAGACCCGGGATCCGTCCACGACCTCGACATGGAAATGGGCTTTTAGTCGTGGACTCTCCATCAGCATCCGCCTTTTTATATGAAGCTCTCGACAACCCTCTTCAGTGCGGATTTAAACACGGGGGGACCCGGATGGTGAATGCGCAAAAAATCGTACGCATCGCGCGGCCGATACTTAGGGCGCCGACGTATTCGCCTCGGTATCACCGCGCCGGACGCCCGGGATCGGCGCCGGTGGCCCGGTCCTGAACCGGTATCGCCGAGAAAGACGGGTACCGAACCCGTTGAGATCCGTATCGGGAGAATGGGACGATGAGGCATGGCACCGCTTCTTCACAGAGACAGAGAACTGGCTGTCTTCCGAGAGGCTCTCGACGAACTACGGGCCGGCCGCCCTACCGTCGCGGCGATCCTGGGCGGAAACGGAATGGGCAAGAGTTCCCTGCTCGGAGCCATGACCGAAATGCTTCCCCCGCGCAGTCTGGTGCTGCGGGCGCGCTGTCACCCGAGCGAGAGCCATTTCGCCTACGGCATGGTCCGCCAGCTCTTCGACCCGGTGATGTCCGCCGGCGAGCGGCCCCGCGGGCGGTTCGACCACGCCGCCGCCGACGACGACGGCGCCGCCACCCAGGACCTGCTGATCAGCCTGTTCCACATGACCCGCGACCTGGTCGCGGAGCAGCCGGTGGTCATCGCGATCGACGACCTGTCCTTCGCCGACACGCCGTCGCTGCGCTGGTTCTCCTACATCGCGCGCCGCCTGGACGACCTGCCGGTGATGATGATCGCCACGCTGCCCGGCAGCCCCCCGGCCGGGCTGGGCACGGATCTGGCCAAGCTGCCGTACGCGCGGTTCGTCCAGCTCAGACCGTTCTGTGCCACCTGTACGGCCGACTTCGTCGCCGAGGCGCTGGGTGCGCCGCCCGATGTGGAGCTGGCCGCGCTCTGCCACACGCTCTCGCAGGGGAACCCGCTGGTGCTGCGCCAGCTGACCAGCCGGATGCGGCAGGCCAGGATCAGCCCGGGCGAGCCCGATCCCGACCAGGTGCTGGAGGTCGGCACGGCGGCCCTGTCCGCCACCGTGCTCGAATGGCTGCACGACCACGACCCGGTGGCCTACGAACTGCTCACCCAGCTCGCCGTCATGGGCCCGGACACCGACGTCACCGTGGCGGCGATCCTGCTGAGTCAGGGCGAGCCGCAGATCCGGCAGGCCCGCCGGGCCCTCGCCCAGGCGGGGCTGATCACGGCGGGGCCGCCCGTGCGGTTCCACAACCCGCTGATCCGCACGGCCGTACTGTCGCGCATCGACAACCAGACCCGGCTCGGCCTGCACGAACGCGGGGCCGCGCTGTTGGCCAGGCTGGGCGCGCCGGCCGCCCAGACCGCCGAGCACCTGATGCTCACCGATTCCGACTGGGGCGTTCCGGTGCTGCGCAGGGCGGCCACCGAGGCGGTCGCGGCCCGCGAGTACGACGACGCGACCCGTTACCTGCGCCGCGCGCTGGCCTGCTCCGACGATCCGGCCACCATTCACGAGCTGACCCTGCAGCTCGGCACGGTCGAGCTCCGCCACGACCTGGACGCCTGCGTCCGGCACGCGGAGACGCTGGTCAGCACCGCGCCCGACCCCGTCAGGCGGGCCAGGTCGCTGCTGAACCTGGCCAGCCCCGCGCTGGTCGCCAGCACGGTGGGGGTCCGGCCGTTCGTCACCGTGGCCCACGAGCTGGCGGGCATGGCGGACCCGCCGAGGGAGCCGCTGCTCCGGCTGACCGCGCAGGGAGTGCTGTCCGGGTACCGCGCCGGGTTGCGCAGGTCGGTGCGGATGGCCTCGTCGGGCGTGCCGGACTCGGCCGCCAAGGAGCTGGCCGGCGCGCTGGCGGCGATGGTCGCGGCGAGCGGACGACATCCGGGCACCGCCAGGCGGCTGGCGGCGCGGGCCTGCCGAGAACGCTCCCGCCGGGATCGGCCCGCGGGGACCGGGCTGGTGGGCGCCGCGCTGGCGTTCGGCTGGACGGGGCGCCCGGAGGAGGCGCTGGCCGTGTGCGGCAGGATCCTGCAGGACGCCCGCACCTGGGACCAGCCGGATCTGCACGCGCTCGGGCTGCTGCTGCGGGCCGATATCGGCCACCGGCGGGGCGACTCGGACGACAGCCTGCGGGACGCGCTCGACGCGCGGGAGGGGGCCGAGCGGATCGGCGCGCGGGTGCTGACCACGGCGGCGCGCGCCTGTGGCGCGCGGGCCCTGATCCGGATGGGCCGCACCCGGGACGCCGCGGAGCTGGTACGTGAGATGACGATGCCCGCGGACGCCCATCCCCTGATCAAGAGCCTGATCCTGGAGGTCCAGGGACTGATCGCGGCGGCGGCGGGCGACCACGTCACCGCGCTGAGCCTGTTCCTCGACTGCGGGCACCGGCTCTCCGCCCGCGGCATCACCAATCCCGCCTGCCTGCCCTGGCGCGCGCACGCCGCCAAGGCGTACAACGCGCTGGGCGAGCACACCGCGGCCCGTACGATCGCCGCCGAACCGGCGGCGAGCCCGGAGCACGCGCCGGACGCGCGGCCGGCGCAGGCCCAGATCCTGCTCACCCCCGCCGAGCAGCGGGTCGTCGAGCTGGTACGGCAGGGCATGAGCAGCATGGAGGTCGCCGAGCGGCTCTGCCTGAGCAAGCGCACCATCGACACTCACCTGGGCCGCATCTACCGCAAGCTCGGTATCCGAGGGCGGCACCAGCTGGCCGCCGCCCTCGGCCCGTGACCGGTCCCTGATCGGCCCCTGATCAGTGGGGTGACACCGGCTCGGTGGCCCGTCCGATGCCCAGCCTCGGCTCGGTGACCAGATACAGCCCGGCGGCGCCGGCGCTGTCGGCGGTGTTCTCGCGGTCCTGGCCCGCGGTCAGCTCGCCTGCCAGCACCATCGCGTCCAGCGGCACCGCACCGCCGACGCGGGTGGCGTCGTCCAGGTCGGTCAGGCCCGCGGTGATCGAGGCGAAGGCGCCGTCGGTGGGCGCCTGGGCGCCGCGGACGCGTTTCTTCATCAGCTCCGGATACTGGCCCCTGGCCAGGCGCTGTGCCAGCCAGAAGTAGCTGTTCTTCCCCCGGTACTGCTCGTAGAAGCCGGCGACCATGGAGAACATCCGGCCGTAGGCGTTGCGGTAGTGGGACTCGTAGAATCCCAGCGCCTCGCGCTCGGTGACCTCCCCCGCGTGCGCGGACAGGATGGTCGCGGCCGCCAGCATGCCGCTGTACATGGCCAGGTGCACGCCGGTGGAGAGCAGCGGGTCCAGGAAGCAGGCGGAGTCGCCCGCCAGGAAGTAGCCGGGGCCGCAGAAACCGTCAGCCGAGTAGGAGAAGTCCTGCTCGACGCGGACCTGGCCCTGGAAGTCGCCGCTCGCCACCAGTTCCGCGACCGTCTCCGACTCCGCGACCAGGGTCAGGAACATCTCGTCCGGCGAGGAGAAGGCGGACCTGCGGGCCAGGAACTGGTCCTTGTGGGTGACGAAGCCCACGCTGTAGACGTCGCCGCTGAGCGGGATGACCCAGTACCAGCCGTTGGGGGAGGAGATCACGTTGATGCCGCCCCTGGGGGTGTCGGCCAGCAGGGCGCCGCCCCGGTAGTAGCCCCAGATGGCGACGTTGCGGAAGACGTCGTGCGGCCGCCGGTTGCGGAAGTGCTGCGCGGAGAGCACGCCGGCGCGGCCGGAGGCGTCCACCACGAAGTCGGCCGCGGTCTCCTGGCGGTGCCCTTCGTGTACCCATTCCACGCCCACGGCGCGGCCGTCGTCGAAGCCGACCTTCCTCACGCGGGCCCCGTGGACCACCTCCACGCCCTGTTCGGCGGCGTGCTTGAGCAGGACGTCGTCGAAGTCGGCGCGGTCCACCTGCCAGGATCGCACCTGGTCGCCGAAGAGGTCCGGCCAGTTGATCGTCCAGTCGCGCTCCGCGCCCCAGCGGAGCAGCAGGCCCTCCTTGACCTGGTAGCCGCGGGCCTCGACCTTCTCCCGCGCGCCGACCAGGTCGATGATGGCCCGGCAGGAAGAGGAGATCGACTCGCCGATGTGGTACCGGGGGAAGAAGTCCCGTTCCAGCAGGCGCACCCGGGCGCCGGCCCGGGCCAGCAGTGCCGAGGAGATCGCTCCCGCCGGGCCGCCGCCTATGACCACCACGTCAGGCGCCATGGAATACTCCTCCCGCAGGAAAACTGCTAACCGTTTAATCCTCGCAAGGTGCGGTGAATATTGTTAATACGTATTTATACGCATTTATGGATTAATTTAGGGTGGTGAGGCCGAAGACCGCGCCCAGCGGGTCGGCGAGCAGTCCGCCTTCCAGCGGGCGGGCCCCGGCCGCCAGAGCCGCCGCGACGGCACCGGCACCGGCACCGTCGCCATCACCGGCGCCGGCACCGAAGAACGGCACCCAGCCGGTTCTGGCGGAGGGGCGGATCACCAGGGGCGCGTCGCCGTACAGGCTCCGGTAGAACTCCGTCGCCGTCTCCCGGCCGGAGGTGTGCAGCTCGCAGGCGCACAGGGCGCCGGGCTCGTCCACCAGGACCACGCCCTCGTCCCGGCCGCCCTCCCAGAAGCCGACCGCCGCCCCCGAGGGGTCGACCGCCAGGCAGAGTCGGCCGTTCTCGCCCGCGGGCACCGGGCCCATCACGATCCGGCCGCCCAGGCGCCCGACCTCCGTCCGGGTGTGGCCGAGGTCCTTGGCGGCCAGGTAGACGTTCCAGGACGAGCCGAAGGCCGGGCCCATCGGGCTGGGACCGAGGCCACCGATGATCTCTCCACGCAGGGTGATCAGGTGGTATCCGCGGCTGTTCTCCCTGGTGAACTCCCAGCCGAAGAGGTCACCGTAGAACTGTTTCGCGCCGGTCAGGTCGACAGTGATGTGATCAACCCAGCACGGTGTTCCCGGTCCGTACGCGGTCCGCCGTGGCATGGGGGCTCCTTCTGGATCCTGTCGTCGATGAGTGCCGCGGCCTCCTCCGCGCCGCCGAACTCCGGCATGAGCAGCCGGTAGCGGGGCGCGTCGGCCAGTTCCGTGGCGGCCGGCGGCCAGATGTGCGGCTGGAACGACCAGGGTTCGAGCCTGCAGCGGTCGTCGTCCCCCTGGCAGAGCCTGACCAGCGTGGGTGGGGCCAGCCTGGCGGTGATCGGGACGGGCGGGCCCAGCCGCTCGGGGCGGACCAGGACGGACTCCCCGGCCAGTGCGGGATGAGCCTGCCGCCAGATCGCCGGGTCCGGCTCCTGGCCGATCAACCCGCCGCTTCTCGCCGACTCCAGGGCGCTGCCGCGCAGGTCCAGCGGGATGTGGAAGGGAAGGGTGTGCCCGGTGGTCCGGTCGACCACGAGGAGTTGCCCCGACACCGGCCGCCAGGACCGGCCGGCCAGTGCGGCCGCCACGCCGGCGCCGGGCGAGCAGGCACTGCCGATCAGCGCGACCGTCATGTCGTCCTTGGCCATGACGACGGCACGCATCACCAGGTAGAGATGGTCGAGTACGGCGAACGGAGGGAGCGGTGGTGGCATGGTGCTCCATCCTCGGAACACGCGACGCTGTAGCAACATCCCGTCGGGACGCTGGACCAGCAGTTCTCCCTCTGAGGACTTGTTGGTGAGAAGCTTCACGACCAGTTGTGGTTCGGCGGCCTCCACCAGATGGGGGCCGAACAGGAACGCCAGGTCGGTGGGGTCGAGTTTGGTCAGCACCATGACGGTCATACCGAAGAAACTCAATAACAGGGGCAACTATCCCCCCCTTACGGTTGTCCTTTTATAGGCATTTCTACAACCAGGTCAAGCAGTGTCTACTCTCTCAGATAACGCCAGCCCCGCAAATACGGCTTTAGCCGACATCTCTGGACATTCAAGCAGGGGAAGGTGTCCGGAGTGGTAAATCGTGCGGATGTCGCATTGTGCCACCATTTTTTCCAGCATTTTGGCATTGTCCACGAAGACAGGCATATCCGAATCTCCGATGATCACCGTGGTCCTGGCCCTGATCCGGACCAGATCCTCGGCCGAGTGCCGATGCGCGGTGAGACCCGCCATCGCCCCGCTGTCCAGCTCGGCCCAGGAGTGCCTGCCGATCACCTCGCGTAGCCGGGCACGCAGTTCCGGATGGGCCTCGGTGCCGCGGAAGATGTCCGGCGGGGAGCTCATCCACAGCTCGGCCATCTGCTCCCGCGCGCCGCCCGCCCTGCGCAACATCATGAGCTCCAGGTAACGCCGCCTGGCCGCGGGGTCGGGTGGCGCACCGCCGAGCGTCGGCGCCGCGAGCACCAGGTGACGTACCACCTCGGGTGCCTCCAGGGCCATCTGCAGCGCGACGCAGGAGCCGAAGGAGAGTCCCACGACCCGGTCCGCCCGCTCGGCCGAGGCGATCTCGGCCAGCCGTGCCGCCAGGGCGGGCAGCGTCACACCGGGCCGCAGCGGCTCGGAGCCGCCGTGACCGGGGAGATCCACACCGATGTGCCGCCAGCCGGGCAGCAGCCCCCACAGCGGTTCCCACAGGGTGAGGTCCATGGTGTAGCCGTGCAGCCACAGCACCGCAGGACCCGTCCCCGACTCGACCACGCGCAGCCCGTTCACGCCGGCTCCCGAAAGCCCGCGCAGAACCTCCGGTAGGCCACCACGGCCGCGTCCCCGCCGTCGAAGCGGGGCACCACCCGCGGATTCAACCGTTCCCAGACCACCGCGTCCTCGGCCAGCGCCCGCTCGCTGCCGCCGATGAGCAGCGGCAGCTCGCCCCGCTGCTCGGGGCGGACGCCGATCGCCACCCGCGCCACGCACCCGCCGCTCTCCCGGGGCACGGCGGCGGTGACGATGACCTGCTCCCACCCCGGCGGCCCGAACCGGGTGACGACCACGCCGGGACTGTAGGCGCACGCCAGGAAGCGCGCCCGGGTGACCGAAGGACCGGAGGTGCTCCCCGGCTTGGCCCCCATGACGAACTCGCCCTCGATGATCAGTTCGCCCTCGTCCCCGTCCCGGTGCGCCATCCCGCGGAGCCGCGGCACCTTGTGCACCTCGGTGAAGTGGTCGATGTCGAAGGCGTTCTCCACGATCATCGCAGGATCGACGTCCACCGGCTTGATCACGGCCGCGGTGAGCGGATGGGTCCCGCCCAGCTCCTTGAGCGCCCGGGTGAGCCCCCGGTCGTCGTCGGGGGTGTCCGCGAGCCGGACGAACACGGCCTCGCCGGAGACGATCACGTGGTGCTCGCGTACCGACCACCGCCTGGTGGTGTCGCCCAGCGCGATCCGGCGGCCGTGGAACGGGCAGACCAGGCAGTCGCCCGAGAGCCGTCCCCCGTAGCCGAGATGCGCGCCCCGATGCGGGCAGTCGGCGTCGAAGACCCGGATCCCCGCCTCGTCCCGCACGGCCACCAGCCGCCGGGTCCCGATCTCCAGGGGGGTCACCTCGGCTGTCAGCTCGGAGGTGAAGGCCGGTAGGTACCAGCCGGAATGTGGTTTCCCCAACTGCGCCGTCATCAGCCCATCGCCTCCAGGAGCCGGTCGGCGGCGAGCACCCCGCTGGCGATCGCCCCCTGAACCCACGGCAGTCGCGTTCCCGAGACCGTGGCCTCACCCGCGAAGAAGAGTGTGTCGGCGACCGGCTCGGCCCAGCGCGCGGGAGCCCGCTCGGCGCCGAGCAGCGGCGCGGTGAACGCGCCCCGGCTCCACGGGTCGGCCCCCCAGTCGGCGATCCGCCGCTCCAGCACCCGGGCCCCCGCCGCCCAGGGCAGCGCCACCGTGAGCATGGCCGACAGATCGGGACCGGTGGCGGCCCGCACACAGGCGGCCGCCGCGTCCTTGGCCACGATCAACGCCTCGGGGCGCCCCTCGCGGCAGCTCACGAAGCCGCTGACGCCGTCCGCGTCGAACACCGACGCGGTCTCCGGCGCGGGCACCGACAGGGTCGCGACCACGCAGCAGCCGTCACCCGCCGCCAGCTCCCGGGCAGCCTCGATCTTGTGCTCGGGCAGATCCTTGATGGTGAGCGTGCCGTGGGTCACCACGGCGGGCGGCACGGTCACCACCACCCGCTCCGCCTCCACGGTCCCGGCCTGCGTCAGCGCGGCGATGCGCCCCGGTGACCAGCCGAGCACCTGGACCGGGCGTCCGGTGTGCACCTCCAGCCCCGCCGCCAGCCGTCGCGGCAGCAGGTCGAACCCGCCGGACACGACGTACTCTCCCGGCCCGCCGTCGTCCCCCCGCTGGGCCGCGGCCACACCGGCGGCGCTGAGCCGGTCCGGGTCCGCGGCCCAGATCTGCCGGAACCACTCGCTCGCCACCGGGTAGGGCCCGCCGACGTCGCCGAGCCAGCCGTTCACCGACCCGCCGGCCCCGGCGCCCTCCGCGTGCAGCCTGGCCTCCAGCAACCAGGGCGGATGCGGGGTGCGGGCCAGCGCCCCCATGGGACGGCCCACCCGCCCGCTGATCACCCGGGCCGCGGTCGGCCGCGGCGCCGGCCCGGTCTCCACGAGCCCGTGGACAGGGTTGCGGTCACCGTGCACGACCTGCGCGCCCAGCTCCAGCGGGGGCCCGCCGTCCGCGGGCCGGAAGGTCTTTATCCGCCCGCCGACCCGTGACCTGGCCTCGACGACCACGGTGCGCACCCCGGCCCTGGCCAGGCGGTCGGCACAGGTGAGCCCGCTGACGCCGGCGCCGATCACGAGGACCTCAGTACGCATCCCCGCCTCCCAGCCGCACCGGGAGGGCGCGCAGCCGCCGGGGGATCAACGTGCCGGCCCAGGCCGGCTCCGGATCGGCCAGCGACGCGGCGGGGAACCGCTCGGCCAGCCGGGCCAGCAGCACCGCCCCGGTCTGTCGGACGAGCTGCGCCGCCAGGCAGAAGTGCGGCCCTCCGCCAAAGGCCAGGTGCGGGTTGGGCGTCCGGTCGAGCACCAGCTCCCCGGCCCTTTCGAAAACGGCCGGGTCCCGGTTGGCGGCGGCCACGATCGCCAGCACCCTGGCCCCCTGGGGCACCTGCCCCCCGGGCAGTGCCACGTTCCGGGTCGCGACCCTGGCGGTGAACGGAATCGGCGCCTCCAGCCGCAGCAACTCGTCCATCGCGACGCGCGCCGGCTCGCGGCCGCCCTCGCGCAGCGCGGCCAGCGCCTCGGGCCGGGGCAGCAGCCAGTACAGCGCGTTGCCGATCGCCTCGGCCAGCGGCTGCCACCCGCCCACCACGGCCAGCCCGAGCACTCCCAGCATCTCCGGCCTGCTCAGCCGGTCGTCGGCGGCCAGCCGGGCCAGCGGGCTGGGCGGCGCGGACGCGCAGTGCGCGTCCAGGAACCGGGTCAGCTCTCCCATGGCCGACCTGCCCAGCGCCGCCACCTGCGGCCCGGCCAGCGGGTCCAGATTGATCGAGGCCGCCTGGGCGAGCTGCGCGAAGACCTTCCGGTCGCTCTCCGCCAGCCCGAACAGCCGCAGGAAGACCGAGGTGGCCAGCGGGCCGCCGATCTCCGCGACCGCGTCGACCACGGACCGCTCCGCCAGCCGGTCGAGAAGCCCGTCCACGTCGGCGGCGATCGCCTCGGCCACCGACGCGATCGCCGCGGGTCCGAGCAGCAGCAGCCCCGGGGCGCGCAACCGGGTGTGATCGGGGGGGTCCGTGGTGAGCATCGACGGCGGCAGCTCCTCGTCGCGCGCCCGCCCCTGCTGCCCGGCACTCGCCGAGAAACCCTGGTCACGCAGTACGGCGGCGCAGTCGGCGTGCCCGGTCACCAGCCAGAGCCGCGACGCCGCGTCGTGGTGGACCGGAGCGCGGGCCCGCAGCCAGTCGTAGGCCGGATAGGGATCGGCCCGTCCCGCGGGGGAGAAGGGGTGAGCCAGGTGGGCAGGAAAGCGGATCTGGGTGCCTACCGTCACGCGTCAGTCTCCCTTGCGATCTCTTACCTGATCAGCGCACACGCGCGTTGCGCCAGCCGAACGTCAACGCGGTCAGCAGCAGGCCGCCGACCGCCCACAGTCCGAGGACCAGCGCGATGCGGCCGAGCTCCCACCCGCCCGCCGGTTCCACGACGGTGAAGCCGTCCGGCAGGAACACCGAACGGAACCCCTGCGCCATCCACTTCACCGGGAAGAGCGCGGCCGTGTTCTGCATCCACTCGGGAAGCTGGTGAAAGGGGTAGAAAACCCCGGAGATGAACTGCAGCACCATGAACACCGGCGTCACGATCGCCGCGGCGGACCGGCTGTTCGGGATGGCCGCGCTGTAGGCGATCCCGGCCAGCGCGCAGGTGACGGTGCCCAGCGTCAGCACCCAGGCGAGGGTGAACCAGCGGTGCGCGGTGCTCGGCCAGGGCAACCCGAACGCGGTCACCGCGATGCCGAGCAGCAGCACCGTCTCCACCACGGTGGTCACCACGACCTTGACCAGCTTGCCGATGAAGTAGGCGGGCTTGGGCATCGGCGTCATGGCCAGCCTGCTGATGAGGCCGGTGTCCCGCTCGATGGCGATGTTGATGGCCAGCCCGGAGAAGGCGGTGCTCATCACCCCGGCGGCCACGATGCCCGCCATGAAGACCTGCCGGAAATCGGTCTGGGTGCCCTCCACCTTGCCGTCGAAGATCGCACCGAACACCACAAGCAGGATCACCGGAAAGAAAAGGGTGAAGACCAGGGACTGCCTGTTGCGGAAGAACGACTTCAGCTCGACCGACGACCGGGCGGCACTGGCCCGCCACAGTCCGGGCAGCAACCCCTCCCCGAGTTCCCGGCCGGGGGCACGAACGGAATCGGTGACGCTCACTTGTTCTCCTCCGGCTGTTGTCGGTGCCGGTCGATGAGGTTGAGGTAGATCTCTTCCAGGGTGGGGCGGTGCACGATCAGCTCGGGTAGTTCGGTCTCGGCCCAGGACGCCAGCAGGCTCACCAGCCGGGTCGGCTCCGAGGTCAGCACGGTGACCAGGTCACCCGCGCCCGTCGGTCCCGGTTCGAGCACCGCTCCACGGGGCAGCTCGGGAAGTTCCCGGCCGGCCAGCGACTCGGAGCGCCGGAAGGACACGGCGGCCGAGGTCGTCGCACGCCCACCCAGCTCGCCCGGCGGTGCGCAGGCCACCAGCCGCCCGCCCGCGATCACGCCGACCCGCGCGGCCAGCGTCTCGGCCTCGTCCAGGTAGTGGGTCGTGAGCACCGTGGTGCGGCCGCGGGCGGAGAAGAACCGCACCAGGTCCCACGCCTCACGGCGGGCGACCGGATCGAGCCCGGTGGTGGGCTCGTCCAGAAAGATCAACTCGGGATCGCCGATCACGCCGACGGCCACGTCCAGGCGGCGCTGCTGGCCGCCGGAGAGCTCCGTCGTCCTCTTCTTCTCGTACGCTCCCAGACCGACCATGTCGAGCACCTGCGTGGGCGGCAGCGGCCTGGGGTACATGGCGGCGAACTGCCTGACCACCTCACCCACGGTGAGATCGGGGTAGGCGCCGGTGGACTGGCCGACCACCCCGATACGCGCCCGCCATTCCCGGGGGTCCCTGGCCGGATCCTGGCCGAGGACCTCCACGTCTCCACCGCTCCGCCGTCGCACGCCCGTCAGTATTTCGACGGTCGTGGTCTTTCCCGCGCCGTTCGGCCCGAGCAAGGCGAACACCTCGCCACGGTGTACCCGCAGGCTCAGATCGGTGAGCACCGGGTGCTCTCCATAACGCTTGCTCAGGCCGGTGACGGCGACCGGGTCGTTTTCCGCGGCGGCGGAAACCATCGACTTACTCCTCCGATGGAGACGGGAACGGGAACGGCATGGCGAATTTGGAGATCCAGCGTGTTCAGTGAATTCGGTGAATTCGGTGAATGCCGGAGAATCGGTGGATCAGGTGCAGCAGCAGCACGGGCAGCAGCAGTAGTAGCAGGCCTCCGCGGCGTTGGCGCCGGCCGCGATGTCGGACAGGTCGCCCTCGCTGAGCTCGGCCGCGTCGACCACCGGGGTCTCGGGGATGTGCAGCTCGTACTGGCCGGTCGCCAGGCCGACCTCCCAGAGGCCGACCTGGACGTCCAGGTTGCCCTCCTCGTGCCCCTCGGGGATGTGGCGCACGATGACGATCTCGGCGTCCTCCGGGATGGTCAGACCGGACTCGGCCAGCGCGGAGCGCGGGTCCGCGTTCAGCCGGGCCGCGTACTCCTCGTCCGACCAGGCGGTGATGAGGGTGCGGGTGTAGGCGTTGATGAATTCTGCCCGCTCCTGCGGTTCGAGCGCCATGTCATTCTCCCTCTGTTTGTTTACCGCTGCTTTCTGCGTCGGCAACTGAAAGGACTGTCGCATGGCCTGCGGCATATACCAAGACTTAAGTTGTTCGCCATTGATGTAAGTATTGATACCTTCATCAACGCAGTGTTACATTGGCAGCATGCCACAGTACGGATGTGCTCATCAATGACATTCAATACGTATATCCGGTACTTGTGAATACGTATCGGAGATACTTAAGCACCGTTAAGCGGAGGCGTCGGTGACGACTATCGGCACGCAGCTGCCCCCGGGCCCGCCCGGCCCGGTGGACATGGAACGCATGCGTAGCGACCCACTGGGGTTCGTGACCGGCCTGGCCCGGCGCTACGGGGACGTCACCGGCCACCATGCGAACGGCGAGCCCGTGTTCATGGCGCACCGCCCGGATCTCGCCCGGCACATCCTCAAGGACAACGTCGGCAACTACACGAAGGAGAACACGCCCGACGACCACATGCTCCGCCCGCTACTCGGAAACGGCCTGCTCACCAGCGACGGCGCGGAATGGGCCCGGCAGCGCCGGCTCTGTGCCCCGGCCTTCCGCCGCAGCGCGGTCGCCTCCTTCGACCAGATCATCACCGACGAGACCTCGGCGCTGCTGACCCGCTGGCGTGCCGCCGCGGAGACCGGCGCACCCCAGCCGATCGACCACCACCTCACCTCGCTGACCCTGTCGATCCTGACCCGCGCGGTGCTCGACGTGGACCTCGGCGCGGCGGGCGACGGGTTCGGCCGCGCGGTGGACGCCGTCAATCGCTTCATCGGCCACTACGTACCCGACCCCGATCCCGATCCGGCGGACACGAGCCGCCGCCGGCGGGAGTACGCACGCGCCCGCGCCCTGCTCGACATGATGACGCGCACCGTCATCGCCTCCCGCCGGGCCTCTCCCGCCGCGACCGGCACCCTGCTCGACACCATGCTCGGCGCCCTGTCCGACGCCGACCTCCGCGACCAGGTACTGACCTTGATCATGGCCGGTCACGAAACCACCGCCAAGGCCCTGACCTGGACCTGCTATCTCCTGGACCGCCATCCCGAGGAGGCGGAACGCATCCGGGCCGAGGTCGACCGGGTGCTGGGCGGACGCCCGCCCACGGCCGCCGACCTGCCCGACCTGCCGCTCTGCCGCCGGGCCGTACAGGAGGCGATGCGCCTGTACCCGCCGGTCTGGCTGATCTCGCGCCGCGCGACCGGCCCCGACGAGCTCGACGGCCATCCGGTACGGCCGGGCACGCTCGTCTGCGTCAGCCAGTGGGTCCTGCACCGTGACCCCCGCTACTGGGACCGCCCGGATGCGTACGTACCCGACCGTTTCGACGGCGTCGACCTCCCGAGTCATCTGTACCTGCCGTTCGGCGGCGGCGAGCGCATCTGCATCGGCCAGCACCTGGCGCTGATCGAGGCGACGCTGGTCCTGGCGATGCTCTCTCAGTCGGTACGGCTGACGCTGGAACCCGGTTTCCCGGTGGAACCGGAGGCACTGGTGACGCTACGGCCGAAGCACGGCATGCACATGATCGTGAGCCCCCGATGACCACTCTCCCCACCCCCCCGCACCCCCCGACCTCGTACCCGGGTCGGCCGGATCCCGTTTCCTCAACCCCGAACGCCGGTTCGTACAACCCCGCCACCACCACCGCGGGTGGGCTGGCGGGTGAGCTGGCGCGGCTGGAGGCGCAGGCGGAGCTCTCGTTCGACGAGGAGCTGAACCTGCTGCGCGAACTGGGCCTGACCGCGTCGGGCGGCCCGCTGGTCGAGATCGGCGCGGGATCCGGCGCGATCACCAGGCGACTGCGGCGGGCGCTGCCCGAGTTGTCACTGGTCGCCGTGGACATCGACCCGGACCTGCTCGCCCATGCCGAGGGCGCCGGCGCCGAGCTGATCGTCGCCGATGCCGCCGACCTGCCCCTGGAGACGGCGAGCGCGCAGTACGTACTCCTCAGGTACGTCCTTCAGCACCTTCCCGATCCCGCACCGGCCCTCGCCGAGGCCCGCAGGATCCTCCGCCCCGGTGGCCGCATCCTGGTCACCGAGGTGGACGCCTCCTGCTGGGGACTGGCCGACCCGGTCTACCCGGAACTGGTGGGAATCCACGCCAAGATGGCGGCGACCCAGCAGGCCGCCGGCGGTGACCGCACGATCGGCCGCCGCCTCACCCGCCTGCTCCGGGACGCCGGCTTCACGGAGGTCGCCCTCCGCCCGTTCGCCACCACCAACGACACCCGACCCACGGATGACTTCGCCCCCCACCTCGGCCCAGGACGGCTACAGCCGCTCGTGACCGCCGGAGTGTTGTCGCTCCGCGAGTTCGCCCTCGCCGCCGACCGCTGGAACCGGTTCCGCGCAGACCCCGACGCCTGGGTGATGCTCCTCGGGTTCACCGCAGCCGGTACCGCCCCCGACGCCTCTCAGAACGGCCGTCACCCCACCGAAGGAATCCAGTGAGCACCAACGTCAAGATCTTCATCACGATCTTCTGCTACATCAGCGCGGTGATGGGCCTCGTCACCGCCGTCATGCAGGCCAGCACCACCCCGCCCAACACCCCCGGAGCCATCGGTTCCGGAGTCGTCGGCGGCATCTTCCTGATAGCCGGAGTGGCCCTGAGCCGCAAACCCCGCTACTGATCTCAGAGGCCGGGGTCACGGGCCGGTCGTGACCTTCGAAAAGATCACCTTGTCCTTCTCACGGTTGCCCGACGTCAGGTGCCTTCGAGTTCGGGGATGCCGAGGCGCAGCCGTGGGTGACGAAGTAGATCTCCATGGAGATCGACCCGTTCGGGGCGGAGAGGTCGTGGAAGTTCCGGGTCACGGCCGTTCCGAAGATGCGCGGGTACGTCTCGCGGATGGCCGTGTTGACCCGGGTGGCCAGCTGAACGCCGCCGCTGGCGCCGCCGTCGGAGTCGGAGCCGAAGGTGAGCACCATGCCGACGCGCCGCCCGGCCAGGTTCTCCCGGTGCCTGCGCAGTTCCTGGCGGACCTGTGCGGCCAGTACGACGTCACCGGCGCCGGGGGTGACCCGGAACGAGAGCGTGACCGGTTTCGCCCGGACACCTCCGACGAGGCCGGTGCAGGGGGACGGTGAGGGGGCGGGCCGGGCGGGACTTTTCTCTCCCGGCTCCTTCTCGGCCGGGATCTTCTCCTCCGGGGGATCCTCGGTCCGGGGCTCTCTCTCCGAGGTTTCCCTCTCCGAGGGCTTCTCAGCTGAAGGCCCTTCGGCCGAAGGCTTTTGAGCCGGATCTTCGACCGGGGGCCCTTCGGCCGAGGGTTCTTCAGCCGGAGACCGAACGGAGTCGGCCGGGGACCGGAGGGGACCCGGTTGGAGTCGAGCGGTGTCCGCCACGGGGTCGGTGGGCGAGGGGGGTGGTGCCTGTGCTCCCAGCAGGATGATCGTGAGTCCGAGCAGCAGGTCGGCGAAGAGCCAACCGGCCAGCAGGGTCGTGGTGGAGGTTCTTCGGCGGGCGGTCATTGCGAGGTTCGGGCTCTCTGGCGTGAGTCCGGCTCGTCGTCGCCGCTGTCGTCTGTTCCGCCGTTGCCGTTGCCGATGGCGTGTTCGTTGTCGCCGCCGTCGGCTCGGCCGCCGCCGCCGTTGGGGTCCTCGCCGTTCCCGCTGTCCTTGCCGTTCCCGCCATTCTCGCCGGGGCCGCCCTCCTTGCCGGGACCGCCCGCCGGGAGAGTCCAGAGGCCGTCGGCCGGAAGCCGCAGCCGGGTGCTCGCCCGCTCCGAGCCGGTCACCTCGCGCTCGGCGAGCTCCCTCGACGGCAGGTCGGCCAGCGCGCTCGCGAGCGCGCTGGGAAGCCGGTCGAGCGCCTCCCTCGTCCGCTCCAGCAGGGTGACCGTCTCGATGGTGGTGTCGACCCGGGAGGCATGGGTCCCGGCGACGGCGGACCAGCTCTCCAGGGCCTCCCGAATCTCCGTACCGGCGCCCTCGAAGGTCCGGTGCAGCTCCCTGGCCGTGCCCGCGATGGTGTCGGTGACCCGTGCGCCGAGCAGGTCGACCGCCTTCTCCGTCGAGGAGCCGACCGAATCGATCGAGATGGCCGCGCGGTCGACGGCATGGCCGATGCCCGCCGTCACGCCGACCAGCTCGTTGATCCGGAGATTCAGACCGGAGACGCTGCCCTGGACCGACGTGATGGATCGTACGAGTTCGTCGTTGAACGCCTGGCGCATGTCGAGGGTGGTCCGGGAGATGGTCGTCGACAACTGGTTCCCGACATCGGTGACGGCACGGCCGGCCGTGGATCCCACGGTGTCGATCACGGCCGAGAACCGGGCCACCGCCGCGGCGAGGTCGTCACAGGTGCTGTTGACGGCGGCCAGGTGCCCGCCCAGGTGTTCGACGGCGTCGCGCACGTCGATCGCGCTACCGGCCAGCGCGTCCGTGGTCTTACGGGTGGCCTCCAGGGTCAGGGTGAGCGCCTCGACCAGCTCGGTGTGCACCTTGCGCGCCGTGGTCCCGACGAAGCCGATGTCGGCCGCCGCCCTGTTGAGCTCGGCCCCGAACCGCTCCGGCGCGGAGAGCCGTACCTGGCCGAGTACCAGGCTCGCCTCGGTCAGTGCCCCGCGGAGCCGGACGCGGAGGGCACGGAGCTCCCGCTCCGAGGCGTCCTCCCTGCTGTTCCGCGTGATGTTCTCGAACACGGTCCAGCAGATGAGGCAGAAGATGGCCGCGAGGGTGCAGAGCGCGATGTTGTCGAACTTGAAGAACCCGGGCAACCGGCCGTCGAAGCCCTGCTGCCACATCTCCAGGAAGGGCCGCCGGGCCGCCTCCACGCCACCGGCCGCGAGGACGTCGCCGTAGGCGCCGGTGGCCATCATCAGGCCGAGCCAGGTGATGAAGATCGGTACGAAGACGAGGGCGGGACCGACGGCGCCGCTGAGCCCCCGTCGCCATCCCGGCCTCCTCGGCGAGGACGTGCTCTCCGCCGGTTCCCCGTCCACCAGGATGGTGTCGTCGGGGGAGAAGGCGGCGAACAGGTCGACCTCGCACCAGTGTCCGGCCATGTCGGGATCGGCGACCGCGTCCGCGAGATCACGTAGCTGGTCCTGACGGGCCGCCAGGTGGGGATGATCGGCAAGCTCGCGAAGCTCGCCGGCGAGCTCCAGATCCGTCACGGACAACCGACATCCTCTCCTGATGGCGCTGAGCGCCTTTTCGGCAATCCGGATGGACCGATTCACGCCTCCGGGAGGCGTGATCATTTTGGCATATGGCGCGTATGTCGGCGGAAGGAACGGACCGAGACGGAGGAGAGCGCGGACGGTGCCGTGCGGCACGGTGGGTCAGGTCCATCCGAACTCGAGCGCGCCGTCACCCTGGCCCGCGAGACGTGCGCCTCCGGCGTCGCGGTCCCCCTGGTCGTCCACGAGCACAAGTGGCTCGGCCGCGGCCTCGCGCCGGCCGAACTCGCCGAACGACCGCGCGCCTGCGACGTCGGCCTGGAGTTCCCCCACCCCGTTGCGCAGCGTACGAGCTGACATTGCGCCAAGCGGATCAAGGGCTCGGATCACAAATAGTACGGATTTTTCGTTCCATGTCGCCATAGCTCTAGGCAGGCTGCCCTTGGGTGTGGAAATGTTTCGGCGCCGCACCCGGATCGTCGATTGCGTGTGAAGTGTGGTCGCCTCCTGACCTCGCCGGGTGGGCGTTGGAAAGGTGCACGGAGCGAGATGGCAGGACGCAAGGCGCTGCTGGTGGGGACGCTACCTGGAGAGACTGCCGAGGAGGCGATGCGGGGGGCTCTGGAGCGGCTCGGGCCGCACCTGCGGCAGCTGCCGGACGGAGAGACCGGCGATCGGCGGATCTGGGTCGTTGGGCTGATCATGAGTCTGCTTGGGCATCCGGACCTGGAAGTCGCCCGCGAAGGGGACTGGTCGGACTACAAGCATCAGCGCAACTACCGCGTCCGGCGCGGGCACAGGTTACGCGGGGACAGCCTCGATTTGGGCTATCTGCGCTGGTACGAGATCAACCGACCGGTGTTCGACAAGCTCGTTGAGGGTGACCTCGCATTCCAGGTCGGCGTCCCCGGTGATTTGGACATGACGATGTTCACGCTCGGACCGACCCGGATCGCCGGAAACCGGCAGCCCTTCCGCGAGGCCACCGTCCGTGACATTGCGGCGATCCACGCGAAGTCGCCGTCCGACGTCGTGTTCCAGCTGGAGGTCCCGGTGGAGACGGTCTTCGTGGCGAAGGCCGGTCCGCTCGGCGGCGTCGCCGCCGCCCGCCTCGCCGCCGGTCTGCACCGCACCGTCCGCGACGCGCCGACCGGCACCCGCTTCGGCATCCATCTCTGCCTCGGCGACCTCGGCCACAAGGCACTCAGCCGCCTCTCCTCGACCCGTCCACTGGTACGGCTGGCCAACGCGATCGCCGACGGGTGGCCGAGCGGGCGCACGCTGGAGTACATCCACGCACCCCTCGCCGCCGGCGACGAACCGCCGGTCACCGCCACCCGCTTCTACCGGCCACTCACCGGCCTGCGGCTGCCCTCCACCACCCGTTTCGTTGCCGGTTTCCTGCACGAGGACCGAACCGTCGACGACCAACGCCGCCTCCTCGACACGATCGAGAAGGCCGTCGGCAGCACCGTCGATGTGGCCGCATCCTGCGGCCTCGGCCGCCGCGGCGACACCGCCGCGTACGCCACCATGGACCAGGCCCGCGCTCTGTGCGAGACCGAATAACCGCAGACCATACTTTGCAGAGGACTCTTGACAGAGAACCCTCTGCGAAGTCCTGCGATATGGGGTGTCGGCAACGAAGCTGTCATGAAGTACACGCGATGGCGTCCGGCTCAATCGGCGGGTGAACGCGATCCTTCGGGCCGGTCGGCCGTGAGCATCAACGGGGTGCCGACCCCGTTGTGGGAGGCCGCCTCGGCGAGGAAGGCGGCCAGCCAGCCAAGCGCGTCCAACGACCACTCGGTGAGCACGCCGCGGAATGTGGCCCGGTGCCGGGCGGGCCCGCGCCACAGCTCGTCGATGACGGGGGATTCCAGGACCGTGCCGTCGTCGGTCAGATCGTCGGTCAGATCGTCGGGCAGGGAGACCGAGTCGCACGCGAAGACGTCCTGGGTGAAACCCCGCATCCACCGGAGCATCTCGGGCGCCGCCGAGCGGATGGACGGCTCCTGCCCGCCGTCCAACGTCACCCGCACCGGTGTTCTCCACCGCGGGTCACCGTCGGCGAACCAGCCGGCGTCCTGGAGCAGGGGTATCACGGCTCTCGCCCGCGTCGAGGCGTCGAGGCTCTGCACCGGCAGCAGGAGCTGCACCGCGCGCAGGCGCGGAGCGCCGATACGCGCCACCACGTCGCCCGCACACGAGAGGAACGGCTGGACCGGCAACGGCCGGCCGTCGGGAACCGGCTCGGTCAACGACACCTGAAACCACGCGACGCGTGACGGTTCCGGGCCCTGCCCGGCGTCGTTCATCCCCCACAGGCCGCCGGACACGTTCTCGACGGCCTCGGTGAGCCATCCCAGCGCGGACGACCTCGCGACGAACAGGCTGTACGCGTCCGAGGAGGCGACGTGAGGATCTCGCCACGGATGTGACACCAGCTCGCCGTGCAGAGCCGCGAACATGGTGCTGTCGGGTCTGATGCTCACGTCGCCCTCTTCCGCTATCGCCTGCAGTAGATGTTCCGGCTCGGTGTGTAGAGCTTGCCCGGGTCGTCGGGCAGGCCGACCAGGTCCACATCGACGACGCTACGCCATCCCGTCAGGCTGTTGCTGTTGCATCCGCCGCGTCCGGTCGCCCGGTTGCCGGCGCCGCCGCCGGACCGCACCGTCGCACTGCCCGCCGTGCCGGCGTTTCTCCAGCTGCCGTCGGAGTAGTACTGCTGCAGCTGCACGGTGACGACCGCCAGGGTGGCGTTGCAGTTGCCGTTGACCCACCAGCCGTGCCCGGAGGCCTCGAAGGCGGACGAGGAGACGTGGACGTAGTCCCCCGCGGTGTTGAAGACGCACAGCGCCCGGGTGTTCGTCGCGGAACCGGTGTTCTCCAGGCTCGCCTCGCCCCCTGCCGGAGCCCGGCCGGTATCGGGGGCCGGAGCGGGGGTGGGAGGGGGTGCGAGGACGGACGCCGACGGAACCGCGATCGCCGCGGTCTGCGACATCCCGAGGAGCGCCGCGCTGACGATGCCGGCCGTCATGGAGACCTTGCGGAGTGATTGACGCATGATCGTACCTCCGTGCTGAGTCGAGTCGAGCAGGGGCAGGAACTGTCGTGCGAATCCTGTCCGGCGATTGAAAAAGTGCACGGTGCTGATCTCACGTGATGGCGCCAGACATTGGTAAACGTGTCATTTCCGCTCTGTCGTGTCAACGGAAAAAGAATTATTGGCGACTTTCCACTGGCCGCTTGACCTGCGATTCTCGCATACAAGTGGACAATTCATCGAATAACTATTTATTTCCCATTAAGGCCGTCAGGGGTCTCGTATTTTCCTGGGTGATAATTCATGACAAAGCTTGGAAAGGCGGGCGCCGTATGGAGTCGCCTCGCCGGTCGTCGGTCTTCGACTCGTGGAGCCCGGTGGTCCGACGGAGTCGAACGCCGACAGCCGGGGCGATCATGCCGCCGTCTGTACGGGTGAGGTGCCGGGCGTGGCGGACGGCAGGCTCAGTTCGTCCCCGTCACCCGCGGCCCGATGCGGTCACGTACCGCCACCGCCCGCGGGTCGTCGTAGCCGGCGAGGAGGCTCAGTGCCCCCGCCCAGTGCCGGCGGGCCGCCTCCGGTTCCTCGTCGATCAGAGCCGCGGCCAGGCCGTCGAGCGCCAGGGCCTCATGCCAGGCGTCACCGAGTTCGTGATGGACCGCGGCCGCCTGGCGGTGGAAGTCGGCCGCCTCCGCGTGGCGGCCGAGGTGGCGGTAGGTCTCACCCGCGCCGTGCCAGGCCAGCGCCTCCCGGCTGCGGTCGCCGAGGCGGCGATGGAGCGTGGCGGAGCGGTGGTAGGAACCCAGCGCCTCGGCGAACCGGCCGTCGGCCCGCTGGGCGTTGCCGAGGGTGATGAGCCAGAAGCCCTCCAGCCGGTGATGGCGGAGGCCGAGGGCGATGTCCAGCGCGGCCTGAGCCGACTTCATGGCCTCCTCCACCTCTCCCCGCTCGCACTGCAGGTCGCTCATGAGGCGTAGGACGTTGCCCTCACCGCGCTGGTTGTCCAGGGATCGATGCGCGGCGAGAGCACGCCGGACGGCGTCCGCGGCCTCCGGCAGGCGGCCCGCGTGGTAGTGGGTGCTGGCGAGGTTGGACAGCATGGTGGCCTCCCAGTGAGCGGAGTCCTGCTCCTGGAAGGCGGCGGCGGCCTGCTCGAAGTGCCGTGCGGCGTCGTCCAGCCGCCTCGTGCGGAGATGCGCCAGTCCGATCAGGTTGAGCGAGTGCGCCTCGCCGAGCCGGTCACTCAGCTCGCGCCAGATCGCCAGTGCGTTCCGATGGCATTCGAGGCTCTCGGTCAAGCGATTGATCCGGGTGTATCCCATGCCCAGCTCGGTGAGCAGTTGCCCTTCCGCGACGCGGTCGCCCAGCCGCCCGGCCGCGGCCAGCCCCAGGCGGCCCACGGCCAGCCAGTCGGCGACCGGAGCCGAAGGGGACTGCGCGTTCGACAGGACGGCCGACAACTGCCAGGTGAGCCGGTCCTGCCCGGTCGCGGCGGCGGCTCTGACAGCCTGCAGGAGGTTCGTGTGGTCGCGTTCGGACCAGTCCACGGCGGCGTTGTAGTCGGCGAAGCTCAGCGGATGCGTGCCGTCCGCCGGCGGGGCGAGTTCCAGCCGGGCTTCGGCGGGGTTGATCCAGCTCTGGGCGGCGTCGGCGGTGTGCAGGTACCAGTCCAGTACCCGGCGCAGCGCGGCCTCCTGTCCTTCGGGCGGCTCCTCCTGTTGTGCCTGGTCGGCGGCGTAGGCACGCAACAGGTCGTGGAACTGGTGGCGGTCCGGGGCCGTCTGCTCCAGTAGATGGGCGCCGACCAGGGAGTCAAGGAGCTGCCGGGTCCGGTTGGGAGGCAGCCCGGCGAGGGCCGCGGCGGCGTGCAGGCCGAACTCGGGGCCCGGATGCAGGCCCAGCAGACGGAACAGCCGGGCGGCCTGCTCCGGCAGGGCACGGTAGGACCACGCGAACACCGTACGGACGGCTCCGGCCTCTTCGTCGTCTCCCGTGCTCAGGGCGTCCCACAGGGCGGACTCGTCGCGCAGGTCGGCGATCAGGTCGTCCAGCCGCATGTGCGGGTAGCTGACGGCGCGCTCGGCGGCGATGCGCAGGGCGAGTGGCAGCCGGGCGCACAACCGGGCCAGCTCGGTGAGCTTGTCCTCGTCGTCCTCCGGCCGGTATCCGGCGGTGACGGCCCGCAGCAGCGCGACGGCCTCCGGCTCGGGCAGCGTGCCCAGCGTCAGCCGGTGGGCTCCGTCGCGTACGGCAAGGCTTGACAGGCGGTTGCGGCTGGTGACGACGGTCAGACAGCCCGCGCTCCCGGGCAGCAGCGGACGGACCTGGTCCGGCGTCGCCGCGTTGTCCAGGACGACCAGCACCCGGCGGCCGGCCAGTCGCGAGCGGTAGAGCGCGGCGGCGGCGTCAGGGTCCTGCGGCACGGAATGGGCACGGACGCCGAGAGCGACCAGGAAACGGTGCAGGGCCTCCTGGGCGGTGACCGGCTCTCCCGGATCGTAGCCGCGGAGATTGATGTAGAGCTGCCCGTCGGGAAAGCGGTCCCGAACCTGATACGCCCAGCGCAGCGCGAGCGATGTCTTCCCCACGCCCGCGGTCCCGGCGATCACGCACACCGAGATGACGCGCGGATCGCCGTCTTCGCCGATCAGGATCGTGTTCAGTTCTTCGAACTCGCCGGTGCGGTTGACGAACCCGCGCACATCGGCCGGCAGCTGCCGCGGGGTGAGGTTCGCGTCGGATCTGCCGTGCTCGTGGAAGTGGACTCCGCCGCTGACGTCCCTGGCCTGTACGACATCGCGCGAGGACCCCGACAGTTCGGAATGCGAACTGGCGGGGTGTTTCTCGTCTTCTCCGGGCTTTTTAACGCCTACTCCGCCTTCGTCGTGGGCGAGGGAAGGTGTGCCACCTCGCGGTCGAAGTAGGACATCACATCTTCACCGGCCTCGTAGAGGCTTTTGATGTATTTTTCCCAACCGCCGATGAGGCCGGGATCGGTGTAGCGAACCGCGCCGTTCGGGACGCCGGTTTCGGTGTAGAGAACGTGGTAGAGAGTTCGGCCGCCGAGGATGACCACTTCCGGCAGTGGAGCGGCCCTCTCCGAGGCAGTCACCTTTTCCACGCCGACCACACGGACCCGCTCGCCGCATTCGGCACGCAGTCGCAGCGAGTGCAGTTCCCACCGCATATATGGTGTGAGCGGCCTCTCGACCACGCGTACCCGGTGGAAGAAGGAACCGCGGCGTTCGTCCTCCCGGGTGACCGCGAGCAGGTCGTCTCGCCTTTCGTCGAGAAGCCGCAGCGCTTCCTCCCAATCGCCCCGGCGAAACGCGTCATGGCTGGGACTGCCCTGTTCCTCGAAGTGCTGCCGCCGCTCGAACTTCCAGGAGTCCCGGTTGCGAATCTGCGCGTCCCGTTGCCGGAAGTCGCGCCGGTAGGCGTCCCTGACGAGTCTTTCGCCCTGTGCGGGAACGAGGAAGGGAGCGCGGGGATCAAGCATCGGCGATGTCCGCCTTCGCCGCGCTGAGCATGATGCCCGGGATGACGACCAGTCGCTCGTCCGGGGCGAGGGACACGCCCTCAGGCAGGCGGAGGGTGTACGCGGCGGTGAGGTCCCTGCCGATCACCGCGATGTCACCGTTGTCGAGTTGCCAGATATCTGGGCATTCGTCGCGGCCATCCGAACGGTCCAACTCTTTGGCCGACTTCCCTAATCGCCGCTCGAATGACGCGGAAGGGTCGGCTTCCCAGGAACGAGCCATGCCCGCCTCCACTTGGCTTGGCTGTACGTTCTACCTGTGCGGAGCATATGTTGGACGGCACACTAGGACAACGGAATGGGTGGATTATCGCGCGAACACAGCCGAAAAAAACCCGCCTGTCCGAAACAGGGGGCAAACGAGCTGAGTGGAAGGTGTTCACGGCACCTTCGCGCCGATTTTCGGTACGTAGGGTTACGAAGGTTTGACGCCGAACCGGCCTCGACCTGCCGGTCGTCGATCAGGGGCGGACCGCAGTGGGCCTTTTCCGGAACCGCGCTATGGCCGCGCATTCCGACATCGAGCACGTCGATGCTTGATCTTGGTTGTCGGTGGACTCCGAAGACGCCGAGAACATCATGGCAGGAACAGTGCGTGCGGGATTCTCTGCTGCCGGAAACTCTCATATTCAATGAGAAGGGACAGAAAAGCCGGTGTCATCACCGCCCAGGACTCCATCGGAGGCACGATCCGGGATGGTCAGTCCGTTTCCTGTGGTCTGTAGGGCTTTGGAGCATCGAAGGTGATCCCACCTTCGATATCCCTGGCCTGTACCGCGTTGCCGTGCACGGTGCCGCTGATCTCGTTGTGCACACCACCGGGCTCGGGTGCGGGCTCGGCGACTTCGGGGCGGGCGGAAACGGCGCCGAAAACCGCCAGCCCCAGTCCCAGCAGCCCGACGAAGGCGCCGAGCACGCTGGCGAGCTTGTCGGCACGATCCAGACCGACCGCGATGAAATACCATCCCAGCGCGACCAGGGCTGCCAGCGCCACGGTTACGCCCGACCAGACCAGTGTGCGTCTCGACATGCGTTCAGTGTCGGCCAGGTTCCATAACGGGGGAAGCCCGGCGCCCCGGTGCGTTGATCGCGACGCTCGGTCCTTCGCGAGCGGGCGTCCGTCGACTTCGCGCTACGAGACGGACGTGGGCTTCGCGGAACTGCCCCCCGTAACGCCGTGCGTCAAGCGGTTCAGGGGTTCACAGCAGCCGTCTCTGTACGACGTCGGCGATGACCGCGGTCACGACCTTGCCGACGGCTTCGGCCTCCGCCGGGGCGGCTTCACGGTCGGCGAACAGCAGGTGCCCGGCCCCGATCAGTGAGAGTGCGAGCGCGTCGACGTCGGCGTCGACCGCGATGCGGCCCAGCTCGCATTCGTCGTTGAGGTAGCAGGCGATCATGGCCACGGCTTCCGTCATGACCGGGATGCCGTGGCCCGGCCTGGCGTGGCGCAGCCGGGCGCGCAGCTCGTCCCGGAAGATGACGAGACTGACGATCGCCACCGCGACCGGGTCGAACAGGTCCATCAGCGCGCCGGTGAGGTTGCCGGCGACGGTGCCGGTTCCGGCGGACTCGCGCAGGGCGGCGGTCTGGTCGTCGATCCGGGCGATACGGTCTCGCACGAGCTCGGCGAGGAAGTCGTCGAAGTCGGCGAAGTGCCGGTGCAGGACGCCCTTGGCGACGCCCGCCTCGGTGGTGACCGCACGGCTGGTCAGCGCGTTCGGCCCGTCCTGAAGCAGGACGCGCTCGGCGGCGTCGAACAACTGCCGGCGGACGTCACGGATGTGCACTCCGGTCGGCACCGCGCGTTCCTCCTTACGCTCACCGCGGACGTTACCCTGTTGGCAAGTGGGCGTGTGCCCACTATGGTGGGCGCATGCCCACTATGTCGCAGGGACAATCGCACCCTTCAGAGAATGAGCCGCACAAGGCCAGGCAGGTGGCGGAGTCGTTCGGAGCGGACGCCGAACGCTACGACCGGGCCCGGCCCCGCTATCCCGACGCCCTCGTGGCGCGGATCGTCGCCGCCAGTCCCGGGCCAGACGTCCTGGACGTCGGCTGTGGTACCGGCATAGAGGCCCGGCAGTTCCAGGCGGCCGGCTGCACGGTGCTGGGCGTCGACCCCGATGAGCGAATGGCCGAGTTCGCGCGGCACAGCGGGGTCGAAGTACAGGTGGCGACGTTCGAGACCTGGGATCCGGCCGGCCGGACGTTCGACGCGGTCATCGCGGGCCAGGCCTGGCACTGGGTGGACCCGGTCGCGGGCGCCGTGAAGGCGGCCCAGATCCTGCGGCCTGGCGGCCGGTTGGCGGTGTTCGCGCATGTCCTCGAGCCTCCGCCCGCCATCGCGGAGGCCTTCGCGGCGGTCTATCGGCGGGTGGTGCCCGACTCGCCGTTCAACGGCCGGCCGCCGAAGCAGGGCCTGGACGCCTACCAGGAGATGTTCGCCATGTTCGCCGACGGAATCCGAAAGGCGGACGAGTTCGGCGACCCGGAGCGGTGGCGATTCGACTGGGAGCGGTTCTACACCCGCGACGAGTGGCTGGATCTGCTGCCCACGACCGGTGGCCTCACCCGGCTCCCGGCGGACAAACTGGCCGAAGTGCTGGCAGGCGTCGGGGCCGCCATCGACGCGATCGGGGGCGGCTTCACGATGCCCTACACCACGCTGGCGGTCACCGCGGCACGAACCGGCACCATCTGACCCGGCTTCCCGGCACCGGTTTCCCTCTCGCCTACCGGAAGATCGTCCCCCGTCATCCGGATCCGCTCGTACTGTCGGCAGTGCCACACTCCCCGGTGAGCCGGTCGCGCCGGACATGCCTGGTTCGGGTGCGCGTCGACGCCCACCCGGCCCCCATGCCGCCCCGGCCGGTGTCGGTGCACAAGGAACCACTGTGGACGGGCTACGGGGTCCTGGAGTCGTACGAGCCGGGTGACGACGACGGCGATCCCTACGAGGACGGCCCGCCCGACCTGCTGAACAAGAACGAGCTGGTGGCGGCGCTCCTCGATGGGAGCCGCGTTCATGGCGGCGCGGCCCCGGGTCAGGGGAAGCAAAGAGGGCGCGGTCCGGAGACCGCGCCCTCGGGGGCATGAAGCCCCGGATAAGCCTGTGCTCGCTTTCGCGGCTCCTCGAATGTACGGCATCGGAGCGATCGACCGCGATTTTTTGGAAAGCCTCCGCCGGAGTCCCAGCACTCCAGCCGCACATCGAGATCTTGGCTTGAACTGGTCGTTCCGAACGTCTAGGACATAGCAATCAGGAGGTGAGCCGGGAGAGGAACTCCTGGGTCTCCGGGTCCGTGGAGTAGACGAACGTGCCGATCATTCCTCGGGTCAGGAGCACCTTGTAGGTGTTACGGATCAATCGATCCGCCTGCTCGTCGGTGGTTCCCCGGGTGAGCGCGGGATCCTTGCTGAACGCTCTCCTCGTGTGGAACCTGCCGTCCCGGACGACGAGATCGGGCCCGATGATCACACCGTTCCAGTCGTACTCGAATCCCTGCGCGGTGTAGACACAGCCGACCTGTTCGAACCCTCCGTCCAGGGTCGCCCACAGCGCGCTCGCGGGCGCGCTGCCCACGGCCCTGTCGTTTTTGACGTTCCACGGACGGGACCAGTCGCCGATCCGGACGTCGTGAACGAGGGTGTCGTCGCTCTGCGGGTCGCTCCACGGCCAGCAGAAGCCAGCGGTCATCCGCGCCGAGTAACCCTCGTCCAGTCTCGAACGCAGCAGGGTCTCAAGCTCCTGCGGAGACTCCGCCGGTGACACCGTGAAGTGGTCGTCTCCCGACCACGGAACAGGCTGGTCGCCCCGCAGGCCGAGAAGGTGCAGCACCCACTCCTCGTAGGCGCGGCTGCCTCCGCAGCGGAACTGCCCGTCGAGCGAGATCTCGTGCACCCGTAGGCTCCGGGCCTCGGCGTGCTCTCTGATCTCGGCGGTGGTGCCCATCTCGCCGGGCCGCACGACCTGGTGCTCGTCCAGCAGGAAGACGGGAACGCGGGCGGCGTCGATCAGCTCGTCGACCTGACGGCGGTCGCTGCGCAGCCGCGCGGGTGTGTAGCGGTTCTGTGAGGTCTCGCGGAGGCGGTGGGACTCGTCGCAGATGAGAACCTCAAGGCCGTTCTGCTCGGCGGTCATGAAGCTGTTGAAGTACTTGAAGAGGTTTTTCACCTTCGAGGAGCCCTTGCCCGGGACCTTGCGCAGCGTCCCGGTGAACGACCGAGATCCGGTGGCGTGCAGAACGGCCCGGCCCTGCCTCGACAGCTCGCCCAGCAGGGAGAGCGCGATGACGCTCTTGCCGCTTCCCGGGCCGCCGGTGACGATGACGACCTCCTTCGAGTCCGCCCGGCGAGCCCGGTCCACGGCGTTCAGCACGATCTCGTACGCGAGCCGCTGCTCCGCCAGCAGCACGAACTGCTCCCGGTCCTTGATCTCCCGGGCGGCCAGCTTGAGAAGCTGCTTGGAGGGGCGCACCGCGCTGTTGAGCAGCCGGTCGGCCACGTCCGCGCCGGGCTCGGGAGCGAACTGGTCACGCAGATAGGTGAGGAAGGCGCCCCGCCGGGTCTTGGTGAACAGGCGGCTCCGCTCGTCCTGCTCCCGCGCGTAGAGATCCTGGATGTCGAGGTCGGCCGCGTTGTGCAGGTAGGCCACGCCCCTGAGCGCGTCGTCCCTGCCCTCCAGGGCGCCGACGAAGTCGGCGAGGTAGTCGCAGTAGCCCCGCACCTGGAGCGCGGGGTGCAGCTTGGGGCCGCCCGGAGTGCCCTCGACCAGCACGAGGTCCGGATCCTCCTCGAAGAGCTCGGCCCGGCTCCACTGCTTCAGCTCCACCACCAGGTAGGCGTCGCCACCGGTGCGGCGGTCCACCCCCGCCAGCACGACATCGGCCCGTTTGCTGGTCAGCGGGAGCTGGTACTCGATCAGCATCTCGACGTCGCCCAGCCCGGCGTCGACCAGGTCGCGGGCGAGGACGGGCAGGCTGCGATCCCAGGATCTGCGCTCGGCCTCGGAGGGATTGACGCGCACCGTTCTTCTGAGATGCTCGGCGATGACCTCGCTGAGCCGTTTTTCGGGGACCGAACCGTCGGTCGCCAGCTTGGCCAGACTTTCGGCGGAGTGCCGAAATGCCGTCACGGACCTACCCCCAGGCAGCACGAGAGACTCGTGCGGTATGGGAGCGTGTCCGCGATCAGGCGATCGGCGGAAGCCCGTCGGGCCGCATCACTACGCCCGGCACATTACCGCGATCATCCGACAAAATCAGACGAGCGGTGGCGCCTTCCTGGCCGACCCCCGGTAAGCCTCCACGTCGTAGCGTCTGTCGCTCTGGTCGAGCTTGGCGTGGGCGGCCTCGACGAGATCGACGTTCAGCACATCGGCGAGCCGGGTCAGGTAGACCATGACGTCGGCGAGCTCGGAGCGCAGCCGTCCGGCAGCCTCCGGATTCTCCATGGCCCGCGCGGATTCCTCGGGAGTGAGCCACTGCAGCTCCGCGAGAAGCTCTCCGACCTCCCCGGCCAGGGCCATGGCCAGGTTCTTCGGGGTGTGGAACTGCTCCCACTCTCTGTCGTGCGCGAACCGCCGCAACCTGCCGGCCAGTTCCTCAAGCTCCGTCATGGCAGCACGCTACAAGCCGCGAAAACCAGGGTTCGAGCAACCCCGGTACAGTCTCCGGGATTCCGGTAGATCAAGAGAGGACGAGGTGAGTCAAGACTCCCGGACGCTGTGCGCGATCCTGCTGAATCCCGCGCTCCGGCCCGCCCCCGAGACCATCTCGTTCCGCAACCTCGGCTGCGCTCTTCCCCTGGTGGGCTGTGATCGGATCCGGTTGGCGAACCTGCTGGACGTTCCTACCAAGGATCAGGGGCAGCTCGGTGCCACCGTGATCGAGGAAGCGGAGGTGGCCCGGTCCCGGACCCTGCTCGCGGAGGCGGTCCGCGCCGCCGACGAGATCCTGTTCGCCTGGGGATCGAACCGGGTCACCGGCCGCGTCGGCGTCGTGCTGCGGGAGCAGGTCTCCTGGCTGCGCGGGCACTTGAAGGACGCCGGGGTCCGCCGGACCTGGATGGTGGCGGGCACCCCGCGCCACCCCTCCCGCTGGCGGCAGTACGTCGGGCCGGAGAAGGCGAGGGTGCAGGGCAGTACCTTCGAGGCCCGCCTGGCGAAGGTGCTGGCCGCACACCCGCTCGAATAGCGCGCGGCTCCGGTCGAGGCGAGCGTCATGGCCTCGGCCATCATCGCGACCCCCCGGAGGTGAAAGGCCTTTTATGGCTGAAGGGGAAGAATGCCCAGTATTTTGGTTATTCACCCCTAATAGTATTTTTGGGTGGCCCGTTTGGCCGGGAGAGGACCTGGGGAATGGATTTCGGCGGTCGGGGCGGTGAATCGGTGTAGTTTTGCCGCATAACAGAGCCCTTCGGGTGACCGGTGGAGGCGGATCGGGTGATCATCGACGGTCGCTACGAGCTCGATGCTCTTCCTCTGGGGCAAGGTGGAATGGGCGAGGTCTACGGGGCCTACGACCAGAAGCTCGACCGCAGGGTCGCCGTCAAGCTGCTCCGCTTCCCCTACGGCAAGCCCGACGAGGAACTGGCGAAGCGCTTCCTCCACGAGGCGCGGATCATGGCCAAGCTGGAGCATCCGGGCACGCCGCCGATCCATGACGTCGGAGTCTTCGAGGACCCGAAAGTCGGGCCTCGGCCGTTCATGGTGATGCAGTTCGTCGAGGGCGCCACGGTGGACCACATCCTGGGGGAGCACGGCGTGCTCCCCGTCGGCTGGGCCGCGGGGATCGCCGCGCAGGTCGCCGCCGTGCTGTGCGCCGCGCATGAGCGGGGCGTCTTCCACCGTGACCTCAAGCCGTCGAACCTGATGGTCTGTCCGGACGGCACCGTCAAGGTGCTGGACTTCGGCCTGGCCATGTTCCACGATCCCGAGCTGTCCAGGCTCACCAGGACCGGCACCATCCTGGGCACGCCGCTCTACATGTCGCCGGAGCAGGTCCGGGGTGCGGTGGTCACTCCGCAGAGCGACCTCTACTCCCTCGGACTCATCCTGCACGAGATGCTCACCGGGGAGCGGGTGTTCGACGGGACCTCGGAGTACCGCATCCTCGAGCGGCAGGTGCATGAGGCCGCGCCCTCGGTGCGGGAGCAGCGTTCCGACGTGCCGGCCGAGCTGGACCGGCTCGTGCTGCGGCTGCTGGCCAAGCGCGCGGAGGATCGACCGGCCCGGGCGAAGCTCCTGCACACCGCTCTGCTGTCCTTCGTGGACGAGGTGGGACCGCTGCCGGGGGTGACGAGTCCCGGTCCCAGCCCGGTGCGGATGTACGCGGAGGTGGTCGGTCGCATCACCGACCCCGGGAACAACCGGCCGGAAGCCGTCATGTCGGAGCCGTCCCGGCAGGCCGACCCCGGGAACTTCAGCAGGGAGGACCTGTCCCGGGCCCGGAGCGAGGCCGAGGAGTTGGCGAAGGCGTCCCGCTACGGCCAGGCGGTCGAGGTGCTCGACGCGGTCGTCGCCCCCGCCAGCCGGATGGCCGGTCCTCTCGACGAGGAGGTGCTCGCCGCGCGTCTGCGTCTGGGGGATGTGCTCTTCGAGGGCGGTGACTACCGCCGGGCGGCTCCGGTCTTCGGGGAGCTACGCGTTGACCTGACACGCAAGCACGGCCCGCACGACGAGAAAGTGCTGCACTGCCGCCGCCAGGAGGCGACCTGTCAGGCCCTCATGGGGGAGACGGGGCAGGCTCTGCGGATGTTGAAGAGCCTGTTGGTCGAGGAACAGGCTGTCTACGGCAGGCACGACCCCCGGCCGTTGGAGCTGAGACGGCAGATCGGGCTCCTCGAACTCGGTGCGGGTGATACCGAACGTGCCCGGTACACCCTGTCCGGCCTGCTGGAGGATCTCGTCCGGCTGTACGGGTCGGAGCACCCCGACACGGTCAAGGTCCGGGACGGGCTCGCGCGCCTCTCCATGTGAAGAGGCAGGCCGTAGAGTACGCAGCCAAAAATCAGTGAGCTGAGTACACAACTTTTCTTGCGGTGGCCGCTGTTTTGTGTGTACGTTTTACTTGAGCTTGGGAAATTCTAGTGCGGCCCGCGGCAATGGGAAAACCGTGCGCCCTATTTATGGAACATAGACGTCCTTGGCAGTTGTGTCTGATTTGTGAACTTGTGCCGACTGTGGCCGGACTAGATGGTTTCGGCCTGCCGCAAGCTACTCCAAAGTCCACCAAATCGGGCGAATGTCCTGAAGGCATATTTTGACCGCTTATTTATTTATGGACAGACCGAAAGAGATTTAAGCGCTGTGAGATGTCTACCCCGTCCAGTCCGCGGGGTCCCGCGATGACAGGGGCCAGGCTGGAAGACCTCACCCCCGGCACCCTCGTCGGCGGGGTGACGCCGGACGGTGACGTCACCGTCGTCGCGATCAGGTGGTACGGATCCAACGCGATCAACCTCACCTACAAGACCGGCAACGGTCAGGTGGCCGAGCAACTCCTCTACCGCGACCACGAGAGCAGGCTCACCCTGCATCGGGCGTCCGCCGCCTACGGGTTCGACGGCGACGGCGCGCTGTTCAAGCTCGCCGCCGAGGCGCTCCGCCTCCGGATGGCCGCCCGCTTCGACCCGATGCTCGCGGTGACCACCAGCGACCTGGAGCCGCTCCCGCACCAGATCCAGGCCGTCTACGGCGAACTGCTCGACCGCACCCCGCTCCGCTTCGTCCTGGCAGACGATCCCGGCGCCGGGAAGACCATCATGGCCGGTCTCTACATCAAGGAACTGATGCTCCGCGGCGATGTGGAACGATGCATGATCGTCGCGCCGGGCGGGCTGGTCGAGCAGTGGCAGGAGGAGCTGCTGGAGAAGTTCGGCCTCCGGTTCGAACAGCTCACCCGCCAGCTCATCGACGCCCAGCTCGACCGAAGCGTCTTCGACGGCCACCCGCTGCTCATCGCCCGGATGGACCAGCTCTCCCGCAGCGAGGAGCTGCAGGCCCAGCTCGCCCGGAGCGACTGGGACCTCGTCGTGGTCGACGAGGCCCACCGGATGTCCGCCCGCTACTTCGGCGACGAGCTGAAGAAGACGAGGCGCTACCAGCTCGGCGAGCTGCTCGGCAAGCACGCCCGCCACCTGTTGCTGATGACCGCGACCCCGCACGCCGGCAATGAGGCCGACTTCCAGCTCTTCATGGGCCTGCTCGACTCCGACCGCTTCGAGGGCAGGTACCGCGAGGGGCTCAGCTCCGCCGACACCGACGGCCTGATGCGCCGCATGGTCAAGGAGGACCTGCTCACCTTCGAGGGCACGCCGCTCTTCCCCGAGCGCCGCGCCTACACCGTCCCGTACGAGCTGTCGGAGGCCGAGGACGAGCTGTACGGGGTGGTCACCGACTACGTCCGCGAGCAGATGGGCCGGGCCCAGCAGCTCGCCGCCCGGGGCGAGGGCCGGCGCGGCAACACCGTCGGCTTCGCGCTCACCGTGCTGCAGCGCCGCCTCGCCTCCAGCCCGGAGGCGATCCTGCGCTCCCTGGAGCGCCGCCACAAGCGGCTCGGCCGGCTCCGCCAGGAGATGGCCGCTGGCCCGAGTCCGCTGGAGGGCCGGTTTAAGGACCGGCTCGCGGGCCTGCTGGGCAAAGCCCCCGAGACCCTCGACGCCGACCTCGACGACCTGTCCAGCACCGAGGTCGAGGAGCTGGAGGACGACGTCGTCGACGCCGCGACCACCGCGCAGACGATCGCCGAACTCGACAAGGAGCTCGCCCTCCTCGTCGACCTGGTCGAGCTGGCCCGCAGGGTGCGCAACTCCGGCACCGACCGCAAGTGGACCGAGCTGTCCGAGCTGCTGCAGGGCAACACCCTGATCCGCGACACCGACGGCACCCCCCGCAAGCTCATCGTGTTCACCGAGCACAAGGACACCCTCGAATACCTCGTCGAGCGGATCCGCGGACTGATCGGCCGGGAGGAGGCGGTGGTCGCCATCCACGGCGGCGTCTCCCGCGACCAGCGCCGCCGGATCAAGGAGCTGTTCACCCAGGACCCGGAGTGCCGGATCCTGGTCGCGACCGACGCGGCGGGCGAGGGCCTGAACCTGCAGCGGGCCCACCTCATGGTCAACTACGACCTGCCGTGGAACCCCAACCGGATCGAGCAGCGTTTCGGCCGGATCCACCGCATCGGCCAGACCGAGGTCTGCCACCTGTGGAACCTCGTCGCGATCGGCACCCGCGAGGGCGACGTCTTCTACCGGCTGCTGGAGAAGATCGAGGAGCAGCGCCGCGCCTACAAGGGCAAGGTCTTCGACGTCCTCGGCGAGGCGTTCCAGGACGAGCCGCTGCGCAAGCTGCTGATGGAGGCGATCCAGTACGGGGACCGGCCGGAGATCCGCGACCGGCTCAACCAGGTCATCGACGCCTCGGTCGGCGAGGGCCTCGACCGGCTGATGGCCGAGCGCGCGCTGGCCCACCAGCGGCTGGGCGAGAGCGACGTCGCCGAGTGGCGGCTGCGGATGGAGGAGGCCCAGGCCCGGCGGCTGCAGCCGCACTACGTCCGGGCGTTCTTCCTCGCCGCCTTCAAACTGCTCGGCGGACGGGTCGCCGAGCGCGAGTCCGGCCGCTACGAGATCAAGCACGTCCCCGGCGACCTGCTGGCGCACGACCGGCAGATCAGGGTGGGCGTCCCGGTGCTGCGCCGCTACGAGCGCGTCACCTTCGCCCGCGAGCTGGTCAGGCCCGTGGGCCGCCCCCGCGCCGATCTGCTCGCGCCCGGCCACCCGCTGCTCGACGCGGTGGTCTCGCTGGTCGTCGAGCGGTACGGCACGCAGCTCAAGCAGGGCGCGCTGCTGGTCGACCGCCGGGACGCGGGCGAGGAGCCGCACCTGCTGGCCGCCGTCTCCCAGGAGGTCGCCGACGGCCACGACCGGATCGTCAGCAAGCGCTTCGACTTCGTGGAGATCGGCCCCTCCACCGCCCGTACGGCCGGCGCCGCCCCCTACCTCGACTACGCGCCCGCCTCGGCGGAGGAACGGCACCTGGTGACCGGGGTGCTGGAGGAGGGCTGGCTGGCGAGCGGGGTGGAGGACCTCGCCGTCGGCTGGGCCGTCGAGAACGGCCTGGCCTCGTTCGTCGACGAGCTCAGGGCGCGGCTGGCGGCGGAGACCACCCGCACCCGCGGCCTGGTACGGCAGCGGCTGCTCCAGGAGATCAACTACTGGGACACCCGGCACGCCGACCTGCTGGACGCCGAGCTGACCGGCAAGACGCTCAAGATCCGCCCGGAGACCGCCGCCCGGCGGGCCAGGGACCTGGAGGCCCGGCTCCGCCGCCGGATGGAGCAGCTTGACCGGGGCGAGCTGCTCCAGGTCCGGCCGCCGCAGGTGGCGGGTGGCGCGCTGGTCGTCCCGCAGGGCCTGCTCGACCGGCTGGCCGGGCTCCGCGACGACCCGGCGACGGCGTACGCGCGACAGACGGCCGAGGTGGAGCGGCGCGCGGTGGACCGGGTGCTGGACGAGGAGCGCAGGCTCGGCCGGCTGCCCGAGGAGATGGCGCACAACAACCCCGGCTACGACATCCGCTCTCGGACTGTGGACGACCACTGGGTCTTCATCGAGGTCAAGGGCCGGATCGCCGGGGCGAAGGACTTCCACGTCACCCGGACCGAGGTGCTGACCGGCAAGAACGCGGGCCGGTCCTTCCGGCTCGCCCTGGTGAGCGTGCACCCGGACGGCCCGGCGTACGACGAGGTCCGCTACCTCGTCGACCCGTTCAGGGACGTGGACTTCGGCGACTTTGTCGCCACCGACCTCGGTGGCGACTGGAACAGGGAATGGGCACGAGGAGGAGCACCGGTATGAGCACTGGTACGGGTACGGACGGATACCGGCGCAAGCTGATCGAGGTGGCCCTTCCGCTGGAGGAGATCAACAAGCAGTCGGCCCGGGAGAAGTCGATCCGGCACGGCCACCCGTCGACCCTGCACCTGTGGTGGGCCCGCCGCCCGCTGGCCGCCTGCCGGGCGGTGCTCTTCGCCCAGCTCGTGGACGACCCTTCCTCGCGGCCGGAGGAGTTTCCCACCGAGGAGGACCAGGCACTGGAGCGCAAGCGCCTCTTCAACATCATCGAGCGACTGGTCAACTGGGACAACATCAACGACAAGGCCCTGTACGCGGAGGCCAAGGCTGAGATCTTGAAGTCGTGCGACGGGAATCCGCCGCCGATTCTTGACCCGTTCGCTGGGGGCGGTTCAATTCCGCTGGAGGCCCAGCGTCTTGGGCTGGAGGCGCATGCCTCCGATCTGAATCCGGTTCCGGTGCTCATCAACAAGGCACTGATCGAGATCCCACCGAAGTGGGCGGGGCAGCCTCCGGTGTTTCCGGGGGCTGCCGAATCCCGGATGGGTGACTGGCCTGGTGCGACCGGTCTGGCCGAGGACGTTCGCCGCTATGGGAAGTGGATGCGGGATGAGGCCGAGAAGCGCATCGGGCACCTTTATCCGAAGGCCAAGCTAGCGGACGGAACTGAGGCGAATGTTATCGCTTGGCTCTGGGCTCGTACGGTTATCTGCCCTAACCCGACCTGCGGTGGCACCATGCCGCTGGTTCGTTCTTTCTGGCTTGGTAAAAAGAAAGGAAAGGAGCGTTATGTCGAACCGATTGTGGAGGGTAAGCGTGTTCGCTTTGAGGTTCGCGGCCCTGAAGGTCAGCCTCGGAGTGGCACGATGGATAGAGGGCGGGCTACGTGCTTGATTTGCAACTCCCCGGTTCCAGCTGACCATATCCAGGCTGAAGGAAAGGCTGGACGTATGGGAGTTCAGCTAATGGCAATTGCGGTCGAGGGGCCTCGGATGCGCTATTACCTCGCCCCCAGTGAGGAGCACGATCAGGCGGCGACGGTCCCTCGTCCCGACGATGTTCCGGATGCAGATTTGGCTAATGACCCCAGAAATATCTGGTGCGTAAACTACGGCTTCGACACTTTCGATAAGCTATTCACTAATCGGCAACTTGTCGCACTAACTACTTTTAGTGATCTAGTTTCTGAGGCTCGAGAAAAAGTTCGTACAGATACTCTTGCATTTTCAATTAGTCAAAATTCTATCTCCAGGGCGAGTGATCTAGAGGTTGAATCATATGTGGACGCGGTTGCAATCTACCTTGCCCTTGCAGTTAGTCGACTTGTCGACTATTCGTCGACCGTAACAACTTGGTCGAGTAATCCACAGAATGAACTTCTGCGCAGCACTTTTGCTCGGCAAGCTCTTCCGATGACGTGGGATTTTGGGGAGGGGAATATCTTCGGCTCGTCATCGGGGACGCTGGACATTCTTCTCTCCGCTATAACAAGGAGCATGTCGATACTTCCGGGTGATGGGCATTCTGTAGTAGCGCAAGTTGATGCTGGGGGCCGATCTTACAAGGGGATGGTCATTTCAACTGACCCGCCCTACTATGACAATATTGGCTACGCTGACTTGGCGGACTTTTTCTATGTTTGGCTTCGTCGTTCGCTGGGTTCTATTTTTCCTGATCTTTTAGGTACGCTTCTGACTCCAAAGGCCGATGAGCTTATTGCTAACCCGTACCGTCATGGCGGTATTGAAGGTGCAACACGATTTTTCGAAGACGGCTTTCGGCGAGTTTTTGCGCTAATTCGAAATGGTGCGGTAGAGAACTTCCCTATGACCATTTTCTACGCCTTCAAACAGTCGGAGACTGACGACGGTGGCGAAGCTTCAACCGGTTGGGAGACTCTGCTTGAAGGAATGATCCGCTCGGGTTGGAAGGTCACTGCGACTTGGCCGATTCGTACTGAACGGAGCGGTCGTATGATCAGTGTTGGAACCAATGCGCTTGCCTCCTCGGTAGTGCTGGCCTGTCTGCCTCGGCTCGAAACCGCAGGAACGATCGATCGGCGAGGGTTAATTAGCGAGCTTAAAATGAAACTCCCCGATGCGCTGCGGGATCTTCAGCAGGGCGGTATCGCCCCAGTAGACCTGGCGCAAGCGGCGATTGGGCCAGGAATGGCAGTATTTTCCCAGTACGCGCAGGTAGTCGAGGCAAATGGCTCTCCGATGCGGGTCCGCGCGGCGCTGATTCTGATCAACCAACTCCTTGCCGAAGTGTTGTCTGAGCAAGACAATGACTTCGACTCCGACACCCGCTTCTGCATCAACTGGTTCGAGATTCACGGCTTCGATGAGGGCAAGTTCGGGGACGCCGAGTCGATTTCCAAGGCCATGGATACCTCCGTTGCGGGCCTCGACCGTTCGGGGGTGCTCAAGTCTCGCGCCGGGATCGTGCAGCTTTTCAGCCCGGGGGAGCTCCCAGACATCTACGACCCGGAGGCCGATGACCGGATCTCGGTCTGGGAGGTCGTCATGCACCTGGCCAAGCGGCTGGATGAGCAGGGGATCGGCGCGGCCGGGCAGTTGATGGCCGCCGCGAAGCTCAGGATCGACCTCGACATCGCGAAGGAGTTGGCCTACCGGCTCTTTGCGATCTGCGAGCGACGCAACTGGGCCAAGACCGCACTGCTCTTCAACGCTCTCGGCTCCGAGTGGCGGGAGATCGAGAATGCGGCGCGTACCGCCGCGCCGGTCGGGAGCGGTCAGGGCATGTTCGACCTCACCCCCGAGGAGGACTGACGACATGGCGCTGAGCAACAGGGACAGGATCGGCCGGGGTCTGGAGATTCTCGGGAAGGGTCTTGAGCCGTTCGTCGAGATGATGATGAGCATGGCCACGACCGGTAGCCATGACTGGCTTCAGGTCATCGAGGCACGGGACGCCGTCAAGCACGGCGCGAGCAAGACCTACGAGAAGACCGATGTGCGTTTCCTGCTCCGTGTCATCACCGAGGAGTGGCGGGTCTTCAAGGACAGGCTCTCGCGGGGAGAGCAGAACTTCGCCAGTGAGCTGCGCGAGGTCGGCAACAAGTGGGCGCACACCAAGCCGTTCTCCGGTGACGACACCTACCGTGCTCTTGACACGATGGAGCGGCTGCTGATCGCGGTCGGTGCCATGGACCGGGCCGACGAGGTGCGCAAGCTCCGGCTGGACCAGCAGCGGAGCCTCTACGACGGTGAGACCCGTAAGGCCGCCCAGTCGGTGACCTCCATGCCCAGCATCGAGGCCAACGGGCTCAAGCCATGGCGGGACATCATCACCCCGCACGCGGACGTGCAGGTGGGCAAGTTGGATGCCGCCGAGTTCGCCGCCGACCTGCACATGGTCTCCATCGGGGAGAGCACCAGCCAGGAGTATTCCGACCCGCTGCAGTTCTTCCGCCGTACCTATCTCACCGAGGGGCTGAAGGACCTGCTGCAGCGGGCTGTCGCCCGGGTCGGTAAGGACCCGAACGCCACCCCGGTCTGGAACCTGCAGACCAACTTCGGCGGTGGCAAGACCCACTCGATGCTCGCCCTGTGGCACATCTTCTCCGGGACACCGCTGCACGAGTTCCCGCAGGAGGTCGTCGACCTGCTCGCGGACGCGGACACCAGCGCGATCGGCACCCAGGTCCAGCGGGCCGCGCTCGTCGGCAACCACATCGACCCGAGCGCCGGGAAACTCCACGAGGACGGCGTGCACACCCACACGCTCTGGGGCGAGCTGGCCTGGCAGCTCGGCGGGCGCAAGGCGTACGAGATCATCCGGGAGTCCGACGAGGCGCACACCAACCCCGGAGACGCGCTCCGGCAGCTCATCGCGGCCTACTCGCCGTGCCTGATCCTGATCGACGAGTGGGTGGCCTACGGCAGGCAGCTCTACGGCCGCGACGATCTGCCGGCCGGGACGTTCGACACCCAGTTCACCTTCGCGCAGACGATCACCGAGGCGGTCAAAGCCGTGCCGGGTGCGCTGCTGGTCGTCTCCATCCCCGCCTCCAGCCACAAGGAGGCGGAAGAGGGGATCATGGGCAGTGCGCTGGAGGTCGGCGGAGTCAACGGCCAGGCCGCACTGGACCGGCTGCAGAACGTGATCCGCCGGGTGGCGCTGCAGTGGCAGCCCGCGCGGGCGCACGAATCCTTCGAGATCGTCCGGCGTCGCCTCTTCGAGGAGCCCGACGCCCAGGCGAAGGCCGAGATCGCGGCCATCGCCAAGCAGTTCTGGAAGTTCTACAACGACCACAAGGGCGAGTTCCCGCGCGAGTGCTCCGAGGTCTCCTACGAGAAGCGGATTATCGACGCCTATCCGATCCACCCCGAGCTGTTCGACCGGCTCTATGAGGACTGGTCGACGCTCGACCGCTTCCAGCGCACCCGGGGTGTGCTCCGGCTGATGAGCATCGTCATTCAGCAGCTCTGGCAGGCACAGGACGCCGGACCGCTGATCATGCCGGGTTCGCTTCCGCTCAACCACCCGGCCGTGGTCAGTGAGCTGACGCAGTACCTCCAGGACAACTGGAAGGCCATCATCGAGACCGACGTCGACAGCGAGACGGCCACGCCGGTCCAGGTCGACAAAGAACGGACCGTCTTCGGCAAGCGGGCGCTCACCCGCCGTCTGGCCAGGACGCTCTTCTTCGGCTCCGCGCCGACGCTGACCAAGCAGCACAAGGGCATCGAGCAGCAGAACATCCGGCTCGGCGTGGCCATCCCCGGCGATGTCGTCGGCAACTTCGGTTCCGCGCTGCACGTGCTCAGCGACCGGGCCACCTTTCTCTACGTGGACGGTGCCCGCTACTGGTACGACACCCAGGCATCGGTCACCCGTACGGCCAAGGACTATGCCGAGCGGCTGCACAAGGAGGACGTCTGGTTGGAGATCGTCACGCGACTGCGGGCCAAGGAGCTCAGGTCTCGCGGCGACTTCTCCGCCGTGCACGTCACGGACGACAGCAACGACGTGCCGGACACCGGTGACGCGCGACTGGTCATCCTGCATCCGAGCGTCGTCCACGCCAAGAACGACGCCAACTCCTCAGCACGGAACCTCGCCCAGAAGGTGCTCGACAAGCGGAGCAGCGCGCAGCGGATCAACCGCAACATGCTGGTCTTCCTGGCCGGCGACGCCAAGCGGATGGAGGAGCTGTCGGACGCCGTACGGGAGTATCTGGCCTGGCGGAACATCGCCGGGCGTAAGGACGAGCTGGATCTCACCGTCCAGCAGATCAAGCAGGTGGAGACCCGGCTCGCCAACGCCAACCAGGCCGTCGAGCTGCGGATCCGCGAGACCTACTACTGGGCGTTCGTCCCCGACCAGCAGCCCGGCGGCCACATCACCTGGCAGGAGGAGAAGGCCGACGGCGGCAAGGACCGGCTGGCCGAGCGGGTCAGCGTCAAACTGAAGCAGCGCGACATGCTCCGGGTCGTCCAGGCCGCGTCGGTGATCCGGGGGAACCTCGAGCGGGAACTGGCCAGCGTTTGGCAGCGGGGACACATCACCGTCGGTGAGCTGTGGAGCTACTACTGCCGCTACCCCTATCTGCCGAGGCTCCGCGACCGCGAGGTGCTGGACGGCGGGCTCGCCGCCGGGGTCGACGAGCTCGACTGGGAGCGCACCGGCTTCGCTCTCGCGACGAGCTATGACGGGCAGCGCTTCGAGGGGCTGGCGATGCCGCCGAAGGGCTGGTCCGGACAGCTCACTGACAACACGCTGCTGGTCCGGCCCGATCTCGCCCTGGCTCAGCAGCGCGCCGACGCCCAGGCCAAGGCCGAGGCCGACGCGGCGACCGCCGCAGCGGCCGGTTCGGCGACGATCACGGGGGGCGTCGGTTCCTCGGGCTCGACCTCCGGCGCGGGCACCGGATCGGGCGGGGTGACGGTCGTCGTCCCGCAGCCCGGCGGCGGCACCCCGCCACCACCGCCCGGCCCCAAGAACGTCAGGTTCTTCGGAGCCGCCAAACTCGACCCGGAGTTCTATCAGAAGAGCTTCACCAAGATGGTCCAGGAAGTCATCCAGCACCTGGCCGCGGTGGAGGGGGTGGAGCTGGAACTCAGCATCGAGATCACCGCCCGCAAGCCGGAAGGCTTCCCCGAGGACAAGATCCGCATCGTCTCGGAGAACGCCCGCGTCCTGAAGTTCGACCAGTTCGGCTTCGAGGATCGCTGAGGTCAGCGGTGCACCGCCTTACTGCGGTAGGTGCACCGCTTCCCTATACAAAAGACGCAAAGCTGATTTTCCGGTTTTTACCGAACGTACAGTCATCTTGTCATCGACAAATAATCGCCTTGTTATGCCGGCCCATTGAAAATTGGAATTCGGCCAAGCAAGGTGAAATTCAGAGCGATACCAGACCCCCGACTGATCGCATGGAGCCCGCATGCCGGTGGAGAAAACAGAGCGCGATGTTCAGACCCTGGTGGACCAGATCTCCAGGGGAGAGATCAAGCTCCCGGAGATCCAGCGTGGTTACGTCTGGAAACCCACCCAGGTCGCCAAGCTGATCGAGTCGCTCTACCGAGGCTATCCCAGCGGATCGCTGCTGTGCTGGCGCACGCTGGAGGAACCCGCCACGCGGGACGTCGCGATCGGCGGGGAGCAGGCTGCTCCTGCCGTGCAGCCGCTCTTCCTCCTCGACGGGCAACAGCGGCTGACCTCGCTCCACCGGGTGCTGAGCGATCACCCCGACGCCCAGATCGTGTTCAACGTCGAAACCGAGGCGTTCCAGAACCAGAGCGCGGCGACGGCGAAGGACCCGCGCTGGATCAAGGTGCACGAGGTCGTCCGATCCGACGCCAAGCTGTACCGGCTCATCAGCACGACGCAGGCCGCAGTGCCGGCGCTCGATCCGGATCTCATCGGTGAGCGGCTGGGGCGGCTGGCCGCCACCCGCAATCGTGCCTTCCACATGGAGATCCTCACGGAGTTTCCGTACGAGGAGATCGCACAGATCTTTGTCCGGGTGAACAGCGGCCGTCCGCTCAAGACCAGCGACCTGGCGTTGGCGACCCTGTCGGCCCGTTGGACCGGGGTGCTGAAGAAGCTGGAGGACGAGGCGGCCCATTGGGCTCAGCAGCACTACCAGGACCTCGATGTCACCTTCCTGACCCGGGCGCTGACCGGCACCGTGCTGGGCAGAGGTCTGTCCACGTGGTCCCACGGTCGGCTCGTCGCCGCCAGCGACGAGGAGTTGGAGAACGGGTGGGCCGCCGTCCAGCGGGGTCTGCGTCACCTCGTCCCGTTGCTCCGGGAGAATCTGAAGGTCGGGAACAGCAACCTGATCCCCTCTCATGTGGCGCTGCTCCCGCTCATCGTGCTGCTCGGCGAGCGGCCTGACACCGGACTGGACGGCGAGACGGCCAACGGGATCATCTACTGGTTCCTGCTCGCGAGCATCCGCAACCGCTACAGCGGTTCGACCGACACCCGGCTCGGCCAGGACATCCCGGCCGCGCGCGGTCCCGAGCCGGTGAAGCAACTCCTCGCCAACCTCGGCGTCCGGGGTGGCCACTTCGAGGTGACGGCTCAGGACCTGGTCGGTCGTACGGTCGGAAGTCCCTACTTCTTTCTCAGCTTTCTGGTGGCCAAGAACGCCGGCGCGCAGGACTGGTGGTACGCCACGGAGATCTCCGCGACCGCCGAAGCGGGTCAGAAGCTGGAGTATCACCACATCCACCCGCAGTCGACGTTGAAGAGTCACCGGAACGGTTACAGCAAGACCGAGATCAACGACCTGGCCAACCTGGCGTTCATCTCCGGCAAGGCCAACCGCAAGATCAGCGATCGCTCGCCCAGTGACTATTTCGTCGACCCCAAGCCACCGCTGTTGACGGAGTCTGAGCTCGCGGCCCATTTCGTGCCGTACCAGGAGTCGCTCCGTCATGCCGATGCCTATCGCGACTTCCTGGACGCCCGCCGGGTCCTGCTCGCTCAGGCGATGACCGGCCTGCTCAATCGTTTCCGACCCACCTGGATGGACGAGACCGAGGTGACGTCCGACCCGCTCGCGGGCTGTTCCGTCGAGTTCGTCCTTTACCAGAGCTCCTGGGACACCGGCCAGGTCGTGGTCAACGCCAAGAAGGACGAGTCCGGCTGGACCGGGTCGTTCAGCTTCGCCGACCTCGAATCCGCGATCCAGGCCGCGGACAGTGGTCTGGACAGCGACCTGGAGATCGCGGGCGTGACCGTGCCGGTGCGGGTGGAGAGCGACACCGTCGTGATCCCCATCGGGCCGTTCCTGGTCTCCGGCACTCTCGACGCCTGGCACAAGATGCTCGAACGCGAGCAGGTCGACGCCCAGCCGCTGTCACAGTGCCCCGTCGTCGCTCCCCAGCCCTGGGAAGGCGATCCGATCTCGTTCCCTGTTACCAGTATCGAATAGTGACCGCTGTTTCCCCTGAAAGGCTTCCAGATGAAACCAAAGTCAGCCGGTAGCCAGGAGGAATGGTGACATCCGGCCGCTATCGTACTGTCTTCCATACTGCCCAGGAGCCGGCCGACGCATTCATCGACGCCACCAGAGAATTACGCTCGTGGTTGATCAAGAAGGCTGAACGCAAAGATATCGACATCTCCGCTTATGACGCCGGGCGAGCACGGCTGGGTAGCGGAATTATATTTCTCCACAATGCCAGCTCGGATGGGAGTGGTGCGCAGACCCGGCAGTGGCAGCTTCGCGAGTATCAGGACGATGGATACTGGCTCAGTTCATTGGTCGTTCACGCGCCGCCGAAGCCCAGGAACGCGGAACCGCTCACCTGGTTCTGGCTCGATGTCGAGTATGTGCGAACCGCCGACAAGGTGGATGAGGACCGCAAGCCTGTACAGGCCGCTGTTCCTGGTATCGCTCGTCAACTGCTGGCGGCTGTGAACGCTCGCGACCACTGGGCCGAGCTGACCCCGAATCCCATTCTCATCAGACCTGACAGAGTTGACGAGCTGCTGGAGATCCTCACCGACGAGGAGCGGCGGCTTCCCGCCGTGGTGGCGTCATCACACAGCCATATTCCTTTTCACACGTGGCGCGGAAAGGTTGAGGAGGTGACAAGGTTCCTGCCCGGCCTCGCGAGCCTCTACATCCTCGAACCATTGGCGGAAGCCGTTTTCAACGAAGCCGTGGGTGCTGCTTTCGGCGTCTGGGGAGGCGCGGTGCGGACCTATCTCCCCGGCCTGGATCTGGCGGTCGACGAGGATGCGGTCCGCCATCGGGTGCTGTCCGAACCGCGTATTCAGACTGACGCTCGCCGGGCTAGGCAGCTTCTCACGGGGCTTCCCCGGCGGCTGGCGGCCGATGGCCACCTGCCTGGGCCGCTGAGCAGGCTGGCCCGTACGGCTGTCGCCGCGACCTCCAACTGGCCCAAGCCGCCTCCCGTGCCGGAGGAGAGTGTCGGCCCGTCTCCTGTAGCCCTTCAGCGGGAGGTCACGGACCTTCACCGGGAGAACAGCGAACTCCGGGATCTTCTCGAAATGGCAGGACATGAGGAGAAGAAATTTCGAGAAGAGATCGCTGACTCGCAGAGCGATCTGGTGGACGTCTCAGCAGACCTGGAAGCGGCCAATGAGAAGATCGCCGAACTGGCGGACTGGGTTCGTGTCCTGCGAAGGCGGCTCAAGGACGCCGGGCGTGCGGCTGAGGCGTATGTGCCAGCCGAAGAGCCGACCAGCCTTCCCACCCAGCTGCCGGAGGTTCTGGATCGGCTGGCCGAGCTCGATCGTGTCGAGTTCACCGGAGACGCCGACGCGGTGTGGAAACTTGAAGAGAAGGCGCAGTCGTCGACATGGGCCCAGACCGCCTGGCAGGTCGTCCTCGCATTTCAGGATTATGCCGAAACGGTAGCCGAGGGGAAGTTCAACGGAGACTTCCGGAGATGGTGTTCCGAACCGCCTTCGGGCGTTTCCGCTATTTCCGCAGGAAAAGTTAAATCGGACGAATCGAAGACGGTGCACAATAATGTCAAGATGCGTCGTCAGCGAGAGTTGCCTGTTCCGCCTGAAGTTGATCCTTCGAGGCGCATCCACATGTGGTCGCATATTTATATCGGTGGAAATGCGGGAATGAGTTCGCCGCGACTATATTTTCACGATGACGTGCACGGGACCGGAAAAATCTATATCGGATACCTCGGCCCACACCTGACCGTCAAGTCCACCAACTGACCATGCTGTTGGACCTGTTCTAACACGATCAACACCGACTCGGAGGCGTTCTCCCGAAAATCGTTCGTCTTCCGAGGCTCTATGACGACCTTCGGGGGAACGCCTCCGTTCTCGGTGGATGGTTTCGCCGTTCAGGTGAGTTCGCCGAAGCCGTCGCTCCCGATCTCACCGACGAAGGCGGCCCGTTCGATCCGGCGGAACGTGGAGGTTCCGCCGTCATGCTTCTTGGTGTCGCGGACGGCGAGGGGACCGTCGACGAATACGGCCTCAACGTGGATCGCTCCGCCACCGCTCGGGCTGCTCTTGTGCCGGAGGCGAGGAGGAGGTCAGGGTCCTGGACCTTGTTTTCTCACTCTTTGGAAGTCAGACGAGGTTGTCGTAGTGGCCGTTCTTGATGCCGTTGATGAAGGTGGTCCACTGGTTACGGGGGAAGATGAGGGTTCCGCCGTCGCGGTTCTTGGTGTCGCGGACGGCGACGTCGTTGCCGACGAAGGCCATCTCGACGCAGCTCGGGCCGTCGCCGCTGAGGGTGCTCTTGCGCCAGCGTGCACCGGACAGATCTGGTTGCATCTCGGTTCCTTTCGCTAGTGATCTCTGTGGAGAGATGCGAGTAGCGCAGCCGTGTCGGCGGGGCTGAGCGCTATCGCGCGAAGGTGCTCACATATCTGGTTATACCTCTGAATATCCGTTTCTTTCTCAAGAAATAAGTCGCCGGCCATGCTGTCGATGTGGATCACATCGGGGGCATCCGGGCCGAACTTCAGGACGATGAAGCTGCCGGGCATTCCCGGGTGGGCTCCGGCGGAGAACGGGATGATCTGAACGGTGATGTGCGGACGCTTGGCCTGCTGAGCGAGGTGTGCGATCTGATCGCGCATGATGGCGTCGCTACCGACCTTCCGGCACAGAGCGGCTTGATCCAGGATCGCCCACAGTCGGATCGGTGTGTCTCCCTCCAGGAGTGCCTGCCGCTGCATCCGTGCGGTAACCCGATGCTCGTTTTCGTCGTCAGGGGCGGTCGGTCGCACGCCTCGGATCACCGCTCGCGCGTAGTCCTCGGTCTGAAGGAGTCCGGGGACGAACAGCGATTCGTAGTTGATGGTCTGCTGGGCCTCGGCTTCCAAGCCGATGTAGGCGCTGTACTGGCCGAGAAGGTTCGCTTCGAAGCCGTGCAGCCAGCCGCGCTGCTTGGCCTCCTTCTGCAGGGCCATCAGGTCGGCGCGGGTGTCGTCGGTGACGCCATAGACGTCGAGCAAGGCTATGAGCGTCCTGAGCTGCGGTTTGGTCTGGGCGGTCTCGATTCGGTAGAGCGTGACGATATTGACGTGGGTTTTCTCCACAACGTCATCCTGGGAGAGTCCGGCGGCCTGACGAAGGCGACGTAGCTCGGATGCCAGGCGTCGCAGACGCACCGTGGGAGGTTGACGTTTGCTGGATGGCAAGGGTGCCTTTTCGCCCATTCCCTACCTCTCTCGCGTTCGGTGCATTTCCGGATCATGTGTGAGATACAAATGAAGCCCTTGCGTTAACTTAAAGTGATGCTGCATGCTCACAGAGTCAACCCTTCCAGGTTGGGTTCTTACTGGAAGGCGAAACGCATGTTTTCCCCAGACGGCCGGGCGGGCGATCTTCCCTCCCGAGGCGGCCCACCCCGTACCGGGTGTCCGTCCGGCCTCAGTGGTACGACCGGCGATACATCTGCGACGCTCCCCGGCCGTACTTCCCGTAGGACCGGCACCGTGCCCCCGTCCCCCGTGGGGAAGCGCGGCGTCCCCGGCTGCGAACGGTGCCGGTCCTATGCCCGACGTACCAACCAGGAGCGGGTGAAATGACCGGTGCCACCAGCAGCACGCAGTACCTCAAACTCTCCGTCTTCCCGACCTCGCCCTACTACGCCCGGGTGCACGTCCGGCGCGTACTGGAGAGCTGGCACCGGGACGACCTGATCGAGACCGCCCAGCTCATCGCCTCCGAGCTGGTCTCCAACGCCATCACCGCGCACGCCGCGTGCCCCGACGCCGCCAAGGCGATCCGCTACGCCGATCCGGACCAGATCTGGATGGACCTCTACCGGATGGGCGAGACCATCGTGCTCCGCGTCTGGGACGCCAGCCCCCTCACCCCGGTCGTCCGCGACCCCACCCCCGACGACGAGAACGGCCGCGGCCTCCACCTCGTCGACCTCCTCGCCGCCGACTGGGGCTACTACCGCCCCACCCCTGGCGGCAAAATCGTCTGGTGCACCCTGACTCCGGACTCCGGACCAACGTCCGGAGAGCCGAAGGGCTCACCCGGTCAGGGACCTGGGAGAGGGCCGGGAGCGGGTCAGCCGCCTTACCGCAGATGCGACGACGGCCAGCAAGCCCAGAAGTAGGAAGATCCGGCCTACCGGATGAGTGAGGTGCTTCATCATCGAGGCGCCGGTGGGAGGGCTCTGCGAACTGGACCGGAGAGCACCCCGGGGCGGGGCGGGAGCCGTACGGTAGACCTCGTCGAGGATCCGGTTGAAGCGGCGTTCCCGCCGGGTTCCGGCGCTCAGCGTCCGCCTTTCCCTGACATCGGTCCAGAACTTCCAACCGATGGGGCCGGACAGCACAACGCTGGAAACCGCGCGCAGGTGTGCTTCGGTGATGGAGCGGAGCTCCCACATCATCAGCCAGTGGTTGACGATCATGTTGACGTACATGTGCGCGCGTTGCGCGTCGGTGTCCTCCGAGGTGAAGAAGGCGCCCCAGGAGGCCCGGTACAGCGGGTCCTCCATGGCCATCCGCATCAGGTCACCGTGGAGAGCCCGCAAGGTCTGCTCGCGGTTGGCCTTGCTCTCGCGCGCCTGGAGGATCAGCGACACCGTCACGCCCATCAGCGCGAACACGGCGAGCACCGCGGACGCGGCACCGTAGGTCTGGCCGATGTCGCTCAGCCTGCCCCAGTCGGTGACCTGGTCGTTCAGCAGGGTGAGGAAGAGCGGGGAGAGCACCACGAAGCCGGGTACCGCCAGCACCGTTACGAGGAGCAAGGTGATGGTGAGAAAGCGGCGCCCGCCGTCGGACATGGTGTTGAGCAGGCGCCGGCCTCGCATTACCGGGACTCGTGGGTGGCGTCCGATAACGGGGGAGGGAGCGCGGCCCGGTCCCGGTCCAGGAAGGTGAGCAGGTCCTCGCCTCGGGCGAAGAGGTCTTCGACGTCGTGCCTGCAGGACTCGATCAGAGCGGGGTCTGAGATCTTGCGGGCGCCGCTGAGGGTGCCGCTCTGGTCGTAGACGACCTCGTACATCACCGACGAGCCCAGGATGACCAGCTCGGGCAGGGGCCGCCGGCCTTGGCCCAGTGCTTCGGTGTCCAGGACCCGAATCCGCTCTCCGGCCTGTGCCCTGAGCCGGATGAAGTGCAGCTCCCAGCGCAGGTAGGGGGTGTACGGCCGGGTCACGAGGCGCAGGCGGTGCATTGGGAAGCCCGGGGAGTCCAGGATCGGGGCCTGGATCTCCGTCGCGGTCTCGTCGATGATGCGCAGCGCCTCATGCCAGTCTCCCCGGTCAAGCGCCTGCCAGCTGGGGTTGCGCGGTTCCCTGAACGACTGGCGGCATTCGAGCTTCCAGAACACCCCCTCCAGCTTCTGGAAGTACGGCCAGAAGTCCGAGAGGTATTCGTCGGCGCTGAGCTTCTCCGACTGATATCCCGTTAGATGATCAAGCATCTGGTATATCCCGTTTAGCGGAAATGAGTTGGTTTCTGGGAATGACCACGAGACGCTCATCGTGGGTGAGAGTTACCCCGTCGGGGAGCCGATTTCGGTACGAGTCGGTGAGGTCGCGGCCGATGACGGCGATGTCGCCATTGGAGAGTTCCCAGATATCAGGACAGTCCGGGCTGGCCGTTGTGTTGCCGAGTTCCTGTGCGGACTTCCCCAGCCGTCTGCGCAGCTCGGCGCTTGGATCGGCCTCCCACGGACGGGACATCGCCCACCTCGTTTCGCCCGCTGCCCTCGGAGTTCTCGACGCCCCGAGTTTTACACGCCATCCCTGACCGGGCAACGATCCTTGCCGCCCATCCACTGGATGATCATGGTCGACGCTCCAGGCCGCAAGGAGGCGGCGCGGGCAAGGGCACTTCGGTGGATGGCATTGGAGTTGGAGACCGGAGTCCGTCACCTGATCCTCGATCGCCGCCAGGATGCGCAGAACGCGGCGGACCGGCGAGTCCTCGGCGGACCGGCAGGGCGACCGCCCCGATTCACCCTGGAGCATCGGAGTCCGGCCGACGAACCGCTGCTCTGGCCGGCGGACATCGTGGTGGGAGCGGCGGCGGCCCAGGTATTGGGCCGCACTTCCGTCTACGTGGACATGCTGGGAGAGGTGCTGAGGTCGGTGAGTGTCGACAGGCCCGAAGGGGGCGGTTAAAACGCGATGGCCGGGTGCCCGTCATGCGGCGGGAAGCCCGGCCTCACTTCGCGGTTCGTACCCGACCGCGCATTACCCATCGTAGTTGCGTCGTCGCTCCTGTCGATCGCTATCGAATATCGCGCCAGTTGGCAGCCAGGTGGCAGAAGCGGCTCAACCTCGCCGAGGACGGATTTCCTGCCGGCCTGTGGCTGCGGAGCTGTCTGCCGTCGAATGTGGTGGTCGATCCGCATCGGGCGTTCGGGCAGCCGATCTTCGCGGAGACGTTCCGGACGCACGGAGTCGACGTGCTGGATCAGCTCCTGAACGGCGTTACGACGGGGTGTCTTTTTCGCCGCGGAGTACCCGGAGTGCCTCCTCGGCCCGATTCTGGGCCTCCTGATGCGTCAAGCCGTCCACGGAGGCGACGAAGGAGACGAAGACGTCCTTGTCGGGGGCCTTGAAGCTGAAGGTGTCTCCCAGCGAGGGGAAGATTCTGCGCGTGAGTTCCATCGTGGACGCGGTGATCTTCTCGTTGGGGGTACTGTCCCCGCCGATTGCCGAGAGCATGCCGAACCATGCGCCGAGGCGCCACGTCAGGGCCTTGGCGAAGGCGATGTTGAACGGAATCCCCACGATGGGAATGGAGCCGACGAGCTTGTCCCAGAGCAGGTCCTGGGCGAGGAAGGGAATGTTCGGCTTCAGGTATTCCTTGGCGGCCTCCGCGGTGATGTGGCCCCTGCCGTAGATGCTCCGTACGTCGTTCCACAGGTCGATGTAGAACGGAATCGCGATCACGTCGACGACCAGGTTCGCTCCGCCGCCGAAGAACCCGCTCGCCCCCTGCGCCAGCACGTTTCCCGTCGCGAGGGTGCTGGTTCTTTCGTAAACCCGCGCGGCGCGCTCCTCTTTTTCTTTCATGTTCCCTTCCGCTTTTTCGTGTCCTGCCAGATGGAACGAGGCCGGGGGGCTGGCCGTACCGAGTGTAGAACGAGGATTGATCTCTGGATACGGTCCCGTTTCCCGGGGCGATGGCCGCTCCGCGGGCTGTTGTCCCCGGTGCGTGCCGCAGGGACCTGACGGTGTCCCTCATCCCTTCAGGGGCCGGCGGGGCGAGAGCGGCGTCCGTGGCCGGGGGTAGTGCCGAGCCGGTCGGCCAGGCGCTGTCCGACGCGCCCGAGTGGGAATCCATTCGATATTGACAAGCTTGGGAAGGGCCTGAAAAGGTCTCGCGTACAACGAAGATCATCCGACGTTTTTGGGTCTGACCATTCAGGGAGATCGCGGTGACGCGGAAGAAGCCTCTTGCGCTGACACTTGGCGTGTCATTGCTCCTGTCCACGGGGGTAGCGGCTGACGCGTCCGCGACCAGCTCCGGCGAGGAGCGCTTCCAACCGGGTGTCACCTACGATCTGTCGGTGACCGACGCCGAGCGCGACGCGATCCACGCGGAAGTCGAGGCGTTGGCTGGACGCGTCAACAGCGCGCGGGCGGGGGACGGCACCTACGACCCGCTCAGTCTGATCGGGGCGATGCTGGACGGGTCGAGCTACGACTCCATCTCCCGAGGCGGCACGGCCGCGACGGCGTACCCCTTCCCGGTCAGCAACACCGAAGCCAACCAGAACGAGTACGACCGCAAGGTCGCCAAGCTCGCCTGGGTGGTCAAGCTGGCCACCGACCTGGGTTTCCCGGTGGTCGTCCAACGCCAGCCCGACAAGTACGTCTACGCAGAGATCGGTGATCCGGACGCCCCGGAGATGGTCATGGCGTTGAGCCACCTCGACTCGCCGACGGCTTCCGTTTCGCCGGCCCAGCTGGCGCGCTGGCGGAACGCCGATGGCAACCTCGGCACTCCTGGTGCGTACCACTCGCCCTATGTCCAGGACGGCTGGGTCTACGGGGCGGGCGTGCAGGACGACAGCGGTCCGACGCTGGCGACGCTGCTCGCGGCCAAGGCGCTGCTCAAGGCGGGGTTGCCCCTCGACCGACGCATCCGCATCGTCATGGGAATCTACGAAGACGGCGGTCCCGGCACGCCCTCGACGACGAACACCGCCACCTTCCAGTCCATCCCGTACAACTCGAACCCGAGCTTCTACGACAACTGGGCCTACAAGAACCTCAATCGGGAGGAGATCCCGATCGCGGCCTACACCTCCGACTCGCGGTTCCCGGTCATCGTCGGCAACTCCGGATCGGTGACCCCGTCGGTGTCGATGAGCTTGTCCGCAGACAGTACCAAGGCCTTCCGGCTGACGGATGCCACAGCCGGCGTCACCCTGCGTGAAGGCGATCCGACGCTCAAGGACATCGCCTACGGCAGCACCACGCAGATCGCCTCCCGGGCAATCTTCACCCTCGACGTGGCGGGGGCCGGCTCCGCCGAGCGCGACCGATTCGTAGCGGCGATCACCGCCGCCGCGACCACGAAGGGTTGGCTCCCGGCTGCTCCCCGCACCACCCCCAAGGTGCAGACCATGATCACCGGCGACTCGCTCACGCTGGAGATCAACACCGATGTGGCGATGGAGATGCCGACCCCGCAGTACGGCAGGAATGCCGTCGTGTGGGGGATGTTCCTCCTCTCCAAGGGACTCGGCGCACTGGGAACCACGGCCGCCGACATGCAATTGAAGAAAGCCGCCGACGGCATCGCCGACCTGTTCTTCCGCGACGGTGTCGAAGGCGAGGCCTATATCGGCAAGTACATGGGCATCCCGGCGAGCCTGTTGCGCAACCCGAGCAACGGCACCCCGAACCTGACCTTTGCCCTTATGGGAGGCATCAATTCGGAGACCCCGACGAGCTTTTACCCGGACGCCTCCGGAAGCCTCAGCATGCCGATGTACGTGCGCAGCATGCACGTCACCGCGACTGACTCCAGCCAGGCAACGACGGCGGTCACGGCCGCCTTCCAGGCGAAGGGGTTCACCATCGGCAACCTCGGCTCGCCCGTCGGCGCCGGGTTGTACGTCACTCACGACAACCCGCTGACGGCTCTTCAGTTCGGGAGCTACCAAGCCTCGATCAACCGCAACCCGGAGAAGTTCGCGGATCCATATTCCCTCAGGGACGTGGTCTATCCGCAGGGCACGACCGGCGGCACCCTGGCCGGCAACTTCCGCAACAAGATGACCGCCTTCGGCGCGGTGATCCCGGGTAACGAGCGCTGGTGGCACACGGCCAACGAGCGGATGAAGGTCGACTCGGCAGTGCAGATGACCAAGATGATGGCCGATGGCATGCTGGAGATGGCCCGGTACTCCGGGCCCGCCGGTGCCAAGTTCATGTGGGCAAGCATCCCGGGGCTGAACTCCGACCGGGCGGACCTCGACCTGCTCGACGTCACGATCGGAACCTACAAGGACGCGTCGGCCGCTGTCGGCACGAGCCGGTTGGGCACCCAGGCCCTGCTCGGCGCCACCTCGTTCAACATCCCGATGTGGAACGGGCGCGGCAACTCGGCTCCGACGGCCTCGGCTTTCGCGCTGGGGCACGCCCCGGGAGGGGTCTACCTGCCCCTGACCGACACCGAGTACCTGAACACCACGTACGTGTCGCCGATGCGCTTGGAGTTCAAGGTGGAGCGCCCCGACCACATGTCGGACGCGGCTTGGGCGAAGTTCGTGGCCGGTGGCTACGGCGACTTCCAGTTCAACATTCTCGTCGGCGACGCGGTTGTGCCGCTGGCCGTTCCTGCGGGGCAGAATGCGGACAAGTACTTCTCCTCGCGCATCTCGGCCAACAACCCCGACGCCATCTACCTGTCGGTCAACCTCGCGATCACCGATGCCCCGTACGCCGGGGTGCAGGCCGTCCTCGCGGATTCCAAGACGGACCTGTACACGGTCAATCCGACGTACCTGGCCTCAAACCCAGATCCGTTCCCCGGGCGCGGAGCCATCGAACAACGGGGCTTCTTCCTGTTCGGTGATGGGCAAAAGAACGCGGAGTTCTCTTCGCCCGACGCGGTCTACGTGACAGTCGCCAACGCGGTCATCGATGCCAAGCCGTCGGCGGTGGTGAAGAAGTTGAAGGGCAACAAGAACGAGTTGACCATCACGGTGAAGCAGACCCACATCGACGGCAGCGAGTCTCCTGTGACGGCCACGTTCACCATCGACAACAACGCCGCCGGCACTTACACCGTCGGCGATTACAAGGTATATGTCGAAACCAAGGGCAACACCCAGGTGCGGTCGATCTCCATCGTGTGACGCGTGTGAACCGGAAGTTCAGTGCGCGCACGAGAGGGCAGGCGCGGCGGCGGCAGGATGCCTCGACTCGGGGTTTGCGGCCGCCGGGGTGCGAGGCCGCATTGACAACGGAAGACATCCGGACTCGGCTGGGTCTGCTGAATCAGCGCGACGCCGACCGCTTCCTCGATATCCGGCAGCGGACCTTAGAAGGTGTAAGCGCCGGGCTCGCGATTCCATCGGGGGGTTCCCGGCGCCACTTCCGTGCCCCAGAGAGCACGACACCGTCAGTGTCTGCTTGCTCCCCCTCGGTCGTCAAGCCGAATGGGAGATCGGTGCTCGGTGTGAGTCTGCTCAGCAGGCTGTACCCCGCCCGTCCTGCGCACCCCCGCCCCGAACGACCGGTTCGCCTACGCTTGCAGACAGGTTCTGGCGTGTGGCTACGAACGGCCCGCGCCAGAGCCTCCTGCTGTTCCATTCGCAGAGAGGTCCGACCGCTGTGGCAGTCCTTCTTGCCAGCGCTCTCGACTCCATCACCATCTCCCCGGACGTTCGAGTATCGGGACGTGCTCCGGTCTGTACGGAGGCATTGTCCGAGTGCTCGCCGAGGCGGTGCGTGCTAAGGGCGAGGTCGGTCCAGGTCGAAGGAGCGCACAGGGCGTTACGCGCGATCGTGAGCAGCCACGCCGCCGCGTTCTCCCCCCCGCCAGCCGAGCAGCGCCCTGGTCGCCTTGATGAACGTCTCCTGCGCCAGGTCCTCGGCGAGATGCGGATCACGGGTCCTGCGCAGGAGGAACCCGCACACGAGCGGCCAGTGCTCGCGGTACAGCTCCTCGATGATGTCGCCCCCCGAACGGTTTCGATTGTCACGTCACATGCAGACGCAACCGCGGCGGGAATGGTCACACGGCTTGCCGGCTGAGACAGCGCATCATCCAGGCACTTCGCTGAGACCCTCCGACTGGATCCGCCCCCCTCGAAGGCGGCCGGTGGCGGCGTTGAGGTGCCTGGCCGCCAGGTGCCGTACGGGTGGAGCCTCGTCGGGAGAGGGCAGGCGGCCGGTTTCGCAGACGGGTGCGAAGAGAACGATCAGAATGCGATGGCCGGGTGTCCGTCATGCGGCGGGAAGCCCGGTCTCACTTCGCGGTTCGTACTCGACCACGCGCCGCTCAGCACAGTTGGGCCGTCGATCCTGTCTGATGATCGGAAGGCAGAGCCGATCGGCCAAGGGCATCCCACTTGGCGGAGCGTTACAGCGGGCGACGATGGATCTCGATCAGGGTGTAGGCGGCAAAGGCGTAAGCAGGACTGTAGAGGAAGGGCGGAATGCCGACCCCTGTGCCGTTCCTGTAGCAGGAGTACCAGTCGGGAAGAGACAGGTGATCGGTCGGCGGGCATTGGGTCAGGTCCGACCAGGGGCCGACGACGTTGGCGGCGAGGTTGACCACCGCGAGAATTCCGAGAAAGACCGCCAGGACCAGGGTGGTTCGATCCCGCCACCTTCGCCGGAGCAAGGCCGCCACGGCCACCATGGGTACGGGGAGCGCGAAGGCCAGCACGACGACTTCGGCGTTCCACAGCACCCGCATGATGTCCACGCCGACAGAGCCCAGATAACCGATGCCAAGGCCCTGCGACAGAGGGAGGATCCCGATCCCGTCGATGACGTGGAAGTCGTAGTAGAAGAGACCGGTGCTCGCGATGGCGTCGCTGCCGAACCAGGCCATGACCGAGGGGAGGAGTGCGAGCAACGCGGCCGCCAACCACCACCGCTGTAACCGCATCTGCCCTGCTTCCCGCTACCGGTGCCGAATAACACGAAAAGCATGTCATGCGGGCTTCATGAACCGTCCGGAGTTCGCGGTGCGGCGGCCGGGCGAGTATCCCTTCGACGGCTCCGAGTGGTCCTGACGCCTCCCACCACTCCCAGCTGTCGTTCACCGTCTCCGAAACCATCGCCTCCAGGCTGTTCTTCAGTGAAGGGTCTGGGTGCCGATGACGGACAGCAGGTTCAGCCTGTCGTGGCTCTCGCTGCCGGGAATGGCGGTGTAGACGAGCAGTGAGTGGGCCTGGTCGGGGTCGACCAGCCTCTGGCAGGTCAGTTCCAGGGCTCCGACTTCGGGGTGGATGAAGTGCTTGACCGCGCGAGGGCGTATCCCGATCTCGTGGGCGTCCCACACGCGCCGGAACTCGTCGCTGTGGGCGAGGAGCAGGTCGGCGAGGTGTGCGGCTCGGGATCCGGGGCCGCGGAGGGTGACGATCTCGCGCAACCCCGAGGCGAACATCCGGGTGAGGAACGGATGTTCTTCTGGCGCGTAAAGCTGCCGGACGGCTGGATCGGTGAACCACCGGTAGCCCAGGCTGCGGGCGGGCCCGGTGTATCGGGTCGTGTCGCCGGTGAGCGCGACGCCCGTCGAGGTCTGCCGCAGGGTCTCGCCGAGCTCGGTGACGATCTCCGCGGGAGTGTCGTCCAGACGGTCGAAAATGCGCAGCAGGCCGGGGCTGATGTGCTCGCCGACTCCGCCGCGGGCGGGCGGGTTCTGTCCCGCGAGGCGGAACAGGTGGTCTCGTTCGTCGAGCGAGAGGTGCAGGCCCTGGGCGATCGAGGCGAGCATCTGGCTCGACGGCCGCGGTCCGCGTTCCTGCTCAAGACGGGAGTAGTAGTCGGTCGACATGTGGCACAGTGTGGCGACCTCCTCGCGCCGTAGCCCGTTCGTCCTGCGGCGGGGACCGCGCGGGAGACCGACGTCCTCAGGTTGCAGCACTTCTCGACGACTGCGGAGGAACTCCGCCAGCCCGGCGCGATCGATCATGGCATTCCCTCCGCTCGCGGTGCTGCTCCGTTTCTATCGTCCTCGCGCGACGGCAACCACGGACCGTTGATCCCCCTCTCCGAGGTCTCCGAGGCGGATGAGCCCGCATCCATGGATCGGCAGTCCCTGGAACATCCACGCGGCGTCCGGGACCGTGGATCCGAGACGACAACACAAGGAGCAGAGCAATGTCGCGTCAAGCGATCGACATCACCGTTCCGGACCTGTCCGGAAAGCGCGCGCTCATCACCGGCGCCGGCGACGGAATGGGACTGGGAATGGCCGCGCGACTCGCCGCGGCCGGTGCGGACGTCCTCATGCCCGTCCGCAACCCCCGCAAGGGCGAGAACGCGATCGCCGCGATCCGCCAGAGCCTCCCGAACGCGAAGGTCTCGCTGCGCAGTCTCGACCTGTCGTCGCTCACGTCGATCGAGGCCCTCGGAGACGCTCTCCGCGAGGAGGGGCGGCCCATCCACATTCTGATCAACAACGCGGGCGTGATGACCCCGCCGACTCGGCAGACCACGGCGGACGGCTTCGAACTCCAATTCGGCACCAACCACCTCGGCCACTTCGCCCTCGTCGGCCGCATCCTCCCGCTGCTGCGCGCAGGCCAGGCCCGTGTCACATCGCAGGTCAGCATCGCCGCGAAACGCGGCGCCATCAACTGGGACGACCTGAACTGGGAACGCGGCTACAACGCCATGCGCGCCTATCGGCAGTCCAAGATCGCATTCGGGCTCTTCGGTCTCGAACTGGACCGTCGCAGCAAGACCCACGGGTGGGGCATCACCAGCAACCTCTCCCACCCCGGAGTAGCCCCCACCAGCCTCCTCGCCGCCCGCCCCGAGCTCGGCCGCGACAAGGACACCGGCGGCGTCCGCCTGATCCGCGCGCTCTCGGCCCGCGGCATCCTCGTCGGCACCGTCGAGACCGCGATGCTGCCCGCGCTCATGGCCGCGACCGACCCCGACGCCAAGCCCGGCGCCCTCTACGGACCCAAGGGCCTCGGCGACCTCGGCGGCCCGCCCGCCGAGCAGCGGATGTACTCCCCGCTACGCGGCACGGACGACGCCGAGCGCATCTGGCAGATCTCGGAGCGGCTCACCAGGATCACCGTTCCGACCATGTGACCAACGCCGAAGCCCTCTTCTCCGCCTGCCGAACGGGAAGGGCGATGCTTCTGTCTCGCGTCGATCAAGGAGTCCTGCGATGACTTTCCCGGCATCTCCGAAATTGCCACCGAACCGCATCACCTCCCTGTACGGGGTGATCCGAGGCCGGATACTGAGCCGATCATAAGTTCTGGGACTTTTGCGAAGACCGGAAGGCGAGTCGTCCCTGCTGGGGCGGCAGGCGGACCAGCGGGACCTCCGGAGAATCCCAACACTTGTGATCGCCTCGGTACCCGTCTTCTTCGAGGGGGACGTCTCGGCGTTCAGACGGTGCCGGACGGTTCCGCCGCCCGTTGGGAGCGCGGCAGGTTTGACGGTGGGGTATGGCTTTCCGCGTCCCCAAGCGAAGGAGTTCGCGGTGTCCTCAGCTCCGCAGGAGATCTTCGAGCGTTATGTCTGGGCCGGGATGACCCGGAACGCCGCTGTACTGGCCGAGATGTTCACCGCGGACGGCGTCTTCGAGGCGCCGCTCGTTCCGGCCGGCCGTGCCTTTCCGAGGCGCCTGGAGGGGCGCGAGGCGATACGCGATGGAATGGCCGCGTACTACGAGCGGCCGGTGGACACCGACCGCACGGTGAACGTGGATGCCTCCCGGTACGTGCTGCACGGCACCGCCGACCCGGATGTGTTCATCGCCGAGATCGACACCGCCTTCGACGGGCCCGCGGGAGCCACGACCATGTCGCTGGTGCAGATCTTCCGCCTTCGCGACGGGAAGATCGCCCTGCTGCGTGACTACTTCGCGCCCGAGCAGGTGGACTGATCCGGCCGCCCGGTGGGCTGACAGCGGTGGTGGCCGTCCCCGGGCCCCGCACCAGGGTCGCGAGCGGAGACCTGCTGGCTCTGGCGGGCACTGCCGCCGAACGCTCTCTCCCACGCGGTACGCGGCCGTGCACGGCCTGCCGGCAGTGCTCCGGGCCCGCCGACCCGCGGCCGTGGCGAAGCGGCGCGCCTCGGTCACCGTGGCGTGAGTGCGCGCCCCGCCACCGCTCACGGCTTCAGCTTGAGCCTCTTCCTCGACGCGCCCGGGAACACGACGACCAGGTGCTGCTCCTCTCCCGCATTGACCCGCACGTAGACACGGAGCCGGTAGCGGCCCTTCCCCGCGATCGCCAGGTTCGGCATCGGGGCACCCGCGCCCACCTCTCCGCCCTCGCCCATCTCCGGCACGGTGAGCCGGCCGCTGCGGCTGACGATCGGCACCTCGTTGACCTGATCCCACCCGGCCGTCCGCCGTGGCGGCGCGGTGCGGAGGGCCTTCACGGTAAGGCACAGATCAACGACGTCTTCGACGTGCCCGACGAGCACCGCGCTGCCGGCCACCCCGATGAGGGTGCGGTCGTCGTAGAGCTTGTCTATCGCCCGTTCCGCCGCCTCGCCGACCGCTTCGTCTCCGGGGTCGTGGACCAGATAGCCGTGATCGCCGTCGGCGAACAGGAAGTATTTGGCCGTGGCCTGGACGACCCCCTTCGTCCGGGGCCACGGGTCGCGGCACCTCGCGTTCTCCTCGGCGATGTAGGCGGTGTTCGCCGCCTCCGTCTCCGCGGTCGACCGCAGCAGCTCGGGATGGGTCGCGCCGACGACCTCCGGGCAGACGTAGACGAGGTCCCACGGGTCCGCGCCCCAGGCGGGCCGCGCGCTCCCGGCCCGCGTCAGAATCGCCTCCTGCTCGTCGCGGTCCTTCGTCCGGCACAGCGCCCGCCCGTACGCGAGGACCCCCTGGTCCGACAGGCTGTCCGGGAACATGGGCGGGACCCCGCCATCTGTGCTCCGCGCCCGGCACAGGAACGCGGCGTCGCGTTCCGCGGGTTTCAGGTCGCCGAAACTGGGCCGGTCATAGCAGTCCATCGACCAGCCGGTGTAGGTGAGGTGCGGGGTCTGTTCCGGGTGGACCAGTGCGATGATCGGCAGTACGGCCACGGCCGCCACCGCGACGCGGGGCACGCGCCGCCGCGCGGGCGGAAGGTCCGCCGGGCGGCCCTCAACGGGCAGTTCACGGGCGGTCGCCGCGATCCACACGGTGCCGACGAGCCACACCGCGTCCATCGTGACCAGGATCGCCAGATAGCCGCCGGAGATGCTTCCGAGCAGAATGCTGAGCGGGATCACCAGCGCGTGGGAGCCTACCGACGACCACCCGGCGATCTGCGTGCCGCGGCTCCACCGGCCGTCGCGCCACTGCCCGATGACCGTGATGGCGATCGTCGCCACTCCGCCCAGCATGAAGCCCAGTTCGGCGATGTCGCCCGATCCGAGCTCTGGGAGGTCGAGTTCGTCGAGCAGTTCGTCGGCTATCGCGGCCAGATTGACCGCGAACATCGCGCCGGCCGTCGCGCGCAGCATGCGGGACCGCCAGCGGATGACCAGCAGGTAGAGGACGTCGATCGCGGTCCACAGCGCGAGCTGGAACGCCGCGTCGACCGCGTCGGGAAGCAGCGCGATCGGGTAGCGCAGCACGAGGGTGTACGCCACCGCCAGATACAGCAGCCGGCGCAGCGCCTTCTCCCGGCGGTCCAGCGGTCCGGGCGCGGGGGCACGCAGGATCAGCCAGAGGAACGCGGCCTTCACCAGGGCGGCCACGAGCAGCGCCGCGGTCGTCAGGGTGTCGAACTCGCCGTTTTCGTATAACCCCGCGTAGGCAGGCGGCGACCATTCGACGGCCACCCAGAGCCAGGCGTCGCCGAGCACCAGGCCCGCGACCGCCGCCGCAAGAACCAGACCTACTAATCCAATCCTGATAATCCGCCAGAAATTATCTGAAAGCACGAAGCGCGATCTTAGCGCGGCACCGCCGTACCGGCGGACATGGCGGAACGAGCGGTCCCGCCTCGCCGATCAGAGGATGCGGGATATTCGGCGGGAAATATCCTCATATATCCGTTAATGTTATTCATGTCTGCTTCGACATTCAGAGCCAGGCCGGAAACAGGGTTACGTTTGTTTCGGTGAACGGCCAGACGTGAGCTCTGCGAGGTGTCGGCGGGCGTGACGGGCGACCAGGAAGATCTATCTCCGGACTTAGGGGACAAGCAGCAACGGCTTAATCTGTCATCCCAAATTCCCGCCGAACCGATCGAAAGCAAACAGCGGCCCCTGAGTCGGACACTTCCCGGACATTCGAACCGGGAACCTCCTTTCGGGTGCGTAACGCGTTCGAGGAGCTCGCGGCCTGGCTGGGCGGGCGGAAGGGCCGGATCCCGGAGCTGCCCGAGCCGCTCCGCGGGGCCGGTGTACCAGGCGGAGCAGGCCGCGAAACGCATCCGGGACGGCATCGAGCCGCTCCCCGAGTGCACCGCCGACGCCTCGGCCACCGTCGATCTGCTGTTTTTCTGAATATCATTCACTTTTAGCCGACGAAATCACTCATTCGTTGGAACACGAGCCGTGGTCCGGCCGATCAACCTATGCGTCTCCTCGGAAGATCCCGAGGATTCACGACATCTCCGGAAGGCGGGCGGTTTTGAGCAGGCGGACGATCATCGGGGCCCGCTACGAGCTGGACCCCCTGTCGCGTCGCTCGGGAGGAATGGGCGAGGTCTGGTTCGGCTACGACAAGCGCCTCGACCGGCCGATCGCCATCAAGTTCATCAGGGCCGACAAACTGCCCGACGGCCGGAGCGACGAGGAACTGACCAGACGCTTCGTGCGCGAGTCACGGATCACCGCCCGGCTTGAGCACCCGGGGGTTCCCACGGTCTACGACTGCGGATCACACGGCGACGACCTCTACCTCGTCATGCAGCTCGTCGACGGCGCCTCCGTCTCCGCGCTCCTCGACGAGACGGAGGTGCCCGTCGGCTGGGCGGTGGCGATCGCCGCCCAGGTCTGCTCGGTGCTGGCCGTGGCCCACGCCAACTCGCTGGTGCACCGCGACCTCAAGCCCGCCAACCTGATGCTCTGTTCCGACGGCACGGTGAAGGTGCTCGACTTCGGGATCGCCGCCGTCCGGGCCGGCGCGGAGACGACCCGGCTCACCAGAACGGGCGAGGTGCTCGGCACACCGGCGTACATGGCGCCGGAGCAGGCCACGACCGGAGTCGCCGGCCCGCAGAGCGACCTCTACTCCCTCGGCGTGATCCTGGACGAGATGCTCGCCGGCGAGAACCAGTTCGCCGCCCCCACCGCGCTGGCCTCGATGCGCAACCACACGGACGTCCCGCCCCGGCCGCTACGCGCCAGAAGGCAGGGCATCCCCGAAGGTCTGGAGCGGCTGGTCCTGTGGCTGCTCGCCAAGTCTCCCGAGGAACGGCCGGCCACCGCGGAGGTGGTCTACGAGCGGCTGCTGGACTTCTGCCGCGAGCTGCCGCCCTTTCCCGGTTATGTGAACCTGGACGCGCCGCACCCGGTGCGTATGTACGCCGCGGTCGTCGGACGCGTCGCTCCCATGGGAGCGAACCGGAACCGCCGGCCCGCCGATCCGGTACGGCCGCCACGGATCAGGCTCGCCGGAGAGTCGGCGCATATCAACCGCGACGACCTTGAACGCGCTCGGCGGGATGCCAAGATGCTCAAGGTGGAATCGCGTTTCACCCAGGCGGCGGATGTGCTGGCGGAGGTGATGCGTCCCGCCGAGGGCTCGTTCGGCTCGGCCAGCTCCGAGGTGGTGGACCTGCGGATCGAGCTCGCCGAGGCGCTCTTCCTCGGCGGGGACTACCGCCGGGCGGCGCCCGAGTTCCAGCGGCTGGCGGCCGATGTCGCCAAGGTGGAGGGTCCGGGCAACAACCTCGCACTGCGGTGCCGGTTGATGGAGGCGAACTGCCATGCGGCGGTCGGGGAGATGAGCCTCGCCCTGGCACAGTTCCGTGAGCTCCTGGCCGACGAGAGGCGATTCGGTGCCGACGAGGAGCGGATCTTCGAACTCCGGCGTCAGATCGGGCTGGTGGAACTCGGCTCGGGCAACCGGGCCCAGGCCAGACGCACGCTGGGTGACCTGCTGGGCGACCTGGAGCGGAGATACGGTCCGCAGCACGCCGAGGCCGGTAAGGTCCGCGCGCTCCTCGACGGGCTCGACGATCGATGACGCCCCCGCGAGATTGCGTCCGCGGCCGTGCTGTACGACCTCGTCTCAGCGGCCTCTGGTCGCTCGCGGGGCCGGCTCAGTCGAAGACGGAGACGCGGGTGCGGTGGTGTCGGGGTGTGTCGATCTCGTCGATCACCGCCACCGCGAGGTCCGCGTAGGACAGGTGCGCCGATGCCGCCTGCGGCACGGTCTCTCCCCCGATCCGGTAGCGGCCGGTTCTGGGGCCCGTCGATTCCAGCAGCGCGGGCGGGGTCAGCATGAGCCAGTCGACCGCGGTGTCCCCGGCCTCCCGGAGCCGGTCCAGACCGGCCGTGTGCGCGATGGCGAACGGCCGGATCTCAGCGGGGAAGACCGAGGGGTCGTCCATCACCGGACGCCCGTGGGCGTCGCGGAGGTTCGCGAACAGCCCGACCAGGACGAGCCTGGGCACCCGCGCTTCGGCCAGGCCGTGCAGCAGGGCGTCGGCCGCCTTCACGAAGAACCGCGGGTCGAGGTCGGCGAAGCCCTGCTCCGGGCCGGAGAACGGGCTCACCGCCTGAACCGCGGCGTCATGGCCGGGCGCGATCGAGGAGATCGCCGATGCGTCCGTGACGTCGCCCCGCACCACGCGGACGCCGTCCGCCTGAATGCCGGGGTACCTGTCCGGATCCCGGACCACTGCCGTGACGCGATGTCCGCGCTCACGTGCCTCGGCCGTGACCGCCCGTCCCGCCCGGCCTCCCGCCCCGAAGATGACGATGTCGCTCATGTCGCTCCAATCCGGCCGCGTAGGTCGCCGCCGGACAGGACGGTATCTGGGAGATACTGGTTACCTCAAAGATACCGGGATAGCCTCGTGTCCATGATCGAACCCCTGGACCCGCAGATGTTCGACCCGGTGTGCCCGTCCAGCGCCATGCCGATACAGATCGGCGACAAGTGGACCGCGATGGTCGTGCTCTGTCTCGAAGGCGGCCGGCGGCGGTTCAACGAACTGCGGGGACCGCTGCGCGGCGTCACTCCGAAAGTGCTCACCCAGACCCTGCGGGCGATGGAACGCGACGGTCTGGTCACCCGCACCGCGTACGACGAGAACCCGCCCCGGGTCGAGTACGAGCTGACGACGCTGGGGCGCAGCCTGCTGACCCTCATCGCGGCCGCACGCGCCTGGAGCGGGGAGCACCTCTCCGCCCTCCTCGAAGCCCGTGACGCGCACGACTCCGCACCCGGCCCACCACCGCTGAGAACCGCTGAGACAGGCGTAGACGGGGATCAGCGGTCTCGTTCCGGTAGCCGCAACCACAGATCCGGTGGGCCGACGACGGCCCGCGCGTCGGACGGTCGCAGCCCCGCCGCCGCGCAGCAGTAGGCCACGGCCTGGCCCTGGTAGAGGTACTCGGCGAGAATCTCGTCGGCCGTCAGGTGGCCCCCGGCGTCGCCGCCGCCGGGATGCGTGTCCGAGTCATCGAGGACGCCGTCGCGGCTCACGGCCCCCTGGTTTCCGCTCTTGGGATTGGCGCCCATGCTGTAGCAGACGGTTCCCACGGACAGCGGCAGGGTCACTTCGGGGGTGGAGGGGACGTATCCCCATGGTTGGGTGACGACGCATCCGCCGGGAACGTCGGTGACCCCGACGATCCTCAGACTGCCGTCGAAGTCGGACCACGGATCGTCCAGGGCCGCCTCGACGTCGGCGTCATCGGCCGGCCGGGCCGCCAGCCGCCGGGCGGCCTCGGCCGCGCTGATGTTCGCCACGCACGCCACGCTCAAGCCTTCTTCGTCGAATTCCCCCAGCGCGGCGATCAGGCGTCGCGCCTCCGTGACCGTCGCGGCCTCGGCGGGGGACAGGCCGGGGTGCCCGGCGGGGACCGGGAACAGGTCGGGCGCCGGACCGGCGAGGGCGAGTCGTCCAGGAGACCATCCGGCCATCATGGGCCGCCACGGGTCCGCTCCGGCGGCGACCAAGGCGCGGGCGTTGTCCAGGCGGTGGGCGAAGACGGCCACCCACAGGGCGGTCCGGTCGTCGTACTCGGCGTCGACGTCGTCGACGTGACCGGCCAGCTCGGTCACCGACTGAGGGGTTCCCCACTCGGCCGCGAGGTGCAACGGCTTTCCGTTATAGCCGCCGAAGGCGTAGGCGCCCGAGTTCGGGTCGGCGCCCGCTTCCAGCCTGGCGCGGATCACATCGCGATCGGCCCAGCCGCGCGCGCTGACGCCGAACCATCCCGCCGCCCCGGAACCGGTCATGACGCTCCTCGAATCGGCGTGCAACGGGCAGGGCGATTATGTCGTATCCGAACTGTCCGTCGTTTCGCCTCGGCCCTCTGCCGAGCGGGCAGAGGGCCGAGGTCAGGTTCAACTCCTGGTTCTCACCAGGAACGGGTCTCCGTCGCCTCCACCGGTGGCTCCTGTGCTGCGGGCCACTGACGGGCTTGCCGGAACAGCGCCCATTGGCCGACCCGGTTCGTTCTGTGGGATCGAGGTCAGTCGTCCCACCACTTGCTTCCGCCGGGGCCGGTCTTGTTGCCGTTGGTCGCGCACTGGGTGATGCCGTCGACATTGACGCACACGCGCATCCACTTCCCCTTGTGGTAGGAGAAGTAGGTCCGGTCGCGGTAGTACGGGCCGCACTGGGTCCAGCTCTGTCCCTGGTTCTCGGAGACGTCTATCCACACCTTGTCGCCCGACTTGTAGCCGGAGGCGATGTTGCCCTGGCTGTAGTCGAAGGTCGGTTCCGTGCGCAGCTGGAACACGCGGCCACGGAACGAGGTGAGGCCGTTGTTCTGCGAGGGGGTGCCCGCCCCCTTGTGGGTGATCAGGGGATCCACGGTGACGGTGGTGTAGCCGCACGACACGGCGGCCTGGGCGGCCTGGACACCGGCGAACGGCGCCACGGTCGCGGTCAGCAGCAAACTACCGGCGATTGCCAGGCGGCGGGATGTTTTCATCTCTTCCTTTTCTCCTGTATTTCCGGTGGTGAGGGAACCGATTCGGCGTGCTGCCGGTCTGGTCGATTCCGTGGTTTTTCTTTGGGAATCGACAACTCGGTCGCGGTCGCCGAAGGTGATCCCGGCAAGGCCGGTTCGACGGTCTGCCCGGAAGACGGTTACTCGATCAAATGATCGAACACGGGGTGGGGGTACGGGAACCTGGAAGCTTCCAGGGGTGACGAGAACGTGGCAGATGGTGCGGCCGTCGAGGATGGCCGGCATCGCCCATTCCGTGACCGGGGCCGGTTCATTCGGACGTACCGATGGCGAGACGGGCCGCACAGCGGCGGGAAATAAGGAAGAAGAAGGGGATATGTCGGTGCTAGCCTTCCGGGGTCGGCCGCGGGACTTCGGTGCGACTTCCGGGACCCGCCTTTGAAGCGATGATTCGCAGCTCGTGCCCCCATTCCCCGGCCGGCCCCGTACACCACCTCGGGAGGCGGAGATCGAGACCAGTGCGGATCTGATCGCCGCCGAGGACGTCCTGCTGTTCGTGAACGCGGCGATCACCGCCACCGGCCAGCGTGAGTTCCACTCCGGCGCGGAGGAGCAGAGCCTCTCGCTGGACTTCCTGCACGAGTACCTGCTGGGCAACTACCGCGACCTGTACGCGGCCACCCTCGCCCTGGACGTCAACGATCACAACGCCGTACTGATCGCTCGAAACCTGCTGGTCACGGCGGGGGAGGCGGACCTGGAGCAGCGCCGGGCCGAGGGGCGCCTGATCGCCCGGCGGCTGGCCCTGCTGCCGCCGCCCCGGGTGTACGGGCTCTTTCGCGAGCTGCGCCGCGCCAGGGTCAACAACCGGCGGACCAGGGCGATCATGCGGGACTGGCTGGCCGCACGTCCCGACCTCGCGTTCGACGCGGTGAAGTACCGCGGCGCCGTCAGGGACGCCGTCCGCCATGCCCACCTGAGCCCGGCCGGGGAGCTGGGGCCGTTCCTGTTCACCCCGCACCGGCCGGCCGCCTACACCACACCGATCCTGGAGACCTGGCGGCGGGCCCACTACGAGCAGGCCGCGCTGTACAGGCTGCCCTACACGGTGGCGGAGGGGTTCGCGGCGAAGCACCGCATCGCCCGCGCCACCTTCCTGGAGCGCATCGCACCCCGGCTCACCCGGCTGGAGCGGCTGCGCCTGCAGGAGTCGGCGCGCGGCCTGAAGGTCGACGCGGTGCGGGCCGACCTCACCACGATGCCGCTGACCCGGCTGGCGTCGTACGTGCTCGCCCTCTCACTGGATGATCGCGTGCGCCGCCGCGCCGAGCTGACGGCGGCGCTGCGCGCGGCCGCCCGCCGGACCGCGGGCGATCAGGCCGGGAGCTGGGGCGCGGTGGCCGCCGTCCTCGACGACAGCTTCTCCGCGTACGGCTCGGGGCACAAGCGCCGCCGTCCGCTCGCCGTCGCGCTCGCCTGCCATTTCCTGCTGGAGGCGCTGGCCGCCGAGTACACGCCGCTGTGGCTGTCGGGTCGTACGGACGCGCTGCTCGTCCATCCGTACGGGGCGACGCCGCTCGGCGAGCGCATCCTGGACGGCCTCGAACGCGGGTCCGGGCGCCTCGTCATCGTCTCCGACGGATGGGACAACTCACCGCCGGGGCTCGCGGGAGAGGTGCTGCGGATCTGGCGCACCCGGCTCGACCCGGACCACACCTGCGCCGTCGTGCACCTCAACCCGGTGTACGACGCCGCCGACTTCGACGTACGGCGGTTGGCGCCCACCGTCCCGACCGCCGGGATTCGCGACGCCGAGAACCTGGTCGCCCTGGTGGAACTGGCCCGGTTCGCGGAGGGGCGCACCGGGATCTTCGAGCTCCGTGCCCACCTGGCGCGCCGCGTCGAGGGGTTCCTGCGGGAGGACGCATGACAGATCTCGCTCTGACCGGGCTCACCACCCGCCCCGCGCAGGTCTGGGGTGGCGTACGGCTCGTCCCGCTGGTCCGCGAGGAGCCGATCGAGGACCTGCGGCTCGACGCCCGCCTCTACGACGCGGAGTCCGGCGTCGTCGAGGTGGACTCGCGGACCGAGTACTTCTCCTACATTCCGCACGGGTTCGTGGCGAGCTGGACGCGCGACGGCACCCCCGCCGCGGCGTACGGAACCCAGCTGCGCGGGCCGGCCGAGCGTGACCGCACGCCCGGCCGGATGCCGCTGCGGTTCCACCGCCGGATGGCTCGCCGAGCCGACCGGAACCGGCTGCGCTTCCTGCCGCTGCACCTGGCGCTGGAGGGTTACCTGGCGCTGCACTTCGGCGGCCCGGAGATCGTGTGGGAGGAATGGTCGCACCGCGCGATCAGCCACGGGCTTTCGCCTCGCGTCGAGGAGGCGTACGTGGGCGCGGAGGTCGGCGGCCTGGAGGACGCCCTTCGCGTCTTCGAGATCCACCCCGGTCAGTGCGGCGTCCTCGTCTACGTCGCGGACGCGCTCGCCGCCGCGTTCGTGGTGCCGCATCCCGATGACTACCGCGCCCTGTACGCGACCCTCGTGCACGATCTGTACGGCGAGCTGATCTACCACTACGCGATGCTCAGCGGGCCGGTGCCCGATTTCCGGGCCCGCATCATGGACGCGACGGTGCACTCGCTCGCCGACCTGCGCGCGCGGGCCCGCCGGCAGCAGGACGAGTGGGCGGCCTTCCATGACCGGGTCATGGCGGGCGGGCTGCTGGACGCGGACTACACGTACCGGCGCGTCTACCAGATGGGCGGGTATCGGCTGTCCCGCTTCCTGCCGCCCTTCGAACGTCGGCGTGAGAACCACATCGGCGAGCTCGTCACCGACGGCGCCGGCCGGCTCGCGTACCTCAAGACGTTCCGTCTGTCGGAGAACCAGGTCCGCCGCGGTCATCTGCTGACCCGGCTCGCCGCGGCCGACTGGAACCTGGCCGACACCGCCGTCACGCTCGGCGTGACCGAGCCGCAGCTCGGCCTGCGCATCGAGGCCGCGGGCTTCGGTCACCTCCTCCGCCAGGACGTCCTCGACCACTACCGGGCTCAGGCCCGCCGCGCCGCCCGGTGACCGCCCGGGATCGGCACAGGCGTGCCGGGGAAGGGTGCCGTCGCCGTCGCCGACCGGCTTTCCGGCCCTGCCCCGTGCCATCTCGGTGAGCCACGCGGCGGGGAACATGCCGTACCGGAGCAGGGTCGCCGGCTCGCCGTCCGGCGCCTTCTTGAGGTCGCCCGCCTGCCACTCCGAGCCGAGCAGGACCGGCTGCGCGCCGACCGCGGTGGCCAGGGCGTCGCCGATCACCTTCCGGTGCCCGTCGGCCACCTTCTTGTCGTACCTGTCCAGACGGCCGAGCATGCCGAGGACTGCTTCGGCAGGCCGGCCTCCACTCCCGGCACGGGCAGGTCCTGGTTGATCGTCTGCAGGCGTTCGCGCAGCCCTTGGGGTGAGGTAAAGCCCGTAGTCCGGCCTGCCCGGCCGGGCTCCAGCGGTTCCTTCGCCCGGTGTCCGGCAGCGGTCCGTACGGTGGGCCCGAGCCGCGCGGCGGAGTCGGTGCCTGCCCCGGGTCGCGGCCCGATGTGACAGGGAATGCGCATGGGGTGGCGTATTCGCAGTCCAGGGGCGTGACGGTGGGGCAGTGTCGATTCCCGGCCCCCTCGTTCGACGCGTCAGCGAGGCCGGGTGAGACCGGCGGACCGAGTACGGCGACGGATCCCCGTCGCACCAGAGAGGAATCTCAATGACCGCCGTCCAGTCTGGCACCGTCATCCCCGTCATCCCCGCGACGCGCGCCCTGCTCACCTGCTCCGTCGCCGCCACGACCCTCTTCGCGGTCGTGTCGCTGGCCCAGGCCTTCACCCGCGAGGGCTTCGACCTGACGCGTCACCCCCTGAGCATGCTGAGCACCGGCGATCTGGGCTGGCTGCAGATCGCCAACTTCCTGGTCAGCGGTGCTCTGACGATCGCGGGCGCGATCGGCCTGCGCCGCGTGCTGCGCGGCACGCCCGGCGGCACCTGGGCGCCCAGGCTGATCCTGGTCAACGGCGTCGCGATGGCCGCCGCCGGGGTGTTCGTCATGGACCCGGGCGACGGCTTCCCGGCAGGCACCCCGCTGGGCCAGACGGGTACGTTGAGCGGGAGCGGCCTCATGCACATGGTCGCCGGATCCATCGCGTTCACCGCGCTCATCGCCGCCTGCTTCGTGCTGGGCCGTCACTTCTCCCGCGTCGGCCGCCCCGGCTTCGCCGCCGCCTCGCGGCTCAGCGGCCTGGTCTTCGCCATCGGCGACATCTGGGCGATGTCGGGTGGGCAGGCGGGATCGCTGACCCTGGCCATCGGCGCTATCACCGCGATGGTGTGGGTCGCCGTGGTGGCGGCGGACCGGTTGGCCTCGCTCCGCTAGAGACACCCGGTGGAGACCCGCCGCGGGCCGTGTCCCCTCGCATCGCGAGGGGACACGGCCCGTTCTGCTCGGCCAGGTCGTCTCGCCTGTCGTCACCCTCCATAGCCGGGCCTCGGCGCCCGAGGGCAGGGACGAGGCGTGCGGACATCGGGTCAGACCTTGATCTGACGGGTGATGGACGGGTCGGTGATCGCGGTGTCGTCGGCCAGCAGGAACGCTTTGGAGATGATGACCGACAGCATGCCGCCCTCCTCCTCGAACGGCAGGAAGACCGAGTCGGACCCGCCCCGGGGGACGATGCAGAGATAGGCGTCGTTGGGCTCCATCAGGATGTTGCCCGACCCCAGGTGGATCCGGTAGGTGCGCAGGTCACCGCGGACCCGCAGGAAGCGGTCGGTGAGTTCGGCCCGGTCGGCGATGCGCAGGCGGGGGAGCAGCCGGGCCAGGGCGTCGCGACGGATCTCGGCGGTCTCGGTGAGATCGCCGAAGTTGTAGGACTGCCAGTAGTCGCCCTGCCCTTCGGGGTCAAGACCGACGGAGGAGACACCGACGGCGAGGTCGGCGTCACGCATGACCTCCGACAGCACCAGCGACGGCACCTCGGTCAGCGGTGCCGGTCTACGGAACTCCTCCTGCGACGACTCCTCGTCGGTGCGGTAGAACCGGATCGGGCCACTGACGCAGAACGCGGCGGTGCCACCACCGTCGGTCTCCCAGGACTCCCAGGGAAGGTGCATGTCCCAGCGCGCCTGCCAGCCGAGGACGTCCTTGACGGCCTCGCCCTGCTCAGAGCCGCCCGCCGCGTCCCAGTGACCGAGCGAGAGACCGGTCCAGCCACGTTCGGACAGCAGCGCCTTGGCCTGGCCGTACCGCAGCCGGTGCTCGGCGAAGCGGTTGGAGAGCGCCCCGGACCGTTCCTCGGCCGGGGTGAGCAGGTAGACCTCGCGAAATGCCTGCTTGAACGGCTGCCGTGACCCGATCTCCAGGAGGTGGTCGCGCCAGGCGCGGACCTCCTCGACGGTCTCCCTGATGGGATGCCAGAGCTGCATCGGGGTGTCCGCACGAGGCTGGATCCGGCGGCCGAGCGGGTCGGTGAGCTCCCAGCCGTCGCCGGCCCTGACCGGTGTCCCGGCGGGACCCTGCAGGATCTGCCAGATCAGCCGCCTGCCGTGGACGCCGGTGACGGGGTGGTCGAGGAAGAACTCCTCGACCTGACCCCAGCGCCAGACCCGGTCTTCGGCAAGCGCTCGCTCGACGCGGAACCGTTCGGTGGGCAGGGTCCCGCGTATCTCCTTGAGTGTGTTCCTGAACTCGGAGAGCAGCGCGCCGTGGCTCTCCCTGACCGCTTTCGGCACTGATTTGACTGGTCTGCCTGCCGGGTTGAGGAAGGTCAGCAGCGGTGTGCCCGCCTCGTTCAGCGCCAGGCGGATGACGTGCTCGCCCGCCCTCTCCTCGCGTACGCCGTCGAGGCCGAGTCCGAACGTCGGCGCGGTCCGGTCGAGTAACTGCTCGCGGCTGAGCCCGGCATGGACGGCCACCGTGTCCAGCACCTGTGCGACCTTCGCCAGAATCGACTTCCTCCTGACCTTGGCCTGCATCCGGGCCAGCGGAGCCACCACCTCCAGGCCGCCGTTCCGGCCCAGTACCAGCAGGGCGGCGTTGACCAGCATCTCGCAGCGCGAGTTGGGTCCGGACCCGCCGATTCCGGTGCCCGCCGCCAGCGCCACCTCTCCGAGCAGCGGGACCGTCCAGGGCTCGCCGATCAGCTCGCAGGTCCACACCATGCCACGCAGCAGTGTGGCGGTGCGTTCATGGAGGTATGTCGTCGTGGTCCGTACATGATCGCCGTATCGCTGCTGGACCGTCGACTCCCGATAGGCGGGCACCCGACCCAGGATCTCCCGGATGAGCGCGGTGGCGTCCGGCGTGAGCAGGTCGGCGGCCTGCCCGAGCCAGGCGGGCTTGGGACGCGCCGAGGTGGCGGTCATCCAGTGGCGCAGCAGGGGGAACGTCCGCGGGTCACCGAGGCGCGAGCCGTACTCGGTGACCAGCAGGGCGGCGAAGCCGTCGCCGCCGCCGACCAGGCAGGTGGCGGCCGTTACGGGGTTCTCGGCGTGCCCGGCCAGGAAGACGTCCATGTCGCGCTTGAGCCGCGAGCCGGAGTGCCATGGGTGGGCGGTCATGATCTCCTGGATCCGGCGCATCGTGGGAAGATGGCGGCGTTGTTCCTCGTGGGTGAGCTTCCTGGTGACCGCCCACGGGATGAGCAGCGGGGCCTCGTGGGCGTAACCGTGCAGGATCGGCTCGACCGCTGCCCGCCAGAGCAGTTCGATCTCGTCACCGGTCCAGGCGGGTCTCCGCTCGGAGACCCGCAGGGCCAGCAGCGCGGAGCCGGGGCGGTGGTCGCGGGGCATGCTCATCCGCAACTGCGCCCACACTCCCACCGCGCGCCACTGCGCGTCGCTGAGATCGGACCCGAGCGCGGCGGTGACCTTCTCGGTGAACGTCGGTGCGGGCCAGCACTGCTCCGGTACGTAGAACTCGTCGAGCCGGGCGAACACGTCCGCGCGGGTCCGGTCGAGGTCGCCGAGCCAGCCGAGCTGCTCGGCGGAGAGCTCGTCGAGAAGGCCCATGTCAGAAGTCAACGGTCGTCTCCAGCGATAGGGGGCACCGCCATGACTACCAACCGGCTCCGACAATCCCGGCCGCGGTTTCAGGCGGGCAGATGAGCATCGAGCCAGGTACGCTCGCCCGGATGCGCGGCCATACCGGTCGCCAAGGTCAGCAGGCCCGCGGTGGTCTCGGCGAGGGCGGAGACGGCGAACCGGCTTACGGCAAGGACGTCCGCGGCCGACCGGCTGCCGCCACGCGCCGCGTTGAGCGTCCTGGCCGTGGCCTTCGGGCTCGGAACAGCCGTCATGGCGATACCCGGACTGCCGGTGTGGGCGGTCTTCGCGGCCCACACCGGCCTCGGGCTGGTCGCCGCGCTGGTGGCGTACTTGGGCCTGGCGCGCCGGCCGGCACGCGCCTCCGGCCGTCCGTCCATCGCCATCACCTGGCGCAACAACGTCCGGCTGTGGTCGTCGGTGGTCTTCGATCCGCCGAGGGTCAGGACGGTGACATGCTCTGGATGCCGATGACGGCGAGCAGTCTCAGCCTGTCGGCGGCCTCGCTGCCGGGGGCGGCGGTGTAGGCGACGATGCGGAGATCGCTGCCGTGCACGGTGAGCACGTCGCAGTCGAGCGTGAGCGGGCCGAGCTCGGGGTGGTCGACGGTTTTGGTGTCCGACTCGTGGACGCCGACGACGTGCGCGTCCCACAGTTCCGCGAAACGGGGGCTGAGGTTCCGCAGGTCGGTGACGAGCGATCTCAGGTCGGCGTCGGCGGGATAGCGGGCGGTCGCCGATCTGAGGTCGGCGACCGTGGCCGCCTCGAACCGGGCCTCCTGCTCGGCGGTGTGGCTGACGCGACCGGACCCGCCGGAGAAGTGGCGCCAGAGCAGGTTGCGGTCGCGTCCGCGCAGCACGGACGGGTCCCCGAAGAGCGCGGCCCACAGCGGGTTCCAATCGAGCAGGGTCCAGGCTGCGTCGTGGACGCTGACCGGGGTGCCGTCCAGCTGGTCGAGCAGCCGCCGCACCCCCGGCGTGATGTGGGCCGACATCTGCCCGGTGGTGGGCGGCGGCCGGCCGGCCAGCAGGAACAGGTGCTGCCGCTCCGTCGCGGACAGCCGCAGGGCCCGCGCCAGCGCGGTGAGGATCTGCGCGGACGGGGAGGAGGCCCGGCCCTGTTCGAGGCGGGTGATGTAGTCGGCCGACACCCCCGCGAGCATCGCCAGCTCCTCGCGCCTCAGCCCGGCCGCCCGGCGCGGGCCGCCGGCCGGTAGGCCGACCGTGGTCGGGCCGACCCGGTCCCGCCAGTGCCGAAGCGCGGCACCCAGCTCTCCGTTCCCGGTCATTCATCCAGTATGCGATGGTTCTCCGGCCCCTGCCTGGTACCGCCTGTACCAGGCAGGACGGATTCCCGGTGTTTCCTGTCCGGGGCGGCGTCCGTTGCCTGGTACCGCCGTTCCCAGGAAGCGCGAGGTACTACCTGTGCGGTTCCGCGCCGACGACAGTGGTGGGCATGACAACCACACTGATCACCGGAGCGAACAAGGGGCTCGGCTTCGAGACCGCCCGCCGCCTGATCGCGGCGGGACACACCGTCTACCTCGGGGCACGCGACGAACTGCGCGGGAAGGAGGCGGTGGAGAGCCTCAACGCCCGGGGTGGAGCGGGCGAGGCCCGCCCGCTGCTGATCGACGTCACCGACGACGACTCCGTCCAGGCCGCCGCGGCGGTCGTCCGCGAGCAGGTCGGCCACCTCGACGTCCTCGTCAACAACGCGGGTATCGCCGGACCGCGCAAACCGGTCGGAGAGGTCACCGGTTCCGACACCAGGACCGTCTACGAGACCAACGTCTTCGGCGCCGTGCGCGTCACGCACGCGTTCCTGCCGCTGCTCGAAGCCGGTGACGCCCCCGTCGTCGTGAACGTCGGCAGCGGTCTGGGCTCGCTGGCGGTGACCACCGATCCCACCCGCTTCGAGTCGAAGATACCCGCCCTGGTCTACTGCTCCTCCAAGGCCGCGCTCAACATGCTCACCGTGCAGTACGCCAAGGCGTACCCGAAGATCAGGATCAACGTGGTGGACCCCGGCTACACCGCCACCGACCTCAACGGCCACAACGGTGTGCAGACCGTCGAGCAGGGCGCGGAGGTCATCGTGCGCCTGGCCATGGTCGGCGCCGACGGTCCCACCGGTGGCTACTTCGACGCGGCAGGTCCCGTCCCCTGGTGACAGCCGTTCCGCCCCGGTCGGCCCGCCCCGGACAACGCTAGATTCCGACGTGGATGTGCGAGGCCCACAGAGTCGGGCTGGCCGGGTAGTCGTCGCGGAGCCGCCGGATGGCGTGGTGCAGGGCATGGGCCGCTCGCTCGCTGCGCGGTTCGGTCGTACCGCCGTCGGTGAGGTGGGTGTAGACCTCGTCGGCGACGGTGACGGCGACCCTGTCGTTGATGCTCCACAGGGTGCCGATGACGTGCTTGTAGCCGACCAGTTGGAAGGCGGCGGTGATGTGGACGGCCTGGTCGGCCAGACGCTGGCTGGTCTCCGTGGTGCCGCACGCCGACAGGTAGGCCAGGTCGGCACGGGCGAGGTGGAGCCGGGCCAGAGCCGTGACGGTGAGCGGTCTGGTCTCGTGGTCGTACAGCAGCAGCCTGCCGGCGGCGGGGTTGTTCGCGTCGCTGAGCCCGTGGCAGGCCAGATGGACGATGCGATGACGGGGCAGCGCGGCCAGCACGCCGTCGTGGTCGGCGGCCGGTCCGGTGAGAAGGAGAGAGCCGGGGAGTAACTCGGTCAGGCGCTGTGCCTCGGAGCGGGCACCCGGCAGGGCGGAGACGAGGGCACCGGGGGTTTCCGGCATCGCGACGATCAGCGCGCCCTTTCCCCGGCCGGCATCCGGTCCGGGGGAGTCGCGGTGGGCCTGCCGGGCGTAGCGCAGCGCGCGGAGGGTGGTCGTGTAGGAGGAGACGACCCGGTCCATCACCGTCGGCGGCGTGTCGTGGAGATCGTCCTCGCCGGTGTCCGGCGGAGCCGCACCGTGGTGGCCCGCGGCGTGCAGCGGCAGGAACGCCATCTCCCCGACCGGGCACCACCACAGACGCGGCCACCTACCGCCCACCTCGACCGGGCCGGTCAGGCCGAGTTCGGAGAGCACGGGGCCGGTGATCTCGTCCCACAGCCAGGAGAGCACGGCTCGCACCTGCTGCTGGCCCCGTAGCCGTTCGCCTGGTGAGCCGGTGGTGAGGGCGAGCGCGGACTGGAAGCGGTTGACCTGTTCGACCACGTCGCCGATGGTGATGCCGGGCAGCTCCACCAGCTTGACCGGCTGTCCGGCGTCCGAGGTGAGAATCAGCACGTCACATCGGAAGTTGCTCACGTTCACGATCGCCACCGGTCCGTCGGCCGCCTGTCCGCGCAGGTCGTCGATCCGCGGCGGGAGCAGGAACGTCGCCAGGCCGGGAACCTCGCGAATCCGGGTGAGCAGTTCCTCCCACTCGTCGGCCAGCCGCCGGCGCCGGTCGGCGAGGTGCCGGATCGCCCACCGTGCCTGTTCCTCGCGGGTCTCACCGACCGCTTCACCGCCGGGCGAGGTCATGGGAGGAAGGGCCGGGCCGCCGGTGGCGGGGTCGAAGCCGGAAGGGTCCGTGGCGTCCAGTTCGTCGCGGAGCCGTACGAACTCCGCCGCCTGCTCCGGCGCGTGAGCGTGCAGATCGGAGAGATCTCCCCGGGCCCCCATGGTCTCGGCCAGCAGCACCCCGCGAGCCTGTTCGAGCAGTTCCACCGCCCGGTCCGGGCGTCCCGCCCCGATCGCCGCGGACGCCGCCTCCGCGGCGACCCAGGCCGCTCTTCCCAGGCCGTGTTCGCGATCCGCCCGCGACAGCCGGCGCGGCGAGAACTGCGATAGCAACGCGACGGCGTTCTCCAGTGTGGTGAGCGCCGTCGTGGCGTCCCCCGCCGCCATCGCCAGCACCCCCGTTCCTCTCATCGCGTTGAATCTCGTGCTCACCGATGAGGCCGTCGAGGCGGTGGCCCGGGTGAACAGGGCGCCGGCCTCCCGCTGTGCATCCGGATCTCCGGTCCGCTCGAAGGAGCTCCACAGGGCCCGCCCCAGGGCGAGGGAGATCTCGCCGTGAACGGGATGTTCGGGTGAGGTGGTGGCGAGCGCGTCCCGGTAGGCCCGCACCGCCTCGCCGAGGGTGTTCATGTCTCCGGTCCGCTCGAACATCCTGCCGAGGGCCGCTCCGAGGTTGGCCGAGTACGCCGTGTAGGCGGCGTGTTCGACCGGGGTCGCGGCCAGGGACCGGCGGAACAGCTCCAGCGCCTCGGCTTCGGCGTCCGGATCCTTGGTCCGCTTGGCCAGGTCGAGCAGAGTCATGCCGAGGGTGTTCAGGTACGCGGTGTGGTTGATGTGTTCCGGCGGGGTGACGGCGAGCGCGTCCCGGTTCGCCCGCACCGCCTCCCGAAGGTCTTCCAGATCGCCGGCCCGCTCGAATCTCAGCCGCAACGCGTTGCCGAGCAGCATGGAGCACGGAGCGTAGCGGAGGTTGCCGGAAGGGACGGCGGCGGTCGCGGCCCGGCACACCTCCACCGCCTCGGTCAGTGTGCCGGTGTCCCCGGTCCGGCCGAACAGGATCATCAGGGCACTCCCGAGGTCACGCAGGTAGCCGGCACGGTCGGGGTCGCCGGGCGGGGTGACGGCGAGCGCGTCCCGGTTCGCCTCCACGGCCTCGGTCAGGGCATCCGCGTTCCCGGTCCTGATGAACAGGGCCATCAGGGCGATCCCGAGCTCGCGCAGGCCCCTGCCCCGGTGGGGGGCGTTCCGAGGGGTCGCGGCGATCGCCTCCCGGTACGCCTCCACCGCCTCGGTCACCCTGCCCAGGTCCCCCGTCACCTGGAACGACAGGCGCAGGGCGACCCCGAGCTCGTTCAGGTGCCCGGCGCGGTCGGGGTGTCCGGGGGGAGTGGCGGTGACCGCGGCCCGGCCCGCCTCCACCGCCTCGGTCAGGGTGTCCACGTTCCCGGTCCGCTCGAACAGCGCCTGCAGGGCGGCCCCGAGCCGCGCCAGACGTCTGGCGTGCTCGGGGTGTCCGGGTGGGGTGGCGGCGACCGCGGATCGGTACGCCTGGACCCCCTCGGTCAGCGCGTCCACGTCGCCGGCCAGCCAGAACAGGCTCTGCAGGCAGATCGCGAGGCCCGCCAGAACGTAACCGTGATCCGGGTGGCCGGGCGGGGCGGCGGCCAGGGCCTGGCGGAACAGTGAGATCGCCTCGCGGGTGGGTTCCGGGTCCCCGGTCGCCCCGGACAGGGTCCGCAGGGCGAACCCGAGGTTGGCGCGGCCGGTGACATGGTCCGGGTGGCCGGGAGGGGTGGCGGCCAGGGCGCGCCGCAGCAGGTTCACGGCCTCGACGGCGAGGGCCGGATCCCCGCTTCGCCGGGCGCGCCCGAGCAGGTGCCGAGCCTGCTCGGTCCACTGCTCGGGCCCGTCCTCGCCGAGCTTCGGAAAGCCGGCGACCACGCTCGGATTCTGCCGGAAGTAGGTTCGCAACGGTTCGGGAACGCGGTCGGGAGCGACCCGGTGGACCTGCGCCAGCAGGATCACCGCGGTCCGCATGTCGTCGTCGTCCTTGCCCCCGGACAGCGACTGCCAGCGGAACATGTACAGCATGCCGACGGTGTGCGCGACCTCCATGTCGCCGGCCACGTCACCGACGAGCTCCAGCAGCCGTCTCACCTCGTCCAGGGCGTCGGCACCCAGGAGCCGTCCGGGGTCCCCGGTGGTCGGGAGCGCCAGGATCCGCCTGCGGATCGCGGCCAGAAGAAGCTCTCGCACTGGCGTCCTCCCGGTACCGGCACCGTGTGATGACCCTGCCCGCCTCGCCGTTTTCTGATGTTAGATCACGTATGAACCGCACGCCTTACACTCGCCATGGCGCATACCGGGAGTGAGGATCATGGACGGGCTGGCGGAGCGAGTCGGAAACCTGTGCGCCCTGCTGGGTGCGGACGACGACCTGTCCGGGTACGTCGAGCAGGCGGGTGCGGGTGAGACGCTGGCGGCCGTCGTGGACGCCCTCGGCCGTGGCGAGTACGGCGCGGCGCTGGAAAGAGATCTGGACGCGCTGGACGAGGCGATGGCCAGGTTCGGGCTGGGAGCCGTGACGACCTCCGAGCGCGTCTACCGCCCGGTGGCGGGCACCGGTGGCGGCCATCCCGTGGTGCAGGCGTGGGCCTGTCCCCTGGTGAGGCGGTGCGGCCGCGTCGAACCCGTGACGCGGGAGTCCGCACCACCCGTGTGCGCGGCCCTCGGCACCGCGATGGCGCTGGTACGGGTACCGACATGACCGTCTTCCTGGCCGAGTTGGGCAAGAAGCTGGCCGAGAGATGGCTGACCCTCCTCGTCCTCCCCGGTCTGGTCTATCTGACCTGCGCCGTGGTGGCCGCCACCCTGCGGCACGGCCGCGCCCTGGACGTGGCGGCACTTCGCGACACCGCCAACCGGATCGCCGCGCAGCCGGCCTCCGCCAGCCCCGGCGCCGTCCTGCTGGCCGCGGCCGGGATCCTGGCCGCGGCGGCCGCCGCGGCCCTGACCGCCGCCGCACTCGGGCAGGCGGTCGAGCGGGTCTGGACCACCCCCGGACGCAACCCGCTGGCCCGGCGGCTCACCGAGCGCCGCAGGAAGCGCTGGGACGAGGCCGACGCGCGCGTCCGGCGGGAGATCACCGCCGCGGTCCGGGCCGGAGCGGGCTCCGCGCCCCAGGTCTCCGGCGCGCCGGCCCACGAGGTCGGCGACGCGATCGGCGCGCGGAACGCCATCGGCCTGACACGCCCGCAGCGGCCCACCTGGATCGGCGATCGCCTGTACGCGGCCGACCAGCGTGTCCACGCCGCCTACGACCTCGATCTGGACTCCGCCTGGCCACGCCTGTGGCTCATCATGCCCGAGCAGACCCGGGCGGAGCTCACCGTCGCCCGCGACAACCACACCGCCGCCGCCCGCCTCGCGGGCTGGGCGATCCTCTACCTTCCCCTCGGCTGGTGGTGGTGGCCCGCGATCCCGGTCACCGTCGCCATCGCTCTCACCGCCCGGGTCAGGGCCCGCCAGGCCGCCGCGGTCCTCGCCGACCTCGTCGAGGCCACCGTCGACCTGTACGGCCGGGATCTGGCCGTACAGCTCGGGATCTCCCACGACGGCCCCCTGACCCGCCAGACGGGACTGGCCATCACCGGCACCCTCCGCAAAGACCTGGAATCCCTGCCGGCCGTTCCCGCGACATCCGTGGAGCAGCGGGCGGTCCCCGAGGTCAGGGACCGGGATACCTCCTGAGCCAGGCGTCGGTGATCTCGTGATCTCCGGTGGACCAGGCCGCGAAGTCGTCCGCCAGTTCGGTGATGGCGTCGCGGCCCTCCAGACGGGTGAGCCAACCGGCGGGCAGCGCGGCCTCGCCGTGCAGGGCGCCCAGCAGGTTGCCGCAGAGGGCCCCGGTGGAGTCGCTGTCGCCGGAGTGGTTGACCGCGAGCAGTAGCGCCCGTTCGACGTCGCCGGGCGCGGGGTGCGCCAGGGCGCAGTAGACCGCGATGGCGAGCGCCTCCTCGGCGACCCACGCCCCGCCGAGTGACTCGATCCGCTCCGGGCTCGGGTCTCCCTTCGCCGCCAGGGACACGGCGGCGCGCAGCGCCCGGCTGGTCTCCTCGTGCGCGGGGTAGGTCTCCAGCAGGTCCGTCGCCTGCCGTACGGCCCGCGCGAGCGGCTCGCCCTCCGCCACGGGGAGGTCGCTCTGCCCGGCGGGAGTGACCAGGAAGTGCACGACGGCCGCGAAGGCGCCGGCGGCGAGGTAGCCGGTGGGGTGGCCGTGGGTGAGCTGGGCGCACTCGGCGGCCAGGTCGAAGGCGTGCCGGGGGCCCAGGGGGCTTCGGGGACGCAGGGGGCTCTGCGCGCGCAGGCCGAACGGGGCCGAGCGCATCACCGTTCCGCAGCCCTTGGAGTCGGGGTTGACCGGACCCGGCTCACCGAACGGCGCGGGGACGACCGCGCCCCGGTGTCGCAGGCCCGACAGGCAGGCGTTCCCGGGGGCGCGCCGGGAGTAGAGCCACCTCTGCTCGCGGAGCAGGCCGGTGCGGATCGGGTCGCTCCCAGAAGAGCCGGGGGGCGGGGAGGGATGCCGCTGGGTGTCCAGCCAGCGCAGGTAGGCGCGGTGGACCGCGCCGACATCGCCCCCGCGGATCAACCCCTCCACGGTGAACAGCGTCATCTGGGTGTCGTCGGTGATCAGGCCCACCGCGCCGCGCCAGTCGGGAACCAGCCCGGTCACTCCCTCGGGGCCGTGCTGATGACGGATCCGGCCGATCGACTCGAACTCGATGGGAGCTCCCAGCGCGTCGCCGAGCGCGCCGCCCAGCAGGCAACCTCTCACGCGACTGCGATGGTCCGGCAGGTCATGGGCGGGAGGGCGCACGTCTGTTCACTCCTCGGTGTCGGGATCGGAGTTTGAGACTGTACGCGGAGTCATAACGGAAAATGACCGATATGGGGTGAGCTGGCCGCGTTTTCGAGAGGCACCCAGAACGTGGAGAACGGCGGCCGGGTGAGAAGCCTCCGAAACATGGCGCGGTGCGACATCCGGGAGACGTCCTCGTCGTTTTCGGGAACCGCGAGCGCTCGGGAAGGCAACAACGGGTGTCCTGACCGAGAGCCGAGAGGCCGGATATGAGCGAGACGAGCCGGACCGGGACGGAGGTCGGCGCGGTCCTTCTCCCCGACGAGGTCCTTTCCCACGACGAGGAGGCCCCCGCCGAGGGGGTGGACGACGCCTCCCTCATCGAGCGGTCCCGGCGGGAGCCCGAGGCGTTCGCCGAGGTCTTCCACCGGCACGCGCCGGAGATCAAGCGCTACGTCACCCGGCGGCTGGGGGTCGACGCGGCGGAGGACGTGGTGGCGGACACCTTCCTGGTGGCGTTCCGCGGGCGGGAGGGTTACGACCCGTCCCAGCCCAGCGCGCGCCCGTGGCTGTACGGCATCGCGACCAACCTGATCAGGCGGCACCGGCGCGTCGAGGTGCGGCAGCTGCGCGTTCTCGAACGGACCGGCGTCGATCCGGTGACCGTCCCGTTCACCGAGCGCAGCGACGAGCGGCTGAGTGCCGGCGCGGTACGACGGAGCCTGGCGGCCGCCCTGGCCGGGCTGCCCGCGGGCCACCGGGACGTGTTGCTGCTGGTGACATGGGGTGGCCTGACCTACCCGGAGGCCGCCCGGTCGCTGGGCATCCCGGTGGGCACGGTCCGCTCGCGTGTCAACCGCGCCCGGAGCAAGGTACGCAGGCGGCTCGGCGGAGTCGATCCCACATCTGTCAGCGAGGAATCCGTCCATGAATGAGATGACCCGGTTGAACCGGCTGCGCTCGGAGGTACCCCGGGCAGGAGTGTCCGAGCTACGTGCCGAGGAGCGGCGGCTGCTATCGGAGATCGCCGCTCTCGGCACGGTGCCGCCCGGCCGTCCCGGTCGCCGGACAGGCCGCCTGCCGGGCCGTCCGGTGAGCCTTCGGGCGAACCTCCGTACGAGCGTCGCGTTGGGTGCCGCGGCCATGGCGGTCACCGGGGTCGCGTTCGTCGGCGCCCGTTCGCTCCCCTCGCCGGAATCGGCGGTCCGGGTGGCGCCCGTGGCGGTGGTGGAGGTTCTCCGGCGTGCCGCCGACACCGCGGGCAGCCAGGAGGAACTGCATCCGAAGCCCGGCCAGTTCCTCGTCTACGAGTCGCAGGCCATGTTCCGGGTCAAGCCGGAGGAGGGCCGCTACCTCGACCGCGTCACGATCAAGCTCTGGCTGCCGGTCGAGGGATCCCCCCTGGATGAGGGGGTCATATCGGTCAGGCACCTGGAGCCGGAGCCGTACCCGGGAGAGCCGCTGCCCGCCGAGGCCAGGCGGCGGGTGGGGAGCGGGGGCGAGCCGTCGAAAATCGAGGGCGTCGACATCCGTCCGGACCACCTGCGCACCGACTACGCCTACCTGAGCCGGTTGCCCACCGACCCCGCGGGGATGCGCGAGCACCTCTACACCGGCCTGTCCGGGAGGCCCCTCGATCACTACGAGGCCTGGGGGCGGGTCGGTTCGATGATCACGCAGGCGTACCTGCCGGCCGCCCAGCGGGCCGCGCTCTTCGCGGCGACCGGCACCATCCCCGGGGTGGAGACCGTCGGCGGGGTCAGGGACGCCGCGGGACGCGCGGGGGTCGCGGCGGCCATGGCCAACCGGGAGGGCGGGGTGCGGCACGAGTACATCTTCGACCCGGCCACCTACCGGTACCTGGGTGAGCGCGTCGTGGTGGTGGACGCGGCCAGGGCCGCCGCCCCGGTGGGCAGCGTGCTGACCTCGACGGCGCTGCTGAAGGTCGAGGTGGCCGACCACGCGCCCAGGGTCGCCCGATAGCCGGGGCCGTGCCGCCCTCTTCCGAAGCCTCGCGAGTGACGCCACCGGCGCGGGCGCCCCGTGCGCGCACCGGGGGCACCGAGGGCACCGAGGGGATCGCCAGGTCGGGGCCCCGAAGGTGAGCGGCCCCGACCACCCGATCGTGGCGCACCCATCGAGCGATACGAATCCACGCTTTCACTGCGAATCGGGGGTATGGCGAAGGCACCGGTCTCTGTCACCATTGCCCTATGCACGCCTTCCGCCTCCTGCGCGCCGCGGTGTTCGCGGTCGTGTGCGTGACGGCGTCGCTGGCCATGCACGTGCTGGCCGGAGGCAGCCCGGTCGGGCCGGGCGTGCTGGTCTGGGCGGTGCCGCCGACCGCGGCGGGCGCCCTCCTGCTCGCCAGGCGGCAGCGTGGCTTCGGCATGCTGCTCGGGGCGAGCTTCGCCGCGCAGTACGGCATGCACCTGTGGTTCACCTCCGGTGAGGTCACACCGGTGACCGGGCACGAGCACGGTGCCGGCGGCCTGTACGCGGGTGTGTTCATGCTGCTGGTGCACGCCGTGATGGCGCTGCTGTCCGCCCACTGGCTGGAGCGGGGGGAGCGCGGTCTGGCCATGCTCCTGTACCTGCTCTTCGCCTCGCTCCTCACCCTGCTGCTGTGGCGCGCGCCCGTCGTCCGCCGCGTCGCTCCGCCGGCCGCGCCCGACGACCGGGTGCCACTCCGTACCCGGCTGCTCGCCGCCGCGGTGTCACGCCGCGGGCCGCCCGCGCTCCCGCTCGCCATCTGACATCGGGCCCGCGCCCGGATGCCGTCGTGCCCGCCGGGCACACGACCCCGGACGCCGTGTGTTCCCGGACCGTGAGCCGTCGCGCCCTTCCCGGACGGCTGCCGGCACGGCCGGTCGGCCCGAACTCCTCCGCGCCCTCCCCGGGTGGTGAGCCGGCTTCCCGTCTCCTGCCCGGGGCGGCGAGCGCGGCTCTCGCAGTGCCCTCCCGGTTTTCCGCCCCGATGCCGTCACGCTCTCGCGACGGCCGTCCCGGCGAACCGAACCCCACACCGCGGTGACGCGTACCTGTCGGTGCGTGCGTTCCCTGCGAACGGAGAACCTCCATGACGTCGAACGTCGAGCTCCAGCCCGAGACCGGGCCGTCCACACCGGCCGCCCCACGCACGCCCTCCACCTGGACGACGCTGCGCTCGCTCCTGCTCCGCCTGCACTTCTACGCCGGCATCCTCGTCGCGCCCTTCCTGCTGGTGGCGGCGACGACCGGCCTGCTGTACGCGGCCTCCTTCCAACTGGAGAAGGTGGTCCACTCCCACGAGCTGACCGTCCCCGTCCCCGAGGGGCAGCGGAAGGTGCCGCTGGCACAACAGATCGACGCCGCCACCGCCGCGCACCCCGAGGGAACGCTCGGAGCCGTGCGGACCTTCGACGAGCCGGGCCAGACGACCCAGGTGCTGCTCGACGTGCCCGGCCTCGCGGAGAGCACCCGCCTGGCGGTCTTCGTCGACCCGTACACCGGTCAGGTCCGGGGCGCCCTGGAGAGCTACGGCAGCTCGGGTGCCCTGCCCGTGCGGACCTGGATCTCCCAGCTCCACCGCCACCTGCACCTGGGCGAGCCGGGACGCCTCTACAGCGAGATGGCCGCCAGTTGGCTCTGGCTGGTCGGACTCGGCGGGCTGGTGCTCTGGCTGACCCGTCGCCGCCGGGCAGGCCGGCGGCTGCGCCGCGTCGTCGCGCCCGAGCGCGGCGCCCGCGGCCTGCGCGGGACCCTCTCCTGGCACGGCTCGGTCGGCCTGTGGGCGCTGATCGGCCTGCTCGCCCTGTCGGCCACCGGTCTGACCTGGTCGAAGTACGCCGGAGCCAATGTCGACGTGCTGCAGACCTCGTTCGGCTGGTCCACCCCGTCGCTGCCCTCCTCGGGCGGCCACGGTGACCACGCCGCCGGGGGACACGGGGGAGGCGGCCCCCGGAGCCTCGACGCCGACCAGGTGGTCCGGGCGGCGGCGGGCAGCGGACTGTCCGGGCCCCTGGAGGTCGTCTGGCCGTCCGAGCCGGGGAGCTCGTACGTGGTCAAGGAGATGGACCGGCTCTGGCCGCAGCGCAACGACCAGGTGGCGGTCGATCCCGCCACCGGCCAGGTGACCGCGGAACTGCGCTTCGACGACTTCCCCGTGGCGGCCAAGCTGACCAGGTGGGGCATCGACGGGCACATGGGCGTGCTGTTCGGCCTGGCCAACCAGATTCTGCTGGCCGTGCTGGCGGTGGCGCTGATCTCGGTCATCGTGTGGGGCTACCGCATGTGGTGGCTGCGCCGCCCGACCCGGGGTTTCGCCGCCCCCTACCGGCGCGGCGGCCTGCGGAGGCTGCCCCTGGTCGTGGCCCTTCCCCTGATGGCGGCGGCGATCGCGGTGGGCGTGTTCCTCCCGCTGCTGGGCGTCTCGCTGCTGGCCTTCCTGGTGATCGACGTCGTCCTCGCCAGGATCGCGGGGGCGCGCGCGGGAAGGTCGGGCACCGACGGGTCCGGCACCGACGAGTCCGGTGCCGCCAGGTCCGGAGCCGGGGTCTCCGGCTGAGCGACGGGGGTGCGGGCACGCCCGCACCCCCGTCCGGGTCAGTCCGGGTGGTGCTGGTGCTGCAGGTAGGCGGCGGTCTCCGGGTTGGCCGGGAAGTACGCCTCGATGGCCAACTCGGCGACGGTGATGTCCAGCGGGGTGCCGAAGGTGGCCATGGTGCTGAAGAAGGCCAGCTCCCGGTAGCCGCGGCGGAGCCTGAGCGGGATCACGATGTGACCGGGCCCCGGCCGGTCTATCTCCGGCTCGGGCTGGTCGCAGGGGTAGTCGTCGAGTTCCCGCCAGAGCGCGGCCAGCTCGGGGTCGGCGGTGAGGCTCATCTGACGGCGGAGCCGGTGCAGGAGGTGGGCCCGCCACTCGCCCAGGTTGATGATCCGCTGCGCCATGCCCTTGGGGTGCAGGCTCAGCCGGAGCACGTTGACCGGGGGTTCCAGCAGTTCCGGCGCGACCCCGCGGAGCAGCAACCCGGTGGCGGGGTTGCGGTCGATGAGGTTCCAGCGCTGGTCGACGACCACCGCCGGGTACGGCTCGTGCCCGCTGAGCACCTGCCCCAGCGCCTCGCGCACGGACGCCATGTGCGGGGAGTTGAGCGGTGTCTCCGAGTAGAGCGGTGCGAAACCGCCGGAGAGCAGCAGGTGGTTGCGCTCGCGGAGGGGGAGGTCCAGCTCCTCGGCGAGGTGCAGGATCATCTGCCTGCTCGGTTTGGACCTGCCGGTCTCCACGAAGCTCAGGTGCCGGGTGGAGATGTCCGCCTGGATCGCCAGGTCCATCTGGCTCATTCGCCGGCGCTCCCGCCACTGGCGCAGAAGCTCACCTACCGGCCGGGACGCGCTGGTGGTGGTCATGCGGCCCACGATAACCGGTGATGATCAGCGAAACCATTACTGAAGATGTAATGCTCGCCATGATGTGGAGGAGGCGGCCAGGTGTCCCTTTCAGATGAAGTTGGCGGAAGGGACACGTGTTGAACTGCGACACGACTCTTAGGCTTGGACGACTTCGCGTGGAGCTGTTCAGGTCTTCCTGTCGGCGAGAATGCCCCAAGGCCGGTGGTTCGTGGCCAGGCCAAAGCACCGTCGAGGACGCAATGGGGGCAGACCAAGTACGGGAGAAAGGGACAGGCGTGCCTCTGACCTCGGCACAGTAGGCGGCGGGGGCATGACCTTTCTCCTCGATTCCGCGTGCTCTGGAGGGCCGGTCGGCGAGGATGTCCGCGAAGACATAGCGCCTGGTTAGAGCGGGAGACGAGGAGCTTGCGGAAGGCGCAGCGTCGCCGACGTGACAGCTGACAGCATGCTTATCGTCGCAGAACATGCCTCCGTCGAGCTCCGCAGTGACCGCGAACAACCAGAGGCTGCTGCAGCCCGCACCCATGAAGCCGTTGGATCCACCTTGGTTGGGTGGGGCTGCGGGCGCGTGTCAGCCCAGTGCTTTGCGCAGCAGCGCCGTCAACTGATCCTGTTCGTCGGGTGAGAGTCGTCCGACCGCCGTGCGGGCGAAGGTGAAGGCTGTTGCGAACCGGTGGTTGATCTCGTCTCCTCGGGAAGTTCGCGCGACGAGTCGTGCGCGGCGGTCCCGGGGATTCGGTTCGCGGGTCACGAGGCCGAGCGCCTCGAGACGCGCGACGATCTGGGTGATGTTGGAGGCATCGCAGCCGAGCTCCTCGGCCAAGGCGCCCATACCGCGTCGCTCATCGAGTCGCCCGAGCACACATGCCTGCGCCGAGCTGAGCGACAGCTCGGCCGCGGCCGCCTCGTAGGCGCGGTCATATACGTCGACCAGGTCGAACAGGACGGCCTCGGCCTCGGACGAGGTGGCTACGGGTCCGTTCGGCAGCGCCATGGCTCCCAGTTTAGAGCAGTTACTTGATTCCCTCAAATAGCTGTGGTCCAATAATCCTTGATTCACTCAAGTAAACGAGGAGAGCCGATGGACAGCAGAGCCGAGAGCACAGCGGATGGCGCGATCGTGGTGCCGCAGATGGACGCGATCGTCCTTGACCGGTTCGGCGGAGTCGACGAACTCTCGCCGCGCCGGATACCGCTCCCGGAGATCGGCGACGACGACGTCCTCGTCTGGGTGGAGTTCGCAGGCGTCGCGTCCTGGGACGCGGTCGAGCGAGAGGGGGACTATGACGACGCTTTCGGCGTCGCGTCGGCCTTCCCCTATGTCCTCGGCTGGGACGCGGCGGGTACGGTGGCTGCGGTCGGACGCAACGTCACCCGGTTCGACGTGGGCGAGCGTGTCTACGCTGCGACGATGCCGGTGCGGCGTGGCGGCTTCTACGCCGCGTACGGCGTCGTTGAGGCGGAGTTCGTGGCGCGCGTGCCCGACCGGATGCCGACCGAACAGGCTGGCGCGATGGCTTGGGATGCTCTGACTGCACTGAGCGGCCTCGATCTGCTCGGCCTGCGGCCGAACGAGACGCTCATGGTCTTCGGGGCCAGCGGGGGTGTCGGCCACATGGCCGTGCAGCTGGCGCGGCACAGCGGCATCCGAGTGTTGGCCGTGGCCTCTGGTGACGACGGTGTCGCCCTGGCCCGGCGGCTGGGCGCCGACGACGCCATCGACGGACGCAAAATGGATGTGCTGGCCGCGGCGCTCGAGTTCGCACCAGGCGGGCTCGATGCGGCGCTGGTCACCGTGGGAGGCGAGACCGCCGAACGATCTCTTCGCGCGATCAAGAGCTCGGGACGGATCGCCTGGCCGAACGGTGTCCTGCCCGTGCCCGTAACGCCGCCGGGCGCGACGGTGTCCTACTACGACGGCGATCGTAGCCGCACCGCCACCGATCGGCTGAACGCGATCATTGAGGCGAGCTCCTTCGAGGTCCACGTCGCCCGGACCTTCCCGATGGAGCGAGTCAAGGATGCGCATCGCGCCCTGAACGATCACTACGTCGGGAAGCTGGCCCTCAAGGTCGGATAGGAAGCAACAAGCGGCCCGAGGCTCCGGCTGTCAACGGCATCAACGCCGCTCCCCTCTGTGCCAGGCTCAAGTGGGACACATAGTGAGGAAGTTCTCAGCATGGCATGAGTAGGGCGAGACATGGTGTAGCAGACTGTGACGTAGATGACGGGCAGCCGATGCCGATCCCCGGGGTGGCGTTTGCGGATGTGACGTTCGTGGGTGCGGCCCAGCTGGGTCAGCGCGGTGGTCTTGCCGGTGCCGGACGCGCCGGAGATGATGACGCCGCGGCGAGCCGATACCTGCCTGCGGTTGAGCTGGACCAGCAGCCGGCTGGTGTTGATGACCTGGCGGATCGTCGGGGTGTTCACCAGCGGCAGGTCGCCGTGGTAGTCGCGGCGGCCCTCATCGTAGGCGGCGCGCTCACGACGCGACAGCGCCAACAGCTCGTCAGCCGCGAGCAGCACCGGCGCGGGGGTGCCTCTATGTCTTTCGTCAAGGCACCCATGTTGGGTTTGGGGTGATTTGGGGGCCTGTCGCGCTCGGTGGTGAAGTGTTCAGTGGCGGGGCAGCGCCTCGGCCACGGTGGTCTGGGATGGGTCGACGGTGGTTCGTCCGTCCTCGATGTCCCACAGCGTGTTCTGCAGCAGCCGGGCGAGGGTCCAGCCGGCCGCGTGCTGGCGGTCCAGTCCGAGCGCCTCGGTCAGCAGGTCGAAGCGGCGCCGCACCACCCGGGGAGCGTCCCCGGTGGCGTGGAGCTTCTCCCACCCGGTGTCCAGTGCCGGCCACAGGTCGAAGCCCGGGTCGCCGACGAGGGGTTCGGGGTCGATGGCCAGCCACGGCTCGCGCTCGGCGGCGAGCACGTTGTCGTAGTGCAGGTCCCAGTGCAGCATCCGGTCGCCGGGCTCGCCGACCAGTTCGGTGACTGCCGACGCCCAGCCGTGCAGCCGCCGCTGGTCCTCGGGGTCCGGCAGGGCGGCGACCGCCGCAGGCACGGACGCCAGCATGTCACGCGCGACGTCACCGAGGCAGCGCAGGCCCTCAGGCGCCGGGACGGAGTGCAGCCGGGCCATAAGTTGGGCCAAGGTGCTCATGGCCACATCGTCGTCCTCGACGGAAGCCAGGGTGCGTGAGCCGTCCAGGCGTTCCAGCAGCACGGCGCTGCTCTCCGGGTCGTGGTCGAGCAGCCGCACGATGCCATCGCCGTTCCACGCCCGCAGCCCGATCAGCGCGGCGGTCGTCTCCTCGCGGGGCATCTGGAGTTTGAGCACGGCGCGGGTGTCGTCCGTGCGGCGCACCGGCACCACCAGTGAGGCCTCGCCGGACCCGATGCCGCCGTCGTGCTCCAGTTCCCAACGGTCGAGCAGCTCTGCCACCAGCGCGGGCAGCCGGGCGATCCAGGTCCGTTCCTCTTCACCACCGTTCCTCGTGTACGACGCGACCAGGGCGTCAGGGACTTCGATAACCTGCGGCGAACTCATGGGGGTTGTCCTTCGGGGGAGTGGGCTTCCCACCGCGACCACAGGTAAGGCCGGGGGTCGTGCGGCGGCTGCTTCGGGGATGCGGGGTTCGTAGAAGGTGCCGTCTCGGAGCATGGCAAACAGGACGCTGATGCGTTGGCGGGCGAGGCGGAGGAGGGCTTGGGTGTGGGTCTTTCCGCGGCCTCGCTGGCGGTCGTAGTAGGTGCGGGAGGCGGGGTCGGCGTTCATGCAGGCGAAGGCGGAGAGGAACATGGCGCGTTTGAGCTGCCGGTTTCCGCCCCGTGGGGCGTGTTCGCCATGGATCGAGGTGCCCGACGACTTCGTGGCCGGGGCCAGGCCGGCGTAAGAGGCGAGGTGGGCGGCGGTGGGGAAGCCGGTGCCGTCGCCGACGGTGACCAGCAGGACGGCGGCGGTCCTGACGCCGACGCCGGGCATCGACGTCAGGACCGGGGAAAGAGGGTGCGCCTCCAGCAGGGTGTTGATCTGGGCTTCCAGAGCCCGGCGCTGGGTGTGGACGGCGGCGAGCGAGGCGGCCAGGGAGGGCACGACGATGTCGAGGGTGCCGGTGCCGGGCACGACTACGGTCTGTTCGTCGAGCGCGTCGAAGATGTCGTCGATCAGCCGCTGGGCCATGCGGGGCGCCTTGGGCCGGATGAGGTCGACGAGTCTGCGGCGGCCGGCCTTGCGCAGGGCGGTCGGGGAACCGTAGCGCTCCAGGAGCCAGGTGACGGCCTGGTGGTCGAGGCGAGGGCCGAGGACGCGTTCGAGGCTGGGGTGGAACTGGGTGAGCAGGCCGCGTATCCGGTTGGAGGTGCGGGTGGCCTCGGCGGCGAGGTCCTGGTCGAAGCCGACGAGCACGGTCAGCTCGGCCGTGATCTCGTCGGTCAGTTCCAGCGAGCGCAGGGTGTGCGGCATCGTCCGGGCTGCGTCCGCGATCACCGCGGCGTCCTTCGCGTCGGTCTTCGCCTCGCCCGGATACAGGTCGGCGATCCGGCGCATGGCCAGGCCGGGCAGGTAGGCGACCTTGCAGCCCGCGTCCCGGGCAACGGTCAGGGGGAGAGCACCGATCGAGGCGGGCTGGTCCACGATCACCAGCACGGTGCCGAACTTCGCGAGCAGCCTGTCGAACACCGCCCGCAGTCTCGGCTCGCTGTTGGCATGGCCTTGTCGAAGACCTTCTTGCCAGCCGGGGTGAGCCCGTGCCCGTGGTGGGCGCTCTTGCCGACGTCCATGCCGAGGAAGACGCTTACAGTGCTGGTGTCGAACATCGCACCCTTCCAGAGGAGTTGAACGTGCCGGCCTCGGCAGTGGTGTCGTACGCGCGCATCCACGTTATGCAGACCTGCCGCCCGCGAGCTGTCCGGCATTGCACCGGACCGGGCGGCGGCCGGACCTCTCATCAGCGTCTCCGACGGCACCTCCCGGGCCCGGTGACACCACCTCCCAGGTCATGCCTTCGACAGGGGGGACACAGTCATGCCGGGCCCGGAGGCCAGCGGCCCTCTTGCAGGACCACGAAAAACATAACGGGGGTGGTAGTCGACGAAGTGCCGCCACCCCTCCTTCGTAGTCAGCGGCGCATCGGGAGGAACCTGCCCGCCTCCTCCGTCGGCGCCGGGAAAGTCAGGCCAGGCGTCGAAGCTGCGCGTCATATCCACCTTTCCGCTTCCGCTTCCACGTCGAAGATCCCGAGCGGGACCACCACCCCGGTCAGCGCGTCGCCGGGCTCCTCAGCCGCCTCGACCGGCCCGGGCGGCTCGGACGACTGCGGGTCGGCAGGCTCCAACACGGGAGGGCGGTGAGCAGCCGCGCCGAGACGGGTGCGGGCCGCGATGCGCGATCCGGTGACGTCCACCAGCGCGTCCCCAGCATCGGCGGGGCCGGCCTGAGCCCGGGTCAGCAGCGCGTCCAACACCGTGGCCACCACGGTCTCGTTGGTGTCGTCCAACCCGGCCTCGGCGGTCAGGCGGCGAGCGTAGCGCCAGGTGAAATCCGCAAACGGCGCCGCGACCATCGGCAGGTGCGCCCGCGGGGCGCTCACCCAGCCGTCCGGCGTGCGTACGAACACCTGCGACAGATCGTAAGGGTCGTAGTGGATCTCCCAGAGGCCGTTCTTGTCGGAGCCGAAGGGGAATCCGACAACTCAACCTGAACACCGACACGAACACCGACAGCTTCAACTGCAACCGACACCAGGAGTCCGTGTTCGCCGGAACGCTGGTCCCTGCAACCTTCATTGGCTAGAATTATGTACATGACGGTTCTTTCTCTGGCAGACGCGCGAAACCGGCTCTCCGGCATCGTCGAGTCCGCCGTCAGCACCCACGAGCGGTTCGAGATCACCCGTAACGGCGTGCCCGCCGCCGTGCTGCTGGCCGCCGACGACTACGACACGATGCGCGAGATGATCGAGATCCTCGCCTCGGCCGAAACCGTGGCGGCCATCCAAGAGGGGCTTGCCGACCTGGAATCGGGACGCACCTCCTCACAGGAGGAGGTGGAGGCCGAGCTTCGCCGGACCGGCCGCCTGTGAGCGAGCGGTACGAACTCAGCCTCACCCGTCGGGCCAGACAGGATCTCGCCGAGCGACTGCCGGCGAAGGTCGTGCCTGCGGTCTGGGAGTTCATCACCGGCCCGCTTCTCGACAATCCTCGCCGGGTGGGCAAGCCTCTCGACGAGCCCCTCGCCCCGCAGTGGTCGGCGCGGCGAGGCGACTACCGGGTGCTCTATCTGATCGACGGCGGCCGGATCGTGGTGCAGGTGATCACTATCCAGCATCGGGCGGACGCCTATCGGTCACGATGAGTGGTGAGCTGCGCTTTGATCAGCGGTGGCGGACCTTGGTGGTGAGGCGGTTGAGGATGCGGTCCCACTCGGTGCCGAACGGGTTGTCCTGGACGAGGTAGGTCCAGGTGGCGGTGGGGCGCTTGAGGCCCGCACCGTCGAGGTCCAGGCCGTCGGCGGTGACGACGGCGGTCTCGAAGGTCTCGACCGAGCGTGACTCGATCTCGGCCAGCAGGCGCTGGTAGGCCGGGACCGCGTCCTTGTGGAACTCGTCGATCGGGTTGAGCCGCCCGAGAACCCGCAGGTGGATGCCCTCTCGCAGCTCTCCCAGATAGGCCAGGTGGTCGGCCCAGCCGCGGTCGAGGTGAAACAGCACGATCTGGCGGGCGGCCTCGTGGAGCACCTCCTCGCCGACGCTCTCCACCAGCTCCGACCATCGCTCGGGAGCCGCCGAGGCCAGGGCCTCGCCGGCCACCCGCCCGCGCAGGACCCGGTCGCGGCGCTCCAGCAACTGGCCACGCTGGCGTTCGAGCAGCCGGGTGTAGCGCCAGGTGTTGCGGTGGATCTCCATGTTGACGCCCTCGGCGACCCGCTGGGCATGGCCCACCAGGGAGTGCTCGGGCACGCCCTTGGCGTACTCGTCGGCGACGTAGTGGGCGATCAGCTCGTCCTCGCCGCTGACGTAGAAGACCGAGCCGCCGGGGTCGCCCTGACGGCCCGCGCGCCCGCGGAGCTGGTCGTCCAGGCGGCTGCTGGTGTGCCGGCCCGAGCCGATGACGTACAGGCCGCCGAGTTCGTCGACGCCCTCGCCGAGGCGGATGTCGGTGCCGCGCCCGGCCATCTGGGTGGAGACGGTGAGCGCGCCGCGCTCCCCGGCCCGGGAGATGATGGCCGCCTCCTCGGCGTCGTTCTTGGCGTTGAGGACCACGCACTCCAGCCCTCGGCCGCTCAGGGTCAGCGCCAGGCGCTCGGATTCGGCCACGTCCATGGTGCCGATCAGGATCGGCCGGCCGGTGGCGTGCACCTCGGCGATCTCCTCGACCAGCGCGAGGTCCTTCTCCATCCGGTACTCGAAGAGCCGGTCGGGCTCGTCGGTCCGCACGCACGGCCGGTTGGAGGAGACCACGGCCACCTTGAGGTCGTAGAACTCCCGCAGCTGGTCGCCGACCGCGACCGCGGTGCCGGTCATGCCGCACTTCTCCGGATAGCGGGTGATCAGCGCCTGGACGGTGATCGAGTCGAGGATCTCGCCGGTCTCCGAGGGCGACAGCGCCTCCTTGGCCTCCACCGCCGCCTGCAGGCCGTCCGGCCAGCGCTGCAGCAGCGCCACCCGGCCCCGCGACGGGTTGATCAGGTGCACCTTGCCGTCCCGGACGATGTAGTCGACGTCCTTGGTCAGCAGGGCGTGCGCGTGCAGGGCGAGGTTGACCTCGGTCAGCGTGGCGGGGGTGTCGTAGAGGTCGAGGCCGAGCGCCTGCTCGACGGTGTCGATCCCCTTGGTCGTCAGGTGGACGTTGCGCGCCTGGTCGTCGAGTTCGTAGTGGTAGCCCTTGACCAGCTGCCTGACCAGCGCCGCCATCTCCGGCACCGCGTCACCGGGGTCGGCGGCCCCGGCCAGCACCAGCGGCACCCTGGCCTCGTCGACCAGCACCGAGTCGGCCTCGTCGACCACCGCCACGGCCGGCGCGGGCACGATCAGGTCCTCCACCCGGGTGCTCAGCCGGTCGCGCAGCACGTCGAAACCGATCTCGCTGACCGAGCCGTACGTCACGTCCGCCGCGTACGCCGCCCGGCGCTCCTCGGGCGTGGAGCTCTGCCCGATCCAGCCGCAGGAGACGCCGAGCGCCTCGTACAGCGGGCCCATCCACTCGGCGTCACGCCGGGCCAGGTAGTCGTTGACCGAGATGACGTGGACCCGCTTGCCCTGCAGGGCGTATCCGGCGGCGGCCATCGCACCGGACAGGGTCTTGCCCTCGCCGGTCGCCATCTCCGCGACGTTTCCCGACAGCATCGCCAGCATGCCGACCAGCTGCACGTCGTACGGCCGCAGGTCGAGCGTGCGGCGCGCGGCCTCCCTGACGATCGCGCAGAACTCCGCCAGGTCGTCGACCGAGGGCGTGGGCAGTTCGTCGAGCGCGCGGATCCGCTCCTCGCGGGTCCCGGCATCCGCCACGACCCGCTCGAACTTCGACAGGTCGATGGTGCCGGGGCGTTCGAGGAAGCGCCTGAAGAGCTGAGTTATCGAGGCCACGTCTCCTCCAACGCCCGTTTGCGGGCTCGCGTTCCGTCTCTTCGCACATTGTGGTGCAAAGATCGATTGTTCATGGATCGGAGCGGGCAGGCGAGACCCGGTCGGTGCCGGGCGGCGGCGGGTGGCTCACCGTGGACATCGGGCCGGTGGGACACCGAGGGACACCGAGGGACACCGAGGGACACCGAAGGGCCAGGTCACCGGCCCGGCCGATGACGCGAGATACGAATTTATCCAAGGTTTGTTATGTCATAGCGTAATAAATCGGACTTATTCTCTGCCGGGGAGGCGTGGACATCCCCGATGATCGGCACGAAGGTTGTGAGACCGCCGAACATACGACGACCGCCGAACATATGACGACCACCGTGGAAACGACGACCGCCCTGGAGGCACGATGAGCCTGTCCGACCTGCAGCCCGTTCCCACAGACCAGCTCGCCTTCCGGCTGCCGCAGAAGTTCGACGACGTGAAGGAGGAGCGGCGGCACCGCCAGGAGCGCCTGACCGCCGCGCTGCGGCTGTTCGGCAGGTTCGGCTTCGAGGAGGGGGTGGCCGGGCACATCACGGTCCGCGACCCGGAGCACCTGGACCACTTCTGGGTGAACCCGTTCGGCATGTCGTTCAAGCACATCAAGGTCAGCGATCTGATCCTGGTCAACCACGACGGCCAGGTGGTCGAGGGCCGCTACCACGTCAACCAGGCCGCGTTCGCGATCCACTCGATGGTCCACCAGGCCAGGCCGGACGTGGTCGCCGCCGCGCACAGCCACTCGGTGTACGGCAAGGCGCTGTCGTCGCTCGGCACGCTCGTGGAACCGCTCACCCAGGACGCCTGCGCGTTCTACGAGGACCACGCGCTGTTCGACGACTACACCGGTGTCGTGGTGGAGACCGAGGAGGGCCGCCGCATCGCACAGGCCCTCGGCTCCCACAAGGCCGTCATCCTGCGCAACCACGGCCTGCTCACGGTAGGCGACAGCGTGGACGCCGCGGCCTGGTGGTTCATCACGATGGAGCGCTCGTGCCAGGCGCAGCTGCTGGCCAAGGCCGCGGGGCCCACCGTCCAGATCAGCCACGAGAACGCCAAGCTCACCCACGGGCAGATCGGCAACGACACGGTCGGCTGGATCAACTTCCAGCCGCTGCACGACCAGATCGTCGCCACGGAACCCGACCTGTTCGACTGACGGCCCGCGAGCCGCGTCGCCCTCCTTCGGGGACGGCGCCGCGGCTCGCGGTGATTCGGCACGGCTCAGGTCGTGCCGTTCCCCCCTCCCCTCTCGCCCGCGGCGAGCAAGGCGACCGCGCCGAGCAGCAGGGCGCCGCCGCACGCCGCCGCCACGGTGAGCCGCTCGCCGAGCAGCAGGACGCCGAGGAGCGCCGCGCCGACCGGCTCCACCAGGGAGATCACCGAGGCGGTCGTGGCACGCACCCCGGCGAGCCCGGTGAAGAAGAGGCCGTAGGCCAGCGCCGTCGGAACCGTGCCCAGAAAGGCGATGATCGCCCAGGAGGCGAGCGGGTCGCCGGAGGGCAGCAGGCCCTGGGCCAGTGCGACGGGCAGCAGGCAGAGCCCGCCGACGACGAAGCCGCCCATGGCGGTGCGGTACGGCTCGCCGGAGGAGGCCCGGTTGAGCAGGGTCACGCCCGCGTACCCGGCCGCCGACAGCAGCGCCCACCCGATGCCGGCCGCGGAGAAGGTCGCGGAGCCGTCGTCGAGGGTCAGCATCGCCAGACCGGTCAGGGCGATCGTGACCGCGCCCAGCCCGGCCGCGCCCAGCCGCTCGCCCAGGAGCAGCCGCCCGCCCGCGGCGACGAGGACGGGAGTGGCGCCTATGGTGACCACCGTCGCCACGGCCAGTCCCGATCCGGCGATCGCCGCGAAGTAGGCGGTCTGGTAGACGGCCATCGCCACGCCGGTGACCAGGATCCGCCCGAGGGCGGCCCCGAGCCGGGGCCGCGGCGAGCGGGTCCCGCGGATGGTGGGCGGTCCGGCGGACCGGGGGCCGCCGAGGCCGAGGAGACGGCCGGCCAGCAGGAGCATGGCGGCTCCGGCGGCGAACCGCCAGAAGGAGACGGCGACGGGGCCGAGCCCGCCCGCCTGGTAGAGCAGCGCGCCCGCGGCACCGCCGGTGCCCCAGGCGGTCGCCGCGACGGACACGTACAGCAGGCCCCGCCGCACGGAGACATGCGTCATGGAGGTCTCTCCAGATGAGGTGATCGTCGTCAGGTCGCACGTATGCGGACGGCAAGCACCCACCGGACCGCTCGGGTCCGGTCGTCAGGAGAGAGGGCCGCCCGCTAGCGGGCGGTCGGCGGGGAAGTGATCAGAAACACGGACTCACCCTAGCCAGACGTTCTGTAGATTCTCAATTCGCATTCCCATGGAAACCGGGCTCACGGAAGCTCCCGACGACAGGCTGGTCGCACCAGCGGAGGATCAGATGACGAGGAAGCCGGGCCGGGCCCTGGCGGTTCCCGGGACGCGACGTGATCCGGACGGTGGCCGCACGCTGCACGGCAGGTGGTTCGCCGACCCCTACGCCTGGCTGGAGCGGCTCGACGACGCGGAGACCCAGGCGTGGATCGCGGCGCAGGAGGCCGTCACGCACTCCGTGCTGCGCGCGGAGCCCGGACGCGACTGGCTGCGCGCGGCGGTGTCCCGATCGGCGCGCCACGCGCGGCTGTCGCCGCCGATTCCCGCCGGGCCGCCCGGACGCGAGTTCGTCTGGCGGGCGGAGGCCGGCGACGAGAAGCTCTCCCTCATGCTCCGGCGCCACGGGGGCGCACCGCTGGAGGCGGTGCTCGACCCCAACACCTGGCCGAGCGACGAGGCACTGGTGTTCGCCGTGCCGTCGCCCGACGGCGCGCTGGTCGCGTTCGGGAAGGCCGTCGGCGGTACCCACGACGCGGTGATCCAGGTGCTCGACGTCGAGACGGGGCGGCTCCTTCCCGACCGGCCCCGCGGCACGGGCCACACGGCACCGGCCTGGCGACCCGACGGGTCGGGGTTCTTCTACGCGGCCTGTCCCGAGCCGGGCGAGGTGCCCGCGGGCGACGAGGCGCACTGGAACGCCGTCTACGAGCACCGGCTCGGGTCGGACGAGCCGGCCCGCCGGATCTTCGGTGACGACCACGAGAAGGAGTACTGGTGCTCCGTCAGGATCAGTGAGTGCGGGCGCTTCGCCGTGCTGTACAAGTGGGACTACGTGCACGCCAACGTCGTCCACCTGCTGCGCCTGGCCGACGACGCGTTCCTGCCGGTCGCTCCCGTCATGCGCTCTCTCAACCAGGTGCAGGTGGTCGGCGACTCCCTGCTCGTCCACACCGACCTCGACGCGCCGCGTGGCCGCCTCTGCGTCGCGCCGCTCACCGCCCCGACGGAGTGGCGGACGCTCATCCCGGAGAACTCGGACACGCTGCAGACGGTCACGGGCATCGGCGGCCGGCTCTACGCCGTCTACTCGCACGCGGCGTCGCACCGGGTGCGCATCCACGCCGAAGACGGCGCCTATCTGCGCGACCTGGCGCTGCCGGGGCTCGGCTCGGTGAATCGCAACGAGGGCGAGGGCATCGTCAGCGGTGTCAGCGGCTCCTGGAGCGGCGACGAGGTGTGGGTGAACTTCACCTCGTACGTGCAGCCGCCGTCGGTCTACCGGTACGACTACGCGGCCGACCGCCTGTCGCCGTACCACGTACCCGACGTGGGGCTGGACGCCTCCGCGTACGTGACGGACCAGGACTGGTACGAGTCGCCGGACGGTACCCGGGTGTCGATGTTCGTCGTTCATCACCGGGATCTGCCTCGCGACGGTCGCCGGCCCGTGCGGCTGAACGGCTACGGCGGCTTCAACATCCCGCTGGAGCCGCGCTTCTCCGCGCTGAACGCCGCCTGGCTGAAACTGGGCGGCGTGCTCGCCTTCGCCAACGTGCGAGGCGGCGGCGAGTACGGCCGCGCCTGGCACGAGGGGGCGGTCAAGACGCGGCGGCAGAACGCCTTCGACGACTACATCGCGGCGGCCCGCCGGCTGGAGTCGGCGGGCTACACGACACCCTCCAGGCTCCTCTCGCGCGGCAACAGCAACGGCGGTCTGCTCGTCGCCGTCACCGCCATGCAGGCACCCGAGGCGTTCGGAGCCGTCTACTGCCGCGCGCCCGTCCTCGACATGCTGAACTTTCCGAGATTCGGCCACCTGAGCTCGGCGACCGTCGAATACGGCTCGCCCGACGACCCCGTCGAGGGCGCCTATCTCGCCGGGTACTCGCCGTATCACAACGTCCGAGCCGATCGCCGCTATCCCGTGATGGCGTTCGTGCCGGCGTTGAACGACCGGGTCGCACCGCCGCACGATCCGCTCAAGATGGTCGCCATGCTCCAGTCCGAGGCCAAGGAGGGCGGCCCCTATCTCCTGCTGCCGCTCCGGGCCTCGGGACACGGCGGCGGCACCACGCTGACGGCGCTCGTCGAACAGGACGTCGACGAGCTGAGCTTCTGCTGCTGGGCGCTCGACGTCGCGGTGCCCTCGCCGGACGAGGCGTCCGGTGTGACCTCGCGGGCCGCGCGCTGAGCCGGGCCGGGGACGCTCGTCGTGGGCTCGGAGAACGGGGCCACCGGTTTTCGCCGGTAAACGGTCGGTGAACGTGACAGCGGCTGACAGGTATGGGCGAGAGGATCGTGCCATGACCATGACAGCGAAACTCCTCGCCGTGACCATAGACTGCGCCGAGCCCAGGCGACTGGCCGAGTTCTACGCGGCCGTCTTCGGCTACCAGGTGCAGTACGCGGAGGACACCTACGCCGGTATCGGCGACGGCACGATGACCCTCTACTTCCAGCAGAACCTGGACCGCAAGCCCGCCGCGTGGCCCGGCCCCGACAAGCAGTTCCACCTGGACGTCCGCGTCGCCGACGTGGAGACGGCGGTCCGGGACTACCTGGAGCTCGGGGCCACCAGGCCCGCCTTCCAGCCGGGCGAGGGAAAGTGGGTGGTGCTCGCCGACCCCGAGGGCCACCTGTTCTGCGTCTGCCCGACGGGCGACCAGTAGGCCGTCTCCGGGCCCCGCCGCCGAACCCGGCGAGCGTGGACGGTCATCGCACCCGGCGGCGGGCCGCCGCCGGGTGCGATGAGAGGCGGCGCAAGTCTCTACCCGTTCGTCGTGCGCTCTAAGCTTGCGGGGTGACCCAAGAAGCGCTTCTTCCCAGATGTCCTGTTCGTTCTGCGGGGTGGCGATGACCTGGGTCGGGATATCGATCGCGTTGGTCGGTGCGCTGGGCTACGCCCTGGGGGCCGCGCTCCAGCAGTTCGAGGCGGTCTCCGAGGGCGCCTCGCTGAAGCTGATGAGGCGGCCCCGCTGGTGGATCGGCGGTGTCATCGGGTTCACCGGGGCGTCCCTGCACGCCGTCGCCCTCAGCTTCGCGCCGCTGATAGCGGTACAGCCGATCAGCGTGGCGACGCTGGTGTTCGCGGTGCCGCTGGCGGCGATACTGCACGGCAGACGCCCGCACCGGGCGGAGATCAGCGGTTCGATCGCGGTGGCCGTCGGGCTGCTCGGCCTGCTGCTGCTGGTTCCCGTGCACCCGGTGAAACCGCACCTGACGAACCAGGAGGCGCTGGGCTTCCTCGGCTGCGTCGGGCTGGTCATCCTGGTGACCCATCTGCTGGGGCGGAAGATGGGCGGCTCGGCCAAGGCGCTCATGCTGTCGGTCGCCGCCGGAGCGATGACCGCCAGCGTCTCCACCTTCGTCCGGGTGGTGGGCGGCAACTTCGGCGGCGACTTCGGCAAGCTGCTCAGCTGGTTCACGGTCGCCATCCCGGTGCTGCTCGTCTGCGCGGTCGTGTTGCTGCAGAAGACCTACGAGGTGGGTTACTTCGGCATCTCCTACGCGGCGGTGCAGGTGGTCGACCCGATCACCTCGATCCTCGCCGGCGTGCTCCTGCTCGACGAGGCGGTGCCCACCGGCTGGCTGAACGTGGTCCCCGCGCTCTTCGCGGGCGCGCTGGTGGTCTGGGGGACGGTCGTCCTGGGGAGGCTCTCCCCGGACCAGGGGGTCCCGGCCGCGGCGCGCGAGAAGGCGACGGTCTCGCCGTAGCCGCCCCGGGCGGCGGGTCAGGCCGAGGGTGGCGTCCAGCCGAGCACCTCGTCCATCGCGCCGTTCGCGCGTGAGGGGGCGATCCGCCAGCTGAGCGCCGTCATCGTGTCGCGCAGCCGCACGGCCAGCGGGTTGCGCAGCCGGGTGACGCGGCAGACCGCGGCGGACCGGGCCACGATCCTGGAGGTGCGCTCCAGCCGGGCGGCGGTGTAGTCGGCCAGCCTGCCGGTCTCGCCGTCGCCGACCACGTGGGCCAGCACCACCGCGTCCTCGATCGCCTGGCAGGCGCCCTGGCCGAGGTTGGGGGTCATGGCGTGCGCGGCGTCGCCCAGCAGCGCGACCCTGCCCCGGTGCATGGCGGGCAACGGGGTGGCGAGGTGGTGGACGTCGTTCCGCAGCACCCGTTCCGGTGTGGCGGCGGCGAGCAGTTCCGGGATCGGGGAGTGCCACTCTGCGAACAACCGGCGCAGCTCGGCCGACTGGTCCCCGCCACCGCCGCCCGCGGGGACGGTGTCGGTGGCGTAGCAGTAGGCCGTGTCCCCGGCCAGCGGCATGACCCCGAAGACCTTTCCGCGTCCCCAGCTCTCGTAGGCCTGGCCGGGTATGCCCGGAGCCGGGACGAGCAGCCGCCAGGCGGTGACGCCCGAGTAACTCGGGGCGGGATGCGCCGGAAACAGCGTGGACCTGACGGGGGAGTGGATGCCGTCGGCCCCGACCACCAGGTCCGCCTCCGTCCGCCCGCCGGCGAAGGTCACCAGGCCGCTGTCCGCGTCGACCCCGGTGACCTCGGTGTTCAGCCGGACCGTGCCGCTCGTGAGGCGTGCGGAGAGCGCGGTGACCAGGTCCGCGCGGCGCAGTAGCACCCCGAAGTCGCCGCCGTTGCGCGCGGAGACGGCCTCCGTACTGGTCTTCGCCAGCCATCTGCCGTCGGAACGCCGGAGGCCGCCCGCGCCCTGGATCGCCGACAGCCCGCGGATCTCGTCGCCGGCCCCGATCGTGTCGAGCGCCCTGAGTGCGTTGGCGGCCACGGCCAGGCCGGAGCCGACGGGTTCCAGGGACGCGGCCCGCTCGAAGACCGTCACCTGCCAGCCCCGCCGCTGTAACGCCACCGCCGCCGTCAGCCCGCCGATGCCCGCTCCGACGATCGCCGCGTGTGCCATGGCCCTCTCCTTCACTACGGATGTAGTGAAAGTTACTACGTCCGTAGTTAAACTACAAATGTAGTATTCGAGGGTGAAGTCCCAGCGCGCCGAGCTCATCGCCGACACCGCCATCGACCTGCTCGTGGAGCGGGGGATGCGCGGCCTGACCCACCGGGCCGTGGACGAGGCGGCGGGACTGCCGCCGGGGTCCACCTCCAACCTGGCCCGTACCCGGTCCGCACTGCTGGAGCTGACCCTCGACCGGCTCACCCGGCTGGAGTCCGCCCTGTTCGCGCCGATCCTCGACGCGCCGGGGCTGGACGCGGTCGACGTGCTCGCCGAGATGACGGCCCGGCTGCTCTGGTCGCAGCTGACCGTCGGCCGCCGCCGGACGGTCGCCCGCTATGAGCTGGCCCTTGAGGCCACCCGCCGTCCCGAGCTGCGCACCATCTACGACCGGGCCGGCGAGCGCTTCCGCGATCCCGTGGTCGCGATCCTCGCCGCCGCCGGGTCGGCCGATCCGGTACGGCACGGGCGCCAGGTCGTGGCCTTCGGCGAGGGGATGATGTTCGACGCCATGGTCGGTGCCGGAGCCGAACCGACCCTGGACGACCTCCGCCTGGGGATCGGAGAGCTGCTGCGCGGCATGCTGGGCCGGGAAGGGTAGGGCTCGGCCGGAGCGTCGCGGAGACCGGAGAGGTCCGGAGCTCGAATGGTTCGGGGCTCGGCAGGGTTCAGCGGTGATCCGGGAGACCGGAGAGGCCCGGAAGGGCGGACGGGCCGGTTCGGGAGCCGCTCAGCGGGTCAGGCCGGTGAGGCGGGCGCGGTGGGCGGGCCACTCGTCGTCCAGGATGCCGAAGTAGACGGTGTCGCGCCAGGTGCCGTCGGCGCGGCGGCGGTGGCGGCGCAGGGTGCCCTCGTGAACGCCGCCGATGCGCCTGATCGCGTTCTGCGAGCGGATGTTCAGGTTGTCGGTCTTGAGCTGCACCCGGTTCACGCCCAGCTTGTCGAAGGCGTGGTCGATCAGCAGGACCTTGCACGCGGTGTTCACCGCGGAGCGCCACACGGTTCTGCCGTACCAGGTCCAGCCGATCTCGATGCTGTCGGCGTACCCGGGAGTGTCGATGTAGGTGGTCCAGCCGACCGCCCGGCCGGTCTCCCTCAGCACCACCGCGAACGGCACGTGGTCCGGTGTCTCGATCAGCCGCGCCGCGATCAGGGCCAGTTCGGCCTCGGTGCGCGGGGCGGGGCCGGTCACCCAGCGCCACACCTCGTCGTCGCCGCCGCCGGCGGCGAACAGGTCGGGGATGTGGCCGTCGGTCAACGGCTCCAGCCGTACGGTGTCGCCTTCGAGGGTGAGGGGAGTGGGCATCTGCGCGGTCATGGCAGGTGACTCTAGGGCTCCGAGCGGACCTGCTCGAAGGTCCACTCGGCAGGACTTTCCGGCGACCACTCGGCGGCCGGGGCGCGGCCCCCGGTCCCGTCGCGGAACGGGATCCCGTGAATTTCGGCAGGGTCGGGCGTGTCGACAGGCGTACCGTCTGGTCGGTACACTCTCGGCAGACCGTGAGGAGATCCCATGGATTTCGTGTTCCAGACCGGGACCGGGCAGTCGCGGGGGCGGCTGCCCGACGTCATGGACGGGTTCGCCCGTCTGGTGCTCGCGGCCCGGGTCGCCGGGCGCTGCGGATCTTCTGAAAAGCACCTGACCTGACCTCGCCGTTCCCCCTCCCGCGTGCCGGGACTGCGGGCGGTGCCAGGGGGCCCGGGGTCGCCGGGCGCCCGAATCGATGAAGATCGACGAAGGGAGCGTTCGTGGCGCTGGACGAAGAGGCGGTCAGGGAGCGCGCTGTCGCGTTCCTGGCCGCGCACGATCCCGCGGGGGATCGGCTGGAGTTCCTGCGGGCCAGGTTCGACGCCGGGCTGGCCTGGGTGCACTTCCCCGAGGGGCTCGGCGGGCTCGGAGCCGCCCGCGAGTTGCAGCACGTCGTGGAGCACGAGCTCGCGGGGACGCCGCAGATCAACCTCGGGCTGCAGACGATCGGGCTGGGCATGGCCGCGCCCACGATCCTGACGTTCGGCACCGACGAGCAGCGCAGCCGGTTCCTGCGCCCGCTGTGGACGGGTGAGGAGATCTGGTGCCAGCTCTTCAGCGAGCCCGGCGCCGGCTCCGACCTGGCCACGCTCGGCACCCGCGCGGTCAGGGACGGGGACGAGTGGGTCGTCGACGGGCAGAAGGTGTGGACCTCCGGTGCCCACCACTCCCGGTGGGCGATCCTGGTCGCCAGGACCGACCCGGACGTGCCCAAGCACCGGGGGCTCACCTACTTCGTGTGCGACATGCACGCCCCCGGGGTCGAGGTCAGGCCGCTGCGGCAGATCACCGGTGAGGCCGAGTTCAACGAGGTCTTCCTCACCGGGGTGCGGCTCGGCGACGACCTGCGGCTGGGAGAGATCGGCGACGGCTGGCGGGTCGCGCAGACCACGCTCATGAACGAGCGGGTCGCCATCGGCGGCACGCCGGTCAAGCGGGGCGGCGGCATGGTCGGCCTGCTCTCGGAGGTCTGGCGTTCCCGGCCCGAGGCGCGCACCCACGACCTCCACCAGCGGCTGCTGCGCCTGTGGGTGGAGGCGGAGGTGACCCGCCTGGCCGGGACGCGGCTGCGCGAGCAGCTGTCCGCCGGGCAGCCGGGCCCCGAGGGTTCCGGTATGAAGCTCGCCTTCGCCTCGCTCAACCAGGCCCTGTCCGGGCTGGACGTCGAGCTGCGCGGCGAGGAGGGCCTGGCCTACGACGACTGGACCTTCCGCCGCTCCGAGGGCGTCGACTTCGTCGGCCGGGGTTCCGGGTACCGCTACCTGCGCGCCAAGGGGAACTCCATCGAGGGCGGCACCTCGGAGATCCTGCGCAACATCGTCGCCGAGCGCGTGCTCGGCCTGCCCTCGGAACCCCGCGTCGACAAGGACGTGCCCTGGAAGGACCTGCCCCGATGAGGTACGACGCGAAAGTGGTGAGCGACCGGTGACACTGCTCTACACCGAGGTCGAGGAGGAGCTCCGCGCCTCCGTACGGGGCCTCCTCGCGGACCGCTGCCCGGCTGACGCCGTGCTGAAGCGGGTCGAGTCCGAGGCGCCGTACGACATGGACCTGTGGAAGACGCTGTCGCGGGAGATCGGGGTGGCGGGCCTGCTGGTGCCGGAGGACCACGGCGGGGCGGGGGCGTCGGCGCGCGAGGTCGCGGTGGTGCTGGAGGAGCTGGGACGGGCGGTGGCGCCGCTGCCGTTCTTCACCAGCTCGGTGCTCGCCACGAAGGCCCTGCTGCAGGTCGGCGAGGAGGACCTGATCCAGGAGCTCGCCTCGGGCGAGACGACGGCGGCGCTGGCGGTGTCGCTGGCGGCGTCTCCGTACCGGCCGTTGCCGGAGACCGTCACCGTCACCGACGAGGGGCTGCTGAACGGGGAGGTCAGGGCGGTGGCCGGCGCGGACGTGGCGGACGTGCTGCTGGTGCCCGTCGGAACGGCGCTCTACCGGGTGGAGGCGGAGAACGTCCGGATCGAGGTGCTGCCCTCGCTGGACCTGACCCGGCCGATCGCCACCGTCACCTTCTCGGACACCCCCGCGTCGGCGCTCGGCAGGCTCGACGTGCGAAGGGTGCTGAGCTTCGGCGCGGGGCTGCTCGCCTCCGAGCAGCTGGGCGTCGCCGAGTGGTGCCTGGGCACGACGCTCGCCTACATCAAGGAGCGTCACCAGTTCGCCCGCCCGGTGGGGTCCTTCCAGGCGGTCAAGCACCGGATGGCCGATCTCTGGCTGGACGTGGTGCGCGCCCGCGCGGCGGCCAGGAACGCGGCCGACCTGCCGGCCGGGGACGCCGGGGACCGGGCTGGCTTCGGCGACGCGGAGACGGTCCAGAGCCGTGAGCTGGCCGCGGCGGTGGCCAAGTCGTGGTGTTCCGAGGTGGCGCTGCACGTCGCCGAGGAGAGCGTCCAGCTCCACGGCGGGATCGGGATGACCTGGGAGCACCCGGTGCACCTGTATCTCAAGCGCGCCAAGGCGACCGAGATCGCACTCGGCACCCCCGGTGCGCACCGGGAGGCGGTGGCGGCTCTCGCGGACCTGCCCGCGCCCGCCTGATCCCGCCGCCCCGCTCCCGCTCGCGGGTCGGTGTCATCCGGCTCGCGAGCGGGGAGCGGGGCTTGCCCCGTGCGCCGGGTAGGGGACTTACTTCGTAAAGGGGGGCGTCGGCTCCGGGCGGAGCGAGGTGAGGAGCAGGTCGGCGAAGTGCGCCCCCAGCTCCGAACCCGAGAGCGGGCCCTCCGGGCTGTACCAGGTGCCCAGGTGGTGCACGGAGCCGAAGAAGAAGTCGACGACGATGTCGGCGGGCACGTCCTTCCTGAAGGTGCCCTCCTGCTGTCCCTCGATGACCAGGTCGCGGAAGCGTTCGTGGTAGCGGCGCCGCTCGGCGCGGACGACCTTGCGGATGTCGGGCGCGAGCAGGTGCATCGACCGGAAGAAGATCTTGGAGTCGTCCAGGTTCTCCACGGTGGTCGCCACGACGTCCGCGGCGGCGGTGTGCAGGCGCTCGGCCACCGGTCCCGAGCTCTCGGCGAAGTGGGTCAGCCGCTCCATCTGCATGCGCAGCACCCGGCCGTAGATCTCGCGGAGCAGGTCGTCCTTGGAATCGAAGTAGTGGTACATGGCGCCCTTGGTGACACCGGCCGCCGAGACGATCCCCTGCACCGACGTGCCCTCGAAGCCCCGCTCGGCGAAGAGGCGGGTGGCCTCGCCGAGCAGGCGCTGCCGTACCGGCTCCTGGTCCTGAGTCATACGTGTCCCCCATGGTGTGGTGAGGGAAAGCGTACCGACTGGTTGGTCAAACAGGCGGTCGATTGTCGGAGACGTGTTACTTGCGTCACCTTCGCGGTTACGCGATAGCTGGAGCCCCCAATTGGGTATTTCATAGTCCAAGGATCTTCAGTGTGGCAGGTCCCCCCACATTTCCTTCACGACCACATCGAGCCATGGGGGTTCGTCATGCCCGGCGGATCTATCTACGTGACGCCAGTCGACCAGGTCCACGGCCTGTCACCCCAGGTCATGTACGAGCAGTTCTGGCTCAAGGAGGTCGTCCACCGCAGGAAGATGCGCGGGGTCAAGGCGGCGGTCGGCCTGGTGGTGGGCGTCGCGCTGGCCTACCGGTTCAACCTGTCCGCGCCGATCCTCGGGCTGCTGTGCGGGCTGCTCGTCGGGGCCGCGGACGCGTTCTGGACCTGGCGCGAGTACGACGCCACCGCCGTCTGGCGCGGCAGGCGCAGGGGCGAGACCATCACCGGCAGGCTGCTCCGCCGCAGGCTGCGCAGGGCCGGCTACCACATCCTCGACGGCCGGGCCATCCCGGGCAAGGCCTCGATCGACCACCTCGTCATCGGTCCCGGCGGCGTCTGGGTGGTCGACAACGAGGCATGGCACCCGGAGACCGAGATCGCCCGGTACGGTGACCGGCTGTTCCTCGGCGAGAAGTACGGCACGAAAACGGCGAAGGCGCTCGTCGAGGTCTCCGAGTCACTGGCCGAGGTGCTCTCCCGCGAGTCGGGCATCCCCGTCACCATCGAGCCGTTGCTCGCCGTGCACGGCGGGCAGCTCAGGCGGTCGGTCACCGCGGAGGGGCTCACCCTCCTCAAGCCCCGCCTGGTCGCGCGCTGGATCAAGGACGGTCCGCGGGCGGACTTCGACGACGCCCAGGTGGAGGTGCTCGCCAGGACCGCGGCCCGGGTGCTGCGCCGGATGAGCTGACCGTACGCCGACCGCGGAGGTGGGGGCCGCTCAGGCGAGCTCCTCGATGAAGGCCGCCAGCTGCGCGACGTTCCGGCACTCGTACATGGGCACGATCCCCCCGTACGCCGTCGCCACCGAGTCGCCGGTGTCCCACTGGGCGGTCGGCTCCGGGTTGAGCCAGTAGCTGTGCCGGGCCTCCCTGGTCAGCCGCTTCAGCGTCTCCAGCGCGGGCGGCTGGTAGTTGGACCGGGCGTCGCCCAGGATCAGCAGCGACGTCTTCGGCCCGATGGCGTCGCCGTACCGCTCGGCGAACCTCTCCAGCGCATGGCCGTAGTTGGTCCGGCCGAAACGCACCATGTCGGCCTCCCGCACCAGCCGGGTCATCGCCTCCGCCACGTCGGCACCGGGCACGAAGAACCGGGTGATCTCGTCCACGGTGTCCACGAACCCGAACGCGCGGACCTTGGTGAACTGCTCGCGCAGCGCGTAGGTCAGCAGCAGGGTGAAGTGGGCGAAGGCGGCGACCGAGTCGCTGGTGTCGCAGAGCACGACCAGTTCGGGCTTGTGCGGGCGGCGCGGCCTGTTGAAGGTGGTCAGCGGCACCCCGCCGCTGGACAGCGAGGCCCGTACGGTCCTGCGGAAGTCGAGGCGGCCGCGGTGGCCGAGCCGGTGCTTGACGGTCAGCCTGGCGGCGAGGCGCCGGGCGAGCGGGTGGACCTCCCTGCGGAGCCTGGCCAGGTCGGCCTTGGTGATCCGCAGGAAGTCGAGCTGCTCCAGCGGCGGGCGTACCGAGGATCGGGCGATCCGCTCGATTCCGGAGTCCTCGGCGATCCGGCGGCGCACGTCGCGGGAGACGGCGTCCTCGAAGCGTCTGGTGTTCTCGCCGATCCGCTGCCGGGCGACCTTCTCGGCCAGCCCGCCGCGCTCCTGACCGGCGAGGACCTCGGCGAGCAGGCGCGCCATGAGCGTCTCGGGGGAGAGCGCCCGCATCACCGAGTAGGAGAACCAGTTCTGCCTGCCGGGACTCGCCGCCTGGCGGCCGAAGCGCTCCACCATGGCCCGTGCGAACTCGTTCATCCCCTCGGCGCCCAGCAGCAGCCCGGCCAGCCGGTCGCGCAGCTCGGGGAGCTCGGCGGTCTCCAGATCGAGTTCGGTCTCGTGCGAGGGCCGCAGGCCGGTCGTGGAGGCGGGGAACCACAGGTCGAACAGCGTGTCGAAGCCCGGCCGGTGCGAGGGCCGCTTGACCAGCGTCGCGGCGTACGCGGCCCGCAGCGACTCCCGCTCGGTCAGGTCGATCACCTCCAGTGCCCTGGCCGCGTCCAGCCCCTCGGCCAGCGACACCGGCAGTCCCGCCTCGCGTAGCGCGTGCACGAATCCCACGTGCCGGTCGAGCAGGCTCACCTTCCGCCTCCCGCCCCGTGGGCCGGGTGCCCCGTGTCGGTCACAGGGCCAGCTCCTTGCGGGCCCGGGTCTGGTCGGAGGCGTGCTTGAGCACGACGCCGAGGGTGGCCCCGATCGCCGCCTCGTCCAGTTCGGTCCTGCCCAGCGCGATCAGGGTGTTGGCCCAGTCGACCGTCTCGGCGATCGAGGGCGCCTTCTTCAGTTCCAGGGTGCGCATGGTGGCCACCGTGCGGGCGAGCTGCTCGGCCAGGGCGGCCGTGATCGTGGGCACCTGGGCCAGCACGATGTCGCGCTCGCGCTCCGGCGTCGGGTACTCCAGGTGCAGGTAGAGGCAGCGCCGCTTCAGCGCCTCGGAGAGCTCGCGGGTCGCGTTGGAGGTCAGCACCACGTACGGCCTGCGCACGGCGGTGATCGTGCCGAGCTCGGGGATGGTGACCTGGTAGTCGGACAGGATCTCCAGCAGCAGCCCCTCCACCTCGACGTCCGCCTTGTCGGTCTCGTCGATCAGCAGGACCGTGGGCGTCCGGGACCGGATCGCCGCGAGCAGTGGCCGCTCCAGCAGGAACTCCTCGGTGAAGATGTCGTCGTGGGTGGCGTCCCAGCTCTCGTCCTGCCCGGCCTGGATGCGCAGCAGCTGCTTCTTGTAGTTCCACTCGTACAGCGCCCTGGCCTCGTCAAGTCCCTCGTAGCACTGCAATCTGACCAGTTCCGCCCCGGTCGCCGCCGCCACGGCCTTGGCGAGCTGGGTCTTGCCCACGCCGGCCGGTCCCTCGGCGAGGAGTGGTTTGCCGAGTGCTCCCGCCAGGAAGACCGAGGTCGCGATGGAGTCGTCGGAGAGGTAGTCGACGGCGCTGAGCCGCTCGCTGGCGTCGGCGGGCGAGGCGAACCACATGTGTGCTCCCAGTACAGGACCGAATGTTGTTCTAGCTTACCCGTTGATCGTCACGGATTTCGAAGCCCTGCCCGATGTGCGCTATCCTTCAAGGGCTTCAAGCGCCGCTAGCTCAGTTGGTTAGAGCAGCTGACTCTTAATCAGCGGGTCCGGGGTTCGAGTCCCTGGCGGCGCACCTGCGGAAAAGCCCGGATCGGCAGCGCCGATCCGGGCTTTTCTCTGTGTGAATCCGCGCTGACCCGGGTCAGCGGACCCGGCGGCCGGGGCTGGGCTCGCTCTGGCGGTTCGCCCGGTCCACGGCCGTCACGTGGTAGTTCGCGCCCCGTGCTCCCTCGGGGTCCACCCAGCGCACGTCGCGGCCCGCGGGGATGACCGCGACCAGGTTGCGGGCGTCGGCGAAGTCGCCGGAACCGGCCTGCCGGTCGAACCTGAAGACCGCGAACTGGAACGGGACGTCCCTGCCGGGGGCGACGATGTGCAACTCGGCGCCCCCGGCCACCTTGTGGGCGGCGGCCAGGACCGGGCGGCGCGGTGGCCGGCCGCTCGCGAGGCGCGGCAGCAGCGGGGCGAGGGCCGGGCGGGTGTAGTGGTCGGTCACGGCGGTGCTGACGCTGCCCAGCCGGTCCTCCCGTACATCGCCGGAGTTGTACCAGATATCACCGCTGACCTGGGGGTTGTCCAGGTTGAGGGTGAGGTGCCGGGAAAGCTCGTCCGGCTGGAACCACTGGGCGGGCTGCCCGGCGGCGCCGGCCTTGTAGGCGGCCTGGCCGATCCAGAGCTGGACGTCGGTGCCCGCCGCCACGCCGGACCACCAGGGGATCAGCTTGGCGTAGTCGGCGTTCGACTGGCCGATGTACCAGTAGATCTGCGGTGCGATGTAGTCCAGCCAGCCCTTCCTGACCCAGCCCCGCGTGTCGGCGTGCAGGTTGTCGTACGACTGGCTGCCGGCGGTGTCCGAGCCGAGGGGGTCGGTGGAGCTGTTCCGCCAGATGCCCGAGGGGCTGATGCCCCAGGCGACCTCCGGCTTGGCCTGCCGGACCCGCTGCTGCATCTCCCGGACGAGCAGGTCCACGTTGTCGCGCCGCCAGGAGGCGAGATCGGGGAAGCCCGCGCCGTAGCGCGCGTAGGCCGCGGCGTCGTCGAAGGCCGTGGTGTTGACCGGGTAGAAGTAGTCGTCGAAGTGCAGGCCGTCGATCTCGTATCGGGTGACCGCGTCCATCATCGCGTCCTGGACGAACGCCCGCACCGCCGGGATGCCCGGGTTGTAGTACAGCTTGCCGCCGTAGGAGACGATCCAGTCCGGGTTTTTGCGGCCCGGGTGCTCGGGGTGCAGCTTGGCCGGGTCCGGCTGCATCGACACGCGGTACGGGTTGAACCAGGCGTGGAAGGCCAGGCCGCGCCGGTGCGTCTCCTCGACCAGGAAGGCCAGCGGGTCGTAGCCCGGGTCCTGCCCCTGAACGCCGGTCAGGTACTCCGACCACGGTTCGTGCGGCGAGGGCCAGAAGGCGTCGGCGGTCGGCCGGATCTGGACGAAGACCGAGTTGAGCCGACGGGCCCGCGCGATGTCCAGCCAGGCCAGGTACTCGGCCTGCTGCGCCTCGACGGTCAGGCCGGGCTTCGACGGCCAGTTGATGTTGAGCACCGAGGCGATCCACATCCCGCGCATCTGCCGCAGCGGCGGGACATTGTCGGTGGCGCTGTCGGTGGCGCTGTCGGTGGCGCTGTCGGTGGTGCTGTCGTCGGCGGTTTCGGCGGCGAAGGCGGGCATCGAGGTGAGGGCCGACAGGGGGAGAATCGTCGCGGCCGAGGCCAGGGCCAGACCGTTCAGGACGGAACGTCGGGTGGGTGCGCTCATGCGGACCTCCGGGGGCTGAAGAAGAAGGCGCCGAGCGTGACATTGGCAGAAACTTACTTTCAAATCAATGACAATGAAAGAAAACATCGTCGAGCCGCTCGACAGCGTCCGGGCGACCCTGGACATAAACCGATATAAGCAGTAGGAATAGTATGAAAGATTCCATGACATTCAGGGAGCAGCCATGGCAGCCAAAGTGATCGACGTGGCCACCTACGTCCAGGAATGGCAGGACTGGCACCACCGGCACGAGGCGGTGCTGGCCGATCCCCACGGGTTCCTCGCCGTCACGAACCTGCACTGGCTGACGTCCGAACCGCAGCGCCTGCCGGACGCCCCGGGGGAGTGGTCGACCGGCGGCGAGGGCGTCGTGGTGACCCTCGGCGACGCGGAGGAACTGGTCGTGGACGGCACGCCGGTGCGTGGCCGGTACGTGTTCGGCCCCATCCCCGAACGCGGCGCGATCAATGCCACCTGGGGTGACGCGGTGATCGAGGTGGCCAGGCGGGGCGGGCATGACATCGTCAGGCCGAGACACCCGGACCACCCGCTGCGGGTCGCGTTCGCCGGCACCCCGGTGTTCCCGCCGGACCCGCGATGGCTGGTCACCGGCCGCTACCTGCCGTTCGACGAGCCCCGGCCGACGGACGTCGGGGCCGCGGTGGAAGGGCTGCGGCACGTCTACGACGCGCCAGGGCGGGTCGAGTTCGAGCTCGACGGGCGGACGCTGAGCCTGACGGCGTTCAACGGCCACGCGCCGGGCAGCCTGATCGCCCTGTTCACCGACGCGACCTCCGGCGTGACCACCTACGCCGCGAACCGCGTCCTGCAACTGGGGGTGCCCGACGCCGACAACCAGGTGACCGTGGACTTCAACCGGGCCACGAACCTGCCGTGCGCCTACACCGACTTCGCCACCTGCCCGCTGCCGCCGGCGGAGAACCGGCTGCCGGTCGCGATCGAGGCGGGCGAGAAGATCCCCTACGAGCGCGGCTGACGTCCGGACGGGCGCGCCCGTGCCCCCGTCACGGCCGGAGGTCCGCCGGGTGGCGGGCGCGCCAGGCGGTGTAGTGCGGCTGGCTTTCGAGGGATTCGCGGTGGGCCTCGGTGGCGAGGCGCGTCAGCTCCTCGGCCCGGTGGGCGAGGGCGCCGTCGCGGCGCCAGGCCGCCAGGTGCCTGATCCACAGTGGTGATCCGGCGATCGGGCGGACCACCAGCCCCTGCCCCGAGGGGAAACTGGCCTGGCAGGGCGAGATCGCGTGCTTCTCGGCGATGAGATTACGGATCATCATCGGCTCGATCATGATGTACGGCATCTTCGGGACGAAGCCCTCGTTCTGGCAGGTGGTCACGAAACACTCCGGCCACCCGGCGCCGTCCGGTGGCGAGAGCACCCAGTCGTCGTCCGCCAGCTCCGCCAGCGGCACCTCCTCCAGCACCGCGAGGGGATGGGCCTCGGCCATCGCCACGAAGACGGGTTCCACGGCGATGGGACGCACGCCCACCGAGGGCGGGATGACCAGCTCGTGGCCGGGGTAGTCGATGAGGGTCGCGGCGTCCAGCCGCCGGGAGGCCAGCAGATCCAGCAGCAGGCGGGGCGAGTGCTCGGTGTGCACGGTGATCGAGGCTCCCGGGACCTCGAACAGCCGCCGCAGCAGGCCGCTGAACAGGGGGTTGGCGTAGCCGCCGATGCGGGCGACGCTCGTCTGGCCGCTGGGCGGCAGGGCGCCTGTCATCAGCTCGTCCACGGTGTGCAGCGCGGACCTGGCCCGGGTGAGCACGAACTGGCCGAACGGGGTCGGTGTCACGCCCAACCGGCTGCGCCGGAAGACCTGGCCGCCGAGCGTGGACTCGATCCGGTGCAGCTGGGCGGTCAGGGCGGGCTGGGAGACGCCCAGGGAGGCCGCCGCCTTGCTGAGACTCCCCGCGCCGGCGATGGTGCATAACGCTCGAAGGTGCCGTAGCTCCAGCTGCATGGGCCAAATATAGTGCGGCATAACGCTGGATTTATATGTCTCTGGGATAAGACGAGGCTCCTCGGTTTGGCGCACAGTTAACGGTGATCCCGACTTTTGAAGGAACCCCTATGCCAGTGACCTACCGTCGTTCCGACCTCGTCTTCACCGATCACACGATCACCGTCCCGCTTGACCACTCCAGCCCGGACGGTGCGACGATCGAGGTGTTCGCGCGGGAGGTGGTCGCGGCGGGGCGGCAGGGGGACGGCCTGCCGTGGCTGCTGTACCTGGAGGGCGGACCCGGCCACAGCGCCCCCCGCTCGCCGGCCGGGTGGTTGCACCGGGCCACCCGGGAGTACCGGGTGCTGCTGCTGGACCAGCGCGGCACCGGGCGCAGCACTCCCGCCAACCGGCAGACCCTGGCCGGCCTCGACGACCCCGCCGCCTACCTGCGCCATTTCCGGGCCGACTCGATCGTCAGGGACGCCGAACTGCTCCGCGCGCACCTTGCGGGGGACCGGCCGTGGAGCCTGCTGGGGCAGAGTTTCGGCGGGTTCTGCGCGCTGACCTACCTGTCGCTGGCCCCCGAGGGGCTGCGCGAAGTCATGATCGCGGGTGGGCTGCCGCCGCTGACCGGCCGGCCCGAGGACGTGTACCGGGCGGCCTACCCCCGCGTCCTGGCGCACAACGAGCGGTTCTTCGCCCGCTATCCCGGTGACCTGGCGATCGCCCGTCAGGTGGTCGACCACCTGCACCGGCAGGAGGTGTTCCTGCCCGGCGGGGAGCGGCTGACCCCGCGGCGCTTCCAGACCCTCGGGATCACGTTCGGCACGGAGGGCAGGTTCGACACGCTGCACCATCTGCTGGAGGAGGCGTTCGCCGGTGAGAAGGAGCTGTCCGACGTCTTCCTGCGCCGGGTGGACGCGATGGTCTCCTACGCCGAGCACCCGCTGTACGCGGTGCTGCACGAGGCGTCCTACTGCCAGGGCGAAGCCTCCGGCTGGGCCGCGCACCGGGCGCTGGGCGAGTTCCCCGAGTTCGATGTGGAGCAGGGCGGGCCCGTCCGGTTCTTCGGCGAGATGATCTTCCCGTGGTTCTTCGACGAGGACCCGGCGCTGGTCCCGTTGCGGGCCTGTGCCGAGGCACTGGCCGCCTGCGAGTCCTGGCCGCGCCTCTACGACCTGGACCGGCTGAGCGGCAACACCGTCCCGGTGGCGGCGGTGATCTACCACGACGACCTGTACGTGGACCGCGACAGCTCCCTCCGCACGGCGGGCGCGGTGCGCGACCTGTCCTCCTGGATCACCAACGAGTACGCCCACGACGGGTTGAGCGCCTCGGGCGGGGCCGTGCTGGACCGGCTCGTCACGATGGCCCGCCGGTGAGCCCATCGCTCCATCTCAACTGCCCATAACCCGTCGGTTATGGGCGGCCTTGACCTGCGACTCCCCAGCGGACGCGAACGGGGCGGCAAGCTCGACACTCTCGCGTGATCACCCCGTTATCCGACACCGGTGACAATCTGCGACATTCCCCAAGCAAGGAGAACCCGTGCGCAGATCGTCCGTGGTGGTCGCCACGCTCATGGTCATGGCGTGTCTGTCGACCGGCCCGGCTCACGCCGAGGATCCAGGTCGGACGCGAAAGGTCGAGGTCTTCGGCGAGAACGCCCCCCAGGGCTACACCGAGGTTCCGGTGGAGAGCGGCAAGGCGAGGGGCCTGGCCACGCCGTCCGCCACGGTGACGCCGATCGAGGTCAACGGCCCCAGCGACAAACGCATCGACCTGGTCTATCTCGGCGACGGTTTCACCGAGGCCGAGCAGGCCGCCTACACCGCCCAGGTGGCCAACAGCTGGAACATCCTGGTTCAGCGCGAGCCGTTCAAGAGCTACCGCAAGCTGTTCAACGTCTGGCAGGTGAACGTCGTCTCAGGCGAGTCCGGCGTCGACAACGACCCGGTCAAGGGGGTGCGGAAGGACACCGCGCTGGGCGGTGAGTACTGGTGTGAGGACCTGGAGCGCCTGGTCTGCGTGGACGTTCCCACCGCCGAGTCCTACGCCGCGCTGGCCCCCGCCTTCGACCAGATCGCCGTCGTGATCAACAGCCCCACCTACGGCGGTGCCGGCTACATCGAGGAGAACCTGGTCACCTTCTCCGGCGGGCACCGGAGTGGCCCGGAGATCCTGCCGCACGAGTTCGGCCACTCCATCGGCGACCTGGCCGACGAGTACCCCTACTGGGCCTACCCGGACGACGGCAGCACCTACACCGACGACGAGCCGGTCGAGAAGAACGTCTCGATCTACAACGCCGGGCAGCAGACCGCCCAGCGGACGAAGTGGTGGTACTGGCTGGGCGCCCAGACCCCCGACGGCGGCGTGATCGACACCTTCGAGGGCGGCGCCTACTACAACCTCGGCATCTACCGGCCCAGCGACAACTCGCTGATGCGCACCCTGTACCGGGAGTTCAACCTGGTCGGCCGCGAGGAGATGGTCCGCACCTTCGTCGGCACGACCGGCCTGATCGACGACTCCACCCCGAGCGGCAAGGTCAAGCCGGACAGCACCCTGACGGTCACCCCGGTGGGTCTGCCGACCGTGTCCACCCGCTGGTTCATCAACGGCCACGAGATCACCGAGTGGGTGGGCAGGACCTCGGCGGTGGCCCTGACCAAGAAGCCCAAGGGCCACGGGAAGCCCGAGGCGCCGTGGTGCGGGCGCAAGGACCTGAAGGCCAAGAAGGGCGACTGCGCCTACTCGGTGCAGGTCGGTGACTCCACCGACTTCGTGCGGAACTCCGCCTACAAGGCGGACGTCCTCACCCAGTCGATCACCTGGACGGTCGACAAGCACTGAACCAGGCGGTCCTGCCGCGCCCCGAGCGGGGCGCGGCAGGACCGCGATCGCCGAAAGTCGCTGCACGGGAGCGGGCGTCTCTCGGCGATCTCGTGCGTTCAGGGCCGGATCGTCATCCGGTCTTGGCGAGAATCGCCTTGGTCATCGCGTCGAGACCGACCAGGTTGAACTGCCTTCCGAGGGTACGCATGATCGAGTTCTCCGACGGGCGGTAGATGCCGTACGCGTAGTCGGCGGCCCCCTGGTAGGCGCCGATCACGCCACCGTCGGGGGTGGCCTGGCCCAGGTACCGGTACCACTTGCGCCTGCCCGAGGTGAGCTGCGCGGCGGTGTACTTCGACGCGTTCGCCGCCGACGGCTCGCCGCCGGTGTAGGTGCTGTTGACGGTGGAGTACTCGTCCGCGAGATTACCCATCGAATGTCCGAGCTCGTGGATCGCGACCTGGCCGGAACTCGCGTTGCCTCCCGAGGCCGTGGCGACGCCGCCGCCCGCGCCGTACCCCGCACCGCCGTACTTGGTGCTGTTGGCCAGCGCCACCACCTGGTCGGAGCCGGGGGCCAGCGCGGCGTAGGACTTGGCGGTGGTGGTGTTCACGCAGAGCAGGCGCTCGATTCCCGAGCACCAGAACCCCATTCCGAGCGTGGTGTTCCTGCTGATGCCCTGGGTGGGATCGTTGTCGACGCCCGACTGGGTGGAGACGACGTTGACCATCCAGACGTTGAAGGAGTTCTTGTACGTTTTGAACGGTTCGACGGTGGTCATCTCGGCCCACTTGCTCGCGGCGTGGGACTGGAAGGTGGAGATCTCGGAGGAGGTGTAGCCGTCGCCCACGAAGACCAGGTCGAAGCGCTGGGAGGAGGCTCCGGTCTGCTGCAGGGCGGTGACCGTGGCGGCGACCGCGGCGCGTGCGGTGGCGGGCGCCTCCCGCTTCGGGATCTCGACCTGTCGGATCGTGCCGTCGGGGGAGAAGACCTCCACCCACTCGGTGGATCCCGGCGGGGAGGGTGCGGCGGCGGCGGACGTCGGTACGGCGAGGAAGGCGATGAGGGCCGGTACGAGCAGCGCCAGGCGGACGGGACGGGGCACGGCGTCTCCTTGGGGGTGAGCGCAGTGGATCTAGTGCCCACATCGTGTGTTATCGCCATACGCCCAGATAATCCCCTTTCGACATAACCCACCCGTTATGGCGGTGAATCCTGAGCCCTCGCCCCTCCGCGTCAGGCCCAGGCGGGGCAGACTCCACCGGAACGATCACCGTCCAGGCCCGGCCGGGGCGGAAAGCAGGCGTAGAGTAGGAAGTACCGAGGACATTTCGTGCGTTGACATTCAGGTCGACGTCGCCCAAGGCGATAGGCGACTTCGGTCCCTCACGGACCGAGACGGGCCGGGCGATCATGACGCCAGAGCTTCTTTCCCACAGCACACCGCTCACCGACACCACTCCTGAGGCACGCCTCAGCCTGGATCCCGCCCTCGGCCGCAGGGGCGCCGTGGACGGGGCCTGGTGGCCGTACTCACAGGACGCGGCGGTGGAACTGCCGGACCTCATCGCCGCCGTCGACCGGCGGCTGGACCGGCCCGTCAGGCGGGTGGGTCTGCCCCTGGGGTCCTGGGACGACATCCCGCACCGTGTCGTGGCCCCCGGCCGCCAGGTCAAGGTGGGCTGGTTCCGCAACATGGACCCGCACGTGGTCACCCTGATCTGCGAGGCCATGGAACCCGTCAACCTGCTGGTCATTCCACCCGGCACCGAGAGCGACACGGCCGCGCACGCGCTCATTCTGGCCACCAGGTGCGCGGGCGCCACCCGCCCGGCCGACATCCTCACCGCCGCGGCCTCCTCGGACGTCAGTTCGATCGCCAGGGATGACAGCCAGGCCGTCTGGGAGGGCGAGGGCGGACAGATCGCCGGCTGCGCACCGGCCGTCGGTCACCAGGGCTCAGCCCCTCTCCGAGAGGAGACATCATGACCGTCCTGCAAACTCAGACTTCTCACGGAGCGGGTCCCCAGGCCGCCGGCCCCGCCGCCACCGTCATTCATCTGCACGGCGAGGTCGACGTCTTCACCAGCGCGGCACTGCGCGAGCGACTGCTCCGCGCGTTGCGGCGCGGAGCGAACCCGCTCATCCTCGACCTGTCCGGGGTGTCGTTCTTCGACACCTCGGGGCTGGCCGTACTGGTCGGCATCCAGCGCCGCGCCAGATCACTCGGAGTCACCTTCGAGCTGTCCGCGCCTCGCCACCAGACGGCGGCCCTGCTCCGGATCACCGGCCTGGACCGCACCTTCACCATTCGCTGAGCGTCAGTGGAGCGGATTCCCCGTCACCAGAGCGCGATGGAGCGGGTCAGGATCTTGGTGAGGTCGTCCTCGGTGACCGGCCGGGGAGCGGTGCCGAGCAGGCGCTGCTGCCTCATCGCGCCCTCGGCGAGCGCGGGGACGTCCGCCTCGGTGTAGCCGACGCCGCCGATCCCGTCGGGGAGGCCGATGTCGCGCATCAGCCTGGTCAGCACGCCGGGCAGGTACTCGGAGAGGTCGTCGGGCCTGGCGGCGGACGGGTCGAGCAACTCGGCCGCGCGCAGGTGCCGCTCCGGCAGCGCCTCGAAGGTGAACCTGAACGCCTCGGGAGCGGTCAGCGCGACGGCCATGCCGTGCGGCACCATCGGCTCGCCCGCCGGGTAGCCCTCGGGATGGAAGTCCCTGACCCGCCCGGCGATCGGGTAGGCGTTGGCGTGCGGGATGTGCACGCCCGCGTTGCCGAACCCCAGCCCGGCGAACGTCGCCGCCAGCGCCATCCGCCCCCTGGCCTCCGCGTCGTCCCCGTCGCGCACGGCGGTGCGGAAGGACCGCGCGAGCAGCGCGATGGCCCGCTCGGACCACATGTCGGCCACCGGGTTCGAGCCGCAGTAGGGCACCCGCTCCTCGGGGCGCCTGCGCTCGTAGGAGGTGTACGGCCGGGCGGTGTAGCTCTCCAGGGCGTGGCAGAGGATGTCCATCCCGGCGGCCGCGGTGACCCCGGCGGGCTGGCTCATCGTCAGGTCGGGGTCGACGACGGCGAGCACCGGGCGGAGCCGGGCATGGCTGATCCCGGTCTTCACCTTCAGGTCGAGCACGTCGAGCACGCAGATCGTGGTGCTCTCCGAACCGGTGCCCGTGGTCGTGGGCACCGCGACCAGCGGCTTGAGCGGCCGGGACGGGGCCAGGCCGCCGCCCACCGGCGCGTTGACGTAGTCCATCAGCTCACCCGGGTTGGTGGTGAGCAGGTTGACCGCCTTGGCGGTGTCGATGCTGGAGCCGCCCCCGATGGCGACGAAGGCGTCCCACGGCCCACCGGCGCGGGCGTGCTCGACCGCCGCCAGCAGGCTCTCGTCCGTCGGCTCGACGCGTACGCCCTCGTACACGCTCGCCTGGATGCCGAACCCGGAGAGCTGCTCGGCGATCCGTCGCGGCGCGCCGGTCGCGGCCACCCCGGGGTCGGTGATGACGAGGACGTGCCGGGCGCCGTACTGCCCGAGATCGAAGCCGATCTCGGCCGAGGCACCGGAGCCGAACTTCAGGGCGGGGGCGCCGTAGGTGAAGACGGACTCGGGGTTGCTCGGAGTGCTGAACACGCCCGGCTCCTCTCTCGATGATCTTACCGGTGGCACGGGGAGCCGTACGCGGTACTCCGTGACACTTGATGCCCATTTACCCGCTTGCCGACCCCGGATCTCGCCGATCTTCCCGGCAGGGTCAGAACGGTGCCGGAACGGGCGTCAGCGTGATGTTGACCTGGTAGTCGGAGGTGTCGGTCCTGCCGGCGTTCGGCCGCAGGGTGTAGCGGCTCTCCTGGGTCAGCGGGTTGAGGCGGAAGGACTGGAGGAAGACGTCGTCATCGGCGAATATGACGTCGTTGTCCCGGATGTTGATGGTCGCCAGGCCGCCATTGGCGAGGAAGATGGGCTTGCTCGGGGTGATGAGCTTCCAGGACTGGTCGTTGCTGCCCGGCGGGCACGGGGCGTTCTCGAAGGTGTAGCAGTAGCCCGAGGTGACCGGATGGACCCCATTGCTGGGCGGCCAGACCCGGTAGGTCGTGGTCGTGAGCGGTATCAGCCCGGGACCGGAGATCTTGACGAAGATCTCGTCACCGCCGTTCCCCAGCGTCCGCCACGGGACGATCGTGTTCAGGGTGATCCGGACGTACGGGGCCGCGTCCGAGGCCGAGGCGGAGGTGGCGGGGGCGAGGAGCGGAACCACGAGAGCCGCCCCCGCGACGGCCCTGAGCAGGCTTTTCAGCAGGTTCATGCGGCCATCGTGACCCCGGCCACTTGGGTACCTCTTAAAACCGACTTCGAAGGTCGCCGGCACGTCCCGGGTCGACATCCCAAGTAGCGATATATGCCCTTTTCGCAAGAGAAATGCATGCAAACGGCAAGCCGTCCTCACTAGCATCGCCGCCATGATGAAAAGAACGATCGCGGTGACCGCTGTCGCCGGAGCCGCCGTGCTGGCGGCCCAGCTTCCCGCGTCCGCGAGCTCCTCCACCGCGCTGCTCCGGCTGCGCGGCGGTCTGACGCTGGAGATCCCGAACTCCTGGCGGGTGTACGGGACCGCGGACCAGGTCCGGGTGGTGACCGGTGCCTGCGCGCGGCCCAACGGCGGCTACTTCCAGCCCAAATGCGACAGCTTCTGGATCATGGGGCCGAAGGCCCTCAAGACCGGCGCCGAGGGCTTCGGGCGCTACAACCCCGACCAGGGGCCGTTCTACCCGGCATCCGACGTGGTGCCCTGCGCGACCAACCCCAGGTACGGCCAGGTCCTCGGCAAGGCGATCGCGGTCGGCTACCGCAACATCGGGGTGGCGCACAAGGCGCACTACCGGGTGTGGCCCGGCCGGTGCGTGACGTACACCGGCGGCGAGCAGAAGTCGACGTTCAACCAGCGCGAGTGGTACCTGCCCAAGTCGAAGATCCTGATCGTCGACCAGTGGGCCACCCCCGGCCTGGCCACCATCCTGAAGAACGCGGCCTGGGACAACTGACCGTCAGACCCGCCACCTGGAACCGGACCGGCCTGCCCGCCCCTCGATCGCGGGCAGGCCGACCAGCCACGACTCCCGCCCGCCGTCGCCATCGGGCCCCGATACGGGTACGGCGGGCGTGCTCGCGGCGGACCATCATGCTGGTACGGGCCAGGTGGCGGTCACCCGGCGTCAGGTGAAGATCATCGGTTGTGCTCGCCGAAACCGTGCAGCAGGGTGTCGACCAGGCGGGTGGCCAGGGCGTCGGCGTCCTGCCCCTCGTCCGGTCCCGTCGCCGCCTCGTGGATCAGGGCGTAGTAGACGCGGCGGGTCCAGTCGAGGTCGGCGTCCGCGCGGAGCAGGCCCGCGTCGCGTGCTCTGCGGAACATCTCGTCGCACCGCTCCCGGGCCACGGCGTACACGCGGGCGACCTCGGTGGCCTCGGCGATCTGCTCCATGCTCGCGGCCGGATTCCGGCTGAGGACGCGTTCGGCCGCCTCCAGGATCGTCCGCACGGTCCGTTCCGTGTCCGAGCGCAGCTTGTTCACCCCGTAAGGCTCCTTAAATGTCCCCCTTTGAGGATTACTTGCAACACATATGTTGCATGTCGCACCTTCACTGCATCACAAGTGTTGCGAGTGGATGGGAAGGCTCTGTCATGGATCTGGGACTGAACGGCAAGTCCGCGGTGGTGACCGGTGCCGGCAGGGGGATCGGCCTGGCGATCGTGCGGACGCTGACGGCGTTCGGAAAGGCGCTGAACGACGAGTTCGGGCCGAAGGGCGTGCGGGTCAACACGGTCTCGCCCGGACCGGTGCGGACCTCGCTGTGGGAGGGCCCGGCGAGTTACGGCGCGGAGCTCGCCAAAGCGATAGGGGTGCCGCACGAGGACCTGCTCCGGCTGCTGCCCGCGCGGATGGGCATGACGACCGGCCGGTTCGCCGAGCCCGCCGAGGTGGCCACACTGGTCGCCTACCTGGCCTCACCGCTCGCGGCCAGTATCGCGGGAGCCGACTACCTGATCGACGGTGGCGCGATCAAAACGGCCTGACCGGTCACCCGGACCTCACCTGGCTTCGAAAAAGTGCGATCTACCAGTAATAACGTTTCGCGGGCAGGCTCGGTCGCATGACGATAATCAACCGGCTGAACTACCGGCCGTTTCCCGAGGACCCGCACAACGACAAAATCTCCGCGGAATCGGCCACGACGATGACCTGACAGCGGCGCCGCTTGGCGAGCCAGGCCAGGTACACCCGGACCCGGGAGGGCGTAGGTGCGGCGGGTGTCGGCCGACAGCGGCACCTCCTCACCGGAGTGTACTTCTGAGAACCGGTCACTCTCAGAAGCCGCCCGAACGGGATCGCTGCCATTTCACCGCCGCGAGGCGCGATACCCGCTGGGGGCGGAGATAGAGCGATGAAGATGGCCGAATGCGGTCGCTGTGACCGTATTGATCCGAAATGCGATCGCGGTCAGTGTGAGTGGACTTCAGCTCACGGAGGTGGCTATGGCGGCTCAGGATGCCCTGCTCAAGGTGTACGGCGATCGGACGTACGCGCATGTGGCGATGGTCCGGCACCAGGGTGTCACGGTGGCGTTCGCGATGGACTCGGCGCGACGGATCGTCTACAACGTCCTGGATCTGGGCAAACAGGATGCCACCAAGGGCGTGCTCGACTCCGCGTACTGGGCCGACAACCCAGTCGAACTGCCGTTCCCGACAGAGATCACCGAGGTCGGCTACAGCATCGCGGGCGCGACGGCGATGCCGACGGTCAAGCGGGGCGGCCGGATAGAGGCCAAGGCGAGCGAGCAGCTCGACCCCGACGAGACCAACAGGTTCCTCTCCACGACCGCGCGGCTCTCGGCGGCGGCCCCGTTCCAGGTGATCTCGGACGGCACCTACGTGGTGGTGCTGCGGCAGTCGATCCCCGACGGCCACGCCGACGCGGTCCACAAGCTGACCGGCGGCGGCTGCTCCGGCGACCCTGCCGCGGCCGGCTACCTGCTCAGCGGCGGCAAGAAGGTGCCGCTCGTCCGTGACACGCTCTTATGCGACCGCTTCCTGCTGGTGGAGGGGAAGCTCAAGCCGGTGCTGGAGGTGCGCTTCCGGCGCAGCCGCCACGCCTCCCGCCCTGACTCGGCCAAGGACACGCTGGGCACCGAGGACATGGAGAGCCGGCCGTTCTACGAGCCGACCAGGGAGCTCTCCTTCATCCGCAACCTGAGCGGCGGGCGCTTCACGGCGGTGCTGGTACCGACCGCGATCAGCGGCAGGTGGCGCTGGCAGATCTTCGCGTACAACAGCGTCACCGACCGCGTCGACGGCTTCAACATCGAGCAGGACGCCGACGGCGGCTTCAACACCCAGGGCACGCGTCACTACACCAGCCCCGACCCCAGGTACCGTGACTCCGTCTTCGAGCGCGCCCCTGGCAAATGCCCCTTCACCGGCCTGGACCTGGTGCCGGTGCCGGGCGTCGCGGGGCACGCGGAGACCGCGCTGCTGCTGGACGGCACGGCCGGGCACGTGGACCTGGGCACCTCTGGAGCGCTCCAGTTCGGCCCCGGGGCGTACACGATCGAGGCGTGGATCAAACCGGCGGCCCTCGGCGGGACCGTCCTGGCCAAGGGCGCGGCCTGCCGGTTCGGGGTGAACGCGAACGGCACGGTCTTCCTCGCCCACAACGGCGGGGCCTGGTCGGTGACCTCGCTCGAGCCGATCTCGCTGAACGAGTACACCCACGTGGCCGGGGTCTACGACGGGAGCAAGGCGACCGTCTTCATCAACGGCAGGGCGAGCCAGAGCGCGAGCCTGCAGTACCAGGCGGGCCAGGCCGCACCGGTCCTGATCGGCGCGGCCAACGACACGGGGCAGCCGGCCAAGTTCTTCAACGGCGAGATCGACGAGGTACGGCTCTGGGACCGCGCCCGCACGACCGAGGAACTCAATCGGGAACTGGGCCACCGCCTGATCGGCAACGAGCCGGGGCTGCTCTCGTACTACCGCTTCGACGAGGGATCGGGCACGACCGCCTACGACCAGAGCGACCGCGCCGTCAACGGCACGCTCCGCGGCGGGGTGCGGTGGGTCGGCTCGCAGGCCCCGGTGGGCGATCACCCCGGCGTGCGCCGTGACAGCTTCTCCGTCAAGGACCGGAGCGTGGTCTCCGGACTCTCCTCCGTCATCTACCACCAGCAGCAGTCCACCGCCGTCGGATACAGCACGACCGCCAAACCGGCCAAGCGCCAGGCGCGGGTGCTGCTCGCCTTCGCCACCAAGACCGCCGCCGACTCCGGCGGCCAGGTGGCGGCTGTGGACTTCGGCGTGGGCCGGGACGGGCGGCTGACCCAGGCGCCCGACCTGCTGGACCTGCCGCTGCTGGACCGCCCGAAGCAGAGCCAGGACCTGGACGCGGTCAGCGCGCTGGAGCAGCGGATCAAGTCCCTGGAGACCGAGGTGCGGGACCTGCCCTTGGAGATCGACCGGATCTCCAAGGCCACCGGGAACCTGCCCGCGCTCCAGGCCGACCATGACAGGCAGGCCGCGATCGCCGCCCGCTGGCAGCAGAACCTCGATGGCGACAAGGGCAATTACCTGGCCTGGCTATGGCGGCTGGAGCTGAAGGGGTCTCCCGACCGGCCGGTCATCGCGGTCATGAACGACAGCCCCGATTCGGGGGCGGAGCTGGTGCGAACCTCCGACCGTAACTCGCCCACCGGCCTGTGGAAGTTCGACAGGGTGCCCACGTCGACCAACGACGCCTTCACCTACCGGGCCATCAACGTCTTGTCGGGCAAATTCATCAACGTGGTCGGCCTCTCCCCATTGGACATGGCGAGGCTCAACCAGCAAGGAGACGGCGCGAGGTTCCGCTTGGAGCAGATCGGCGAGTACCACCGGCTCATCAACAGCCACAGCGGGTGCGCCGTCTCCTCGTCGGGCTCCGGCAACACGGTGGTCCAGTCGCGAACGGCCACGACAGATGATTCCGGGCTTATCAAGATGGTGCCCGTCAAGCATGCGAGCGGCTGGGACACCTACCTGAAGGACGCGCAGACCGCGGTCGTCAACCTCCGCATCGCCATCGACGAGGCGCGCATGGCGCAGAGCAGGCTCGATGGGCTGCGCCGCACCCTGGCCACCAAGACCACCGATCTGGACACGGCGCGCAACCAGCTCGCCCAGATGACCGGCGCGGCCCAGGGGTCGACCGACCTGACGGTGGCCATGCCGCTGCTGGCCCTGGACCGCACCGGGCTGAGCTGCGCCGGAGCCGTGCTGGGCTTCGCCCGATGCGCCGACGCGCCCACCCTGATGGAGAGCGCCACCGGCAACGTGGTGCTCTACTTCCGGGGCGTCAACGACCAGTTCTTCGCCGCCTACCTCGACACCTTCGTGATCCCGTCGACGCAGGAGCTGCCCGTCGGCAGCGGCGCGGTCCTCTTCACGGCCCGTGACGCGGGCATCGACCTGGGCGCGCTCACCATCACGGTGACCGACGGCGACTCGCCCAGCCGATGCGACCTGACCATCTCCGGCGGCCAGGAGGGCGAGACCTGGCGCTCGCTGCCGCGCGACACCGCGCGGCTGACCGCGGTGCTGGCCGGAGCCCCGGGCGAGCCCGTCAGGCTCGGCACGGTGGCCAAGGTGAACGGCACGCAGGTGGAGCTGGCCGAGCCCCTGACGACCGCCGTGCCGAAGGCCTCCCACATCATGATCGGCTCTGACGGTTACAGCGCCGGCGCTGACCACGCGGTGGGGGCCAAGAGCCTCACCCTGACCGCCGCCAACCAGACGATCACCGCCGGCGCCCTGGTCACCCTGGCCGGCTACGACTACCAGCGGGCCGTCTGCGCCCGTCCCGGAGTGCCGCTGACGGAGGGTTCGCGCCTGGTCGTCCTCACCGCGGGCACCGTCGCCTCCATCGCGAACGGGACCGCCAAACGCCTGGTCAGCGGGCACGGCGCTCGCTGGCGTGGCGAGATGCCGGGCCGCGCCTACTCCTTCGACGGCCGCCAGCAGCACCTGCGCCTGCCCGCTGCCCAACTGGAGCGCGTGACGGTGACCGGCGACCTGACCATGGAGAGCTGGGTGAACGTCGGGCCGGTGAACGGCAAGGCCAGGATCCTGCAGGCCAACAGCGGCCAATCGCAGTACACGCTGGCACTCGCGGACGCCCCGTTGAAGACCGCCAAGGCGTTCAACGGCGCCGAATCCCACGAGCTGAGCAGGAGCATCGAACTGGCCAACAGGGACTTCACCATCGAACTGTGGGCACGGCTCGAGCCCGGGCAGACCAACACCCAGCCGCTGCTCCTCCACGGCTACCCGATGGGGGCGCAGAACCAGACGCTGCACCTGCAGATCCACGCCAACAACACCTTCGGCTTCAGCCTCTACGGCGACGACCTCAACGTCAATCTGCCCTCCCTGGACCTGGGATGGCACCACTGGACGGTGGTGTACGAGAACGCCACCCGCACCCAGATCCTCTACCTCGACGGCACCGAGGTCGGCCGCCGCATCTCCAACGCCCCCTACACCGGGCGCGGCCCGCTCCTCCTGGGCCACAAGCCCTTCGCCGGCCACTACCTGGCCGGCCAGCTCGACGAGGTACGCGTCTGGAGCCGCATCCGCACCCCCAACGAGATCAGCAGCGAGCGCAACCAGCGGCTCTCGGGCCACGAGCCCGGCCTGCTGGGCTACTGGACCTTCCCCGGCACCTCGGCCAAGGCCTCCCCGATCAAGGGCTACCAGCTGGTAGCCGGGGTCGGCGGCCGCTTCGTCCGCAGCCAGGAGGCCTTCCCCTGCAACGAGTGGACGCACCTGGCCGCCGCCTTCCAGCAGTCCTGGGCCGTCAAGCTGGACGGCGGCGCCTACCTGGAGGTGGCCAAGGACGAGGCGCTGAACGTGACCGAGGACCTCACCCTCGAGGTCTTCCTACAGGCCGATCGGCTCGGCGGCACCATGGGGCTGGTCTCCAAGGGCGAGCTGGGCTTCTCCGGCGGGGTGCCGTACCAGCTCAGTGTGCGGGGCGACGGCAGGCTGGAGTTCGCCTTCGAGGAGCCCGGCGGCCAGGTCGTCCGCTACACCTCCACCATCGGCATCACCCCGAAGGCCTTCCAGCGGGTGGCCGTCGTACGGAAAGGCCGCAAGGTGGAGGTCTCCACCTCCGCCCAGACCCCGCCGGACACCAACCCCGGCAAGGACATCCGCTTCTACATCAACGGGCAGCCGGCCGGCGCCGAGCACTACACCGGCCCCGGAGCCCAGAGCAACAGCAGCAACCTGATCATGGGCAAGGTGGGATCCTCCTCGACCTTCGCCGGTGTGCTGGGCGAGGTACGCATCTGGAACGTGGCCCGCGAGGCGGCTCAGCTCGGCCTGCCGGTCGTCGGGCGCGACAGGGGGCTGCTGGCCCGCTGGCCCTTCGAGGAGAACAGCGGCAACGTCACCCTCGCCGCCGACGGCTCCTACCCGGCGAGCCTGCGCGCCACCCAGTGGGTGCGCGACCCCGATCCGACCGCCAGCCCGTTCCGCCTCTACCGCAACGGCGTGCCGGTCGTCGCCGACCCCATCCCCGACCCGGGCCCTGCCGACTACGGCGACCAGCAGCTCACGCTGGGCGCCCGGCTGCTCGGCGGCGCGGTGGGCGAGCCGTTCAGCGGCATGCTGGAGGAGGTGAGGCTCTGGCGTACGGCACGGAGCGGGGAGCAGATCCTCGACAACCTCTTCACCCGCCTCAAGGGCGAGAAGCAGGAACTCGTCGGCTACTGGCCCTTCGACCGGGACTCCACCTCCCCCACCGCCACCGAGGTGCACGACGAGGGCCTGCGCGGCAACCACCTCGAATTCCCCGCCTCGGCACGCCCGCGCCCGATGCTCTCCAACGCCCCCATCGCCACCGACACCGCCCAGGTGCGCTCCGCGCTGGCCGCCATCCGCACCCCCTTCCACGACATGATCGGCGCCACCCCGGCCGTCGGCGAGTACGCCGACATGCAGCAGACGCTCAAGGGCGAGCCGTTCGGCGTGCTCAAACGCTGCTACAGCTACCTGCGCCAGGGCCGCTGGCACCTGGTGACCGGCTACAAGGTCGGCAACCTCATCTCCGAGTGGGTGGGCCAGGCCCAGTTCGACCCGCAGCTCATCGGCTACATCGAGAGCGCCCCGCCGGTGCCGTCGGAGAACCTGACCGGCGCCGACTCCTTCGCCGGCGCCTCCTCCGTGGAGTTCACCGAGGCCGACCAGGTCACCTACAGCATGTCCTCCAACCGCAACAGCAGCGTCGACACCTCCTTCGGCGTCTCGCTCGGCCAGGACTCCGACCAGAACCTGATGACGATCACCGCGCCGCTCGGCGTCGGGACCGCCATCCCGATCCTGGAGATCGACTACAAGCTCTCGACCACGACGAACCTGGAGTTCTCCAACGCCTGGTCGAGCGATACCAAGCTCTCCCAGGGCCAGAACACCACGCGGGCGGCCAAACTCCGGCTCACCGGCAACCTGGAGGACCCCACCCAGTTGCTCAACTCCGCCGTCGGCCGCCGCTACGTGCCCGCCAACACGGGCTTCGCGCTGGTGCAGTCGGAGACGGCCGACATCTTCGCGCTCCGCCTGGCCCACACCGGCGCGCTGGTCGCCTACCGGATGACGCCCAACCCCGACATCCCCAAGGACTGGAACATCATCACCTTCCCGGTCAACCCCCGCTACACCAAGCAGGGCACCCTGGACGGCGCGGTCGGCTTCGACGACCGCGGCAAGGTCCTCGATCCCGACTATCCCGCCGCCGCAGGCTACGGCCAGCACAGCTTCTTCAAACCCCAGGAGGCGTACGCGCTCAAACGCCGCATCACCCGCGACCAGCAGCGGCTGCGCGCCTACTACGAGGCCGTCTCCGTCCAGACCCATGCCCCCGATCAGACGCAGGCGCAGGCCCAGAAGATCCTGCGGGGCATGGGCGTGACCGCCGACCCCCCCTCGGGCGGCGACCGCAACGCCAACAGCTCGACCCCTGACAAGTTCTCCCACCGCGACCTGGTCAACACCTACGTCTGGACGGCCAAGGGCGGCTTCTTCGCCGAGACCACTCAGGCCACCGACGCCGTCACGCAGACCCACAGCGGCACCTACGCCTTCAAGACGAGCGAGTCGTTCAGCGTCGACTTCACCATCAAGGCACTCGGCGTCGGCCTAGCCGGCAACATCGACGCCTCCGTCGGCGGCAGCACCTCCGTGACCCGCTCCCGGGCCAAGGACGTCAGCCGCACCTTCGGCCTCACCGTCGACTGCGCGCCCTCCGGGGACCTGCAGCGGTACGACAACGGCAAACCCGTCTTCACCGCGCAGGGCAAGCCCGTCCTGGTGCCGGGGAAGGTGGACGCCTACCGCTTCCTCACCTTCTACCTGGGTGAGAGCAGCGCCAACTTCGACGACTTCTTCCACAAGGTCGTCGATCCGATCTGGCTGGCCAACAGCGGCGCCCCCGACGCCGCCGCGCTGCGCCAGGCCCGCCAGACCGCCACCAAACCGCCCTGCTGGCGGGTCATGCACCGGGTCACCTTCGTCAGCCGGGTGCTCCCGCCCGTCCCGCCGCCGGGCGCGCCGCCGGTCGAACGGGCGATGCGGGCCGAGAACATCGCCAGCAACTACGAGCTGATCCAGCGTCTGGCCCCCTACACCCGCACCGCCACGGCGAGCAAGGCGGTACTCGCCACCGCCACCCGGGCCGCGCTCGCCAAGCACCTGCCCGAACTGCTGCCCCACGCCGCCGAGGTCATCGACTACCTGGCCGACTACTACGGCATCCATGACTGACCTACGCCTTCCGGCGACAGATCGCAGAAGCCGCCTTCCCCGAATAACGGCGGCGCCCTTCCGAGGGTCTCCTTGCCGGGTGGCCCCGGTGCATCGCTGCACCGGGGCCACCCGGCAAGGAGGAGGCCGACCAGCAGGGTCCCTGGGCCGATGCTCACCACATCAGGTGAGAACCGACGCCGCTCCGCCAGATCACTTGAGAACTCGCCACTTCGGCTGAGACCTCACAAGACAGGACGGCTGCCAAGACCACCACATCGTCTCCTGCTGAGGCTACTCTGAATCTAGACAGACTAGACAGGGGGACGCTGGTGAGCGGATGGCAGGTCCAGGAGGCGAAACAACGCTTCAGTGAGGTCGTTCGGCGTGCGGTGAGCGAAGGGCCCCAGGTGGTCACCCGGCACGGAGAGGAGGTGGCCGTCGTCATCGACATCGCCGAATACCGCCGCCTCAAAGGTGACGCTCCGGACTTCGGACGGTTCCTGCTCGCCGACCCCGACTGGGACGACGACGTGGAGTTCCCGCGGAACCGGGACCTTCCCCGGGAAGTCGATTTCGACTGATGGGCATCGGCTATCTGCTCGACACGAACGTGGTCTCCGAAGCACGCAAGCGGAATGGCAGCCCTCAGGTCAAGGGCTGGATCGCCGCGGCGCACGGACCCACCCTCTACATCAGCAGCCTGACGGTCGGAGAGATCCGCTGCGGAGTCGAGCTTCGCAGACGCCGGGACCCCGGCCAGGCGACGGTGCTGGAACGCTGGCTGCACGGCCTTCAGCGGCAGTTCGGTGATCGCATCGTCCCCGTCACCGTGGAGGCCGCCGAGGAGTGGGGCCGCCTGAACACCATCCGCCCGCTCCCCACGACGGACGGCCTGATCGCCGCGACGGCCCGGGTGAACGGCTGGACCCTGGTCAGCCGGAACATCAAGGACTTCGCCGGCACGGGAGTGTCCGTCGTCAACCCGTTCGACGTGCTGATCTGAGTCCTGCCGCCCTGGGCGCCGGTGGCGGAGACTACCCCGCCATCTGGAACCAGACCGATCTGCTCGCTCCGTCGTAGCGGGAGCCCCACTCGGTGGCGAGCAGGTCGACCAGCCACAGCCCCCGCCCGCCGTCGTCGTCGGCCTCCGGTACGCGTACGGCGGGCACGCTCGTGACGGAGCCGTCGTCGGTGACCTGCACGTGGACCATCGTGGTGGTACGGGCCAGGTAGACGGTCAGGCGCCCGTCCGCGGTACGCCCGGAGTCGGAGTGGGCCACCGCGTTGGCGGCCAGCTCGCTCAGCAGGAGCAGCACGTCGTCAAGGAGCGGGACCGCGACGCGTCCGGCCAGCAGGTCCCGCGCCCAGGCCCGCACCTCCGGCACGGATGCCACCTGGCCGGGAAAGACCTGCCGCCACGCGCTGTACGGCCCACCCGCCCACGACATCGCGGGAAGTTTGTCTTCTTCCCCGAGCACCGTCGAAGTCCCATCATCGCGATGTCCGAGGTGGCCGTCCTCTTCCCCTGGCTTTTTCGGAACCCTGTCACCGTGGCGTTCGGGGCAGTCCTCCTCTTCCCCCGGCGTTTTCGAGGCTCCGTTGCCGGGGCAACCGTCCTCTTTCCCCGGTGCCTCCCGCTCGGGTCTCATGCGGTCACCGCTGACATGATCATGTCGGCCGCGTTGTCGGCCTCCGCCCAGACCCATTCGCCGCGCTGCCAGAGCCGCGCCCACCAGGGCCGCCAGACGAACGCCCAGCCGCAGTAGCGCCGGACGACCGTGATCCTGACCAGTGCCGTGCCCGTCGCCGTCCGGATCTCCAGAATCGGCTGCCCGGCCACCGGAAGGACCAGCGAGGTGCACACCCCGAGGCCGTGCAGATCCCAGCTGAGCCGGGTCAGATGAACGAATCGCGCACGCCGCTCGACCGCCGTCACGCTCCTGTCCTCCGGATGCCCCCGGCGAACACGACCGAGGCGCGAAAGGTCACCGTTCTGATCGTTCATCACTCGTTCTCGCCCCTGATTTAAAGGTATGAGGATGCTTTCTTTTTCGTCCTGTCGAACCGAGAAGACGTGTGATTAGATTGCCCGCGTGGCAGGTGGATTCATTGCTGGATTGGCACCCCGGTGGATGCTCTGGAATGTCGGGCGAGGGTTTCCCCATACCAGGGCCTGGAATCGCCGCTATAACTAAAAATCCGTTTTTCTCTATTTCAGGAGGAATGCGATGAGCGACGAGATCCCCCCGGACCCGGGCTCCCCCCGGGCGCGCTTCGGCGCCGAGATGCGCCGCCTGCGCGAGGCCGCCCAGCTCTCCCAGAGCGCTGTGGGCAGACGCCTCGGCTGCACCCAGACCCAGATAAGCCGCCTGGAGAGCGCCACCCGCACCCCGTCCAAGTCCGACGCCGAGCGCCTGGACGCCCTCTTCGGCACCGACGGCAGCACGTACTTCGTGGACCTGCGCGAACACATCGTTGCCCGCTATGGCGGCCCGGTCTGGTTCATGAGCTGGGCACAGGAGGTCGAGCCGTTCGCCCTCGTCATGCGCTCGTGGGATCCGCTGCTCGTCCCCGGCCTCCTGCAGACCGAGGCGTACGCCCGAGCGATCTTCAAGCATGCCCCTCGGATCACCCCGGAGGAGATAGAGGAGCGGGTTAAGGCGCGCATGTGGCGTAAGAAAATCCTCGAAGGGGACAATCCCCCACTTTTTCTTACCCTCATCGACGAAAGTGTGCTGCGCCGTAATGTCGGCGGTCCGGAGGTAATGTGGGAACAGCTCACCTACTTGCTAGAGATCGCCCAGCGTCCCTCCGTCTCCGTCCAACTCGTCGATCGGCTCTGCCTCTCCGGAATGGTGGGCCCTTTCATGATCGCGGAACTTCCGGACAACCAGCCGGATGCGATTCATGCAGGCTCTGCAGTGGAAGGACAGGTTTCGGCTGATCCCAGCGTCGTAACCCCGATATGGAATCGCTATGAAGCGATACGTGGATGGGCTTATCCTGACCACATGTCCCTCAAAATGATCGAGGAAGCGAGGCAGGAATGGACCTGAGTGTCGCGGTATGGCGGAAGTCATCGCTCTCCGCAGACGATGGTGGTCAGTGCGTCGAAGTCGCCTCGAACCTGCCCGGTGCTGTCGCGGTTCGCGACAGCAAGGACCCCGACGGTCCCAACCTGCTCTTCACTCCCGGTGAGTGGCGATCCTTCGTCGGCGGTATCAAGTCGGGGAAGTTTGACCGCCTGGTCTGACTCTCTCGAAGGCCGTAAACAGGAAGGAGACAGGGATGGATCTGAGTACCGCCGTGTGGCGGAAGTCGTCACTCTCCGGAGACAACGGCGGCCAGTGCGTCGAGGTCGCCGCCAACCTGCCCGGTGCCGTCGCGGTCCGCGACAGCAAGGACCCGCACGGCCCCAACCTGCTCCTCACCCCCGCCGGATGGCGGTCCTTCGTCCACGGCATCAAGGCGGGAGACTTCGACCGCCTGAGCTGATTGCCGGGATTGAACCCTTTTCGGTTATCCCTTAATGGCGAATAGGATTTCGTCCTTTTCACTATCGCAACCCCCGATCGGTCAACCGGTCGGGGGTTTTGTGCGTCCAGTAACGCTGCCGGGATGAGCCGGGATATGAAGTCTGAGAAACCGCGTTGCGCGGAGAGTGGGCAGACTCGCACGCACTTGGCCGTTGACATCTTCTCGCCTATCCGGCGCTCCCCGACTCGGCCGGCCGCCACCAGTCTGGTAAGCCAAGAGATTAACTCTTCACTGAACACCCCTTATCGTTTATCGTTATTAACGATAAACGATAAGGGGCGGTTTATGGGATGGGTGAGACTGCGAGCATGGTCGATCCGTACCTGGTGGGTGATTTTTGAGAACCTGATCTATCTGGCTTTCGCGATTGGTGTCATCGCCCTGCTCGGCGCCGGATGGATGGCCTCGGGAGTGACCCACACGGGTCCCGCCGTGATGGAGGTACCCCGGCTACGGGAGTGGCCTTTCACCAACCCTCAGCAGGTAGGGCCGTTGAGGATCGGCCTGGACTACAGCGCCTATCTCTCGCTTGACCGTCCGGCGCGGTGGCAGATCCTGCTGCTGAACATGCCATCGGTGGTGACGGCGCTGCTGACCGCCATCATCGCATTTCTGCTGTGGCAGATCGCCCGGACCCTCAGGTCCGGTGATCCATTCGTGCCGCGTAACGCTCGCCGGATTTTCATCATGTCCGGATGCGTGGCCGGATACGGCCTGCTCGTCGAGCCGCTCAGGACGCTGGTGGCGGTAATCATGGTGGACGGGACCTCCGCCGGGGGGATGATCGACACTGACTGGCCGTTCACTCCGGCCCCCATTGGGTTTGCCCTCCTCGTGATCGCACTGGGGTCGATCTTCAAAAGGGGCGCCCGCCTGCGCGAGGACGCGGAAGGGCTCGTCTGACATGCCGCCCGATGCCGAGCACCGCATCCGCGTCCACCTGGATCACTTGCTCGCCGAGCAGGAGATGACACTCACCGAGCTGGCGGATCGAGTCGGCGTGACGATCGTCAATCTGTCGATCCTCAAGAACGGCAAGGCCAAGGCGATCCGATTCTCCACGCTGAGCGCGATCTGCCGCGAGCTTAGGTGTCAGCCCGGCGATCTCCTCACCTACGAGAGTCGGCCCGGCCGCGAGTAGCCGAAACAGGCCAGGGCCGCGATCGAGATCCGGCGTCGGGAGCGGCCTCGTACGGTGATGACCGTGGTGCGGCCGCGCCGTGCCCAGGTGCGCATGATGGACGGCGTCATCGACAGGCCGGTCTCGTCTTCGAAGACGATCCAGGCGCCGAGCGCCGCCGCGTATCTTCCGCGTTCGGCCAGGTCTCCTTCACCCAGCCGGTCACCGCCGCCGCATCGCGCTCGATCGCACGCCGGGCCGGTACCTGGCAGGAGTAGCCGTTGCGGATCAGCAGCTTGCGCACGCCTTGGAGGGTGTAGGGCAGGTGGAAGCGCCGCCCGATCACGGCCGTGATGCGTGCCAAGGTCCAGCGCCGGCCGGGTCGGCCGTGCGCGCTCGGCCCCTTGGTCGGTTCCTGTTCCAGTTCGGCGAGTTGCCGCTCGCCGAGCCGGGGTAGGGAGGCCGGCCCGTGCGAGCGCAGCGCACCGGCCCCGCCGGCCTGCCAGTTCCTGCGCCATCGCTCGTGAGTTCCCGCAGTAGCCGGGTGTCGCCCTCCCGCAGCTTGTCGGGGCGGGTGAGCAGGAGCCGAGCGAGACGGCGTGGGGTGATGACGGGCCGGTCCCTCTCGGCTCGGCCCTGGGTGATGTAGCGGTAGAGCAGGTTGAGGCTGCCCGTGTAACCGAGTTCCTTGATCTCACGGAACAGCTGGAGGAGGTCGGCTAGGCGGCGCGCTGCTCCCGCAGGTGATCGCGATAAGGATCAACGAGGGTGGGCCGGTAGCGCGGAGCGCGGCGCAGCGCCTCGGGCTCACGGGTGCGGGCGTAGCGCTTGACGGTGTTCAAAGACAGATTGAGACGGCGTGCGCATTCCAGCAGGCCGACGCCCTTGTGCAGCAGGTCGTGGATCTGCTGCCAGCGTTCGCGGGTGGTCTGCTCCCGGACACCGGCAGGCCGAGCCGGGTTGACCGTGGCCCAGCAGTAGCTGTGGGAGCGGACCTCGGCGAGGGTCTTGTCACAGAGGTTCTTCCACACATGCCACCTGTCGCTAACCTGCACCGCATCTGGCAACGCCCTTCGTATCGCCTCGCCGTAGGCACCCGAACCGTCCCGGCAGACGATCTCCACTCCGGGGTGGGTACGTAGCCACGCCTCAAGGGCGTCGGCACCGCGACCGGGCAGAACGTCGATGCGCTCGCCGGTCTCGGCGTCGGTGAGGATGGTGGCGTACCGGTGGCGGCGTTTCAAGGCGAAATCATCGACCCCGAGCACCCTCGGGATCCGCAGCGGTGGCAGCGGCAGCCGCGTTAGTGGCCGCAGCGCCGTGGACCTCGACACCGCGACGTCCAGCGCTTGTGAGAGGCGAGCGCCCGCCCGGCCCGCTAGCTCTCTCACCACCGCGCCCAGCTGGCCGGTCAGCCGGCTGGTACGGCGCTGATAGCGCTCCAGCAGCCCGGGCACCTGTTCACGGAACGTCTGCCGTGGGCATTTCCGTGCCGGACAGACCAGCCGCCGTACTACTCGCACCGAGACCAGCACCCGCCGCCCGTCGACCGGGACGTCCGCGACCGTCCGGCCGCAGAAGCCATGCACCCGGCCGGTCAGCACCCCGCACACTGGGCACGGCATCGGCTCATCCCGAGTATGGGCCATGATCCGAATGTGATCGTCCTCGTCCTCTACATCCTCGATGACCAGGGCAGACAGGCCCGAAAACACCACACCCATCAGATCGTCGATCTCCAGCACGCCTCAGGCTGACAGGTGATCACGCAGCGCTACCATCGAATACGGGACAGAGCCGTTTAATTGACAGACCCGATCTCTGCAGGTTGGTGCTCCTCGCGGTCCGCCGCGCGCCAGACCGCGAAGGAGGGGTCTGGCGCGTGGCAGACCCCTCCTTGTTCGCGAAGAGCTGGGGCGTGTCGGGACCCTCGTGAAAGGGCCATAGATGGTGGTGCGGCTATTCGGGCGGCAGATGGCGGGCCGGTCGTTCGACGCGGTTGCCGTCGGGTGTTTCCTCGAAGTAGGTGGTGCCGGACCTTCCGGGGTATTCACCGGTGACGTAGTAGTCGGTGAGGAAGCCGAGGGAGGCGCTGGGGCCCAGGCTGTCGCCGTTGCCTCGCATGGCGGTGAGGGTGTGATGTTCCATCCACAGGCAGGCGGAGCTGTGCGGAGGGATGTTCAGGCCGCGATCTTTGGTCTCCTCGCGCATGGTGGAGACGGTGTTGCGGCGTTCGTAGCCGGTTTCGATGGAGGTGGACACGGAGTTGGTCACGGTGGTGGAGACGCCCACGCCGAGGGGCGCGGCGCTGACTTCGACGCCCACCTGAACTCCCACGGTGATGCCTACCGACCGGGAGAAGGCATCGCTGACCTCTCTGGTGACGCCGGTGGTGACCTCCTGGCGCTCTGGCTGCGGCAGAGTGCCGTTGCGGTTGTCGCGGTAAAGGACCAGCTCGTAGTGCCGCCTGCGCAGAATTCGGTAGAAGGGTGAGTGCGTGACCTTCCACTGGACGTCGCGGGCATCGTCTTTGACCATGAAATAGGGCACGGTCACGGTCCGGTCGGTGATGAGGGCCTGAGCCGGCGGCCGGGCGTGCGAGGTGAGCTCGGGAATCTCCGGGCCTGGTCGCCGGTCGATGACCGCCGGCAGATCCAGGATCCAGGTGACCGGCGTGGGGGCAGGGCGGCCGGAGGAGTTCACGGCGGTGAAGCAGCCCAAAGGCAGGATCAGGCGCTCCTCCAGGTCGTCGTCGGGATGGTGCGGGGTGACGATCGACCACAGTCGCCATCCGCCGGCCTCGAACAGCTGCTGGCCGCACTCGGCGGGGCGTACATAGCTGCGGCCGTTGTGGACGCGTTTGACGCAGACGGTGTCGGCGTACCCGGCATACTGCTCCGGGGGCATGTCGTTGCGCACGGCGATATCACCCAGGGCTACGTAGCCCTCCGGTGGGATCGGCCGCCACAGCGCGCCTGCGGAGGGGAGCGGGCCCAGATACTGCCAGCGGACGGGTCGGCGCAGCAGACTCTGATCGCTGGAGACATCCCGGAGGCTGATTGCCCCGGGCAGTGCGCCGGGGCTGCCGGGCCCGAAGTGCATGCCCGCGGCCCAGCGGTTGTTACCGGGCATGGTTCCCAGGCGCCAGATCCCCGAAGGGTGGGTGCTGCCGTCGGGAACTGGCCAGGTTCGGATGGCGTTACCAAAGCCGATCTCGAGGTCGCCGTAGCGCTGCGTGGCCGACCACGTCAGCGTCTCCGCAGATGGAGCGGAAGGGGCGCCCTGGGACGAGACGAACCCGGACCCTGGAACGGGCGAATCGGGTATGAGATCAGAACTCATCGCAACCTCCATCGTGGGGCAAGCACAAGCGGAACACCGGCGGTCTGCGTTTGCGCATGGCTGCGGTGCTCAACCGGTTGCCGATCCCCTCCCCCTATCCTTCTCGAGTCCCGGCCGCCGCTCTCATCTCAGAGCTTTGCGGTGGCACCGCTCGCCCTTGCTCCGTGCCCCGCAGTTCGCTTTTGTCAGTATTAGCTCCAATTCAGCGGCTGTCACCGGCCCGCCGCTGACCACATCAGGACAGGTGCGTCGGCAGCTTGCCGGGTGGCCACCATGGCCGCTGCTCGGCGAGCTGGTCGTTGACCTCTTGGCGATCCCAGGCGGCGCCGTCCCAGCGGCTGGCGCCGAGAATGTCACGCGTCTGGCGGTACTTGCTGCCCTTCTTGTGCCATAGCGCGCGCAGCAGGTCGGCGAACCCTTCGGGGCCGCCGCTGTCTTCGGGCGGGCAGGCGCGTCCGCCGACGCCACGCCATTCGCCTGGAAAAGGCACTCGCCGGATATACCGGTATCCGGGTCCTCACCCCTACCGGCCTGGACCGTACCAGCACGCTGTATGCCTTCGTCTTCACCGTCGACCCGCACCTCGCCGGATTCAGTCGCGCGGACCTGCTCCGGATCCTGCGGGAGCGAGGTTGCACCGATGTCGAAACGTGTGACTCGATGCCGCCGCTGCACACCTACCCCGCCTTCCAGAGCCCGCGTTCTCCGGTCACGACATACCACCGTGGCCCGATCCGCGGCGATCTGCCCGTCAGCGACCGTCTGGCTGCGACCTCGCTGCGGATCGCCGTCCCCGCTGGCGATGACCAGGAGGGGCTGGCCCACACCGACGCGGTGAGGGGCGCTAACCTCGCCAGATGGCCGATCTTCAGCACCTCGTCGACGACGCCGACCGTGACGGAATTCAGAAGCTTGTGGTCGGCGCCGTCGTGTATCGCGACGAGCGGGTGTTGATCCTGCGCCGTTCCTCCGGTGACGACTTCCTGCCCGGTATCGAGGAACTGCCCTCCGGCGGTGTCGATGACGGCGAGGACCTCCGGTCGGCGCTGGCCAGGGAACTGGCCGAGGAGATCGGCTGGAGCGGCCCGCTCGCCCTCGACCGGGATTTCGTCGCCGCCTTCGACTACGTGTCCGGGGCAGGGCGCAAGGCCCGCCAGTTCACCTTCGCTCTTTCCGGCGACACGAATCCCATCTTCCTGTCCGACGAGCACGAGTCCTACCGGTGGATCACTCTCGACGAGCTGTCCGACTCCGACCTCACCGACGAGACCGCCGAGGCCATCCACGACTGGGCCGCGACCCGCCACTGACCTGCTCCCGGGACGTGAAAGCTCAGTCCTCACTTCTCCGGAACCGAAAATCTGTAGTGGTCGAAGTAGACATCAGTGCTGGGTGGGGGTAGAGTTTCTGACATCGCAAGGAACGGATCCACCAGGGCAGAGCAGGACGTAGGCATCACGACGAACTGCCCGGACGAGTGTGGATGGCAGAAGACGACGCAGAAAGACGGGCAGAAGGTCGGACGTGCCGGGACCGAAGTAGTTGAAGGGTCCTGGCCGTGGACGCGC